>JAIPIO010000044.1 GCA_021734595.1 Kiritimatiellales bacterium | reverse complement strand
GGGTAAGGCAAAAAAAATGATGGGCTCGGAATTCAGGAACCCGGTACGAACGCTGAACGGTTAGATGGAGATCCTGGAATACGGATAACAGGTACTGCTCTTCAACGCCCCCGCCAATCTCCCGTTATGTTGCCCGTGTCATGCCTGTTTACTAGTATTGCGGCAGGTTATCAGACGTCCTATCTCCACCAAATCCTGCATGGGTTTAAATCCATTAAACGTCAAAAAAAGGAATGTTGCATAAAAAAAAACAAATCCGGCTCCTTTTGCGAAGATCGACACTGCAGGAGAATAATCCCTGATGAACATGCTCAAAGCGGCGACAACGCCAACTGCGGCGACACACGACAGCAGCGGTCTAAACACTGCGCCGAACATCTTCCAAAAGGACAATCCGGCGCTTCGCCCGGCATAGGCCAGCGAACCAACGGTAGTGAGAATAATGGCCAAGGAATAGCAGATTGCCACCCCGTTAATTCCCCAAATCATTCCAATAATAAAAGAACCGACGATAATCGGGGTGCCGATCAGCCCCCAGATAAGCACCCGGTCCGACCTGCCAACGGCCAAATGCAACCATCCCTGTGTGTTGTAAAGTGGCTGCAACAATCCGCCAATGGCCAAATATTTGAATACGTCGCTTACAGGCAGCCACGTCGGTCCCAGCAGGATAATAATGATCTCACGGCTCACAAGAAATGCGATCCCCGCAATGGGGCTCGCAACCAGACTCAACATATAGAGGATGTGCAGATAATATCTATGCAGACGGGTTCGATCTTCATTTAGACGGCACAGGGCGGGTACCGCGACATTACTTAGTGGTGCCGACACCATGGAAATCGGTAACATGAGTAGCTGATAGGCACGCGAATAAATTCCCAAGGCCTCGGATCCAATGAATTTCCCAATGATTATGTTATCGGCATTCCGGGCAAAATAATTGATGAAGTTGAATGCGGTCATGTGACCGCCAAACATAAGCATCTCGCGCACACCGGTTCCTCTTCTCATGCGCCCCGGAACCCATCGGCAAAAAAATGGAGTCAGCAACACGTCTGCCGCTGCCCGGGCCAATGTGCCGCCAACCAGCGCCCAGTATCGCCAGCCATGACACGCCAGCAGGATGGTGATCGCGATACTTACAGCCAGTCCGGCGATTTGAATGCCGGCCAATGTGCCGAACCGCATGTGACGTTGCAAAAGCGCCTTGTGCTGTATGGTCAACCCGCCAAGCACAAAGGATATGGAAAGTGCCGCCGTGACTGCCGTTAACTCCGGTTTCCTGTAGAACCATGCGACCAAAGGAGCGCCGAGCAGAATGGCGGTGCCGAGAATAATGCTGATTAAAACGTTGACCCAAAAGAGCGTGCTGATCTGGCCATGGGAAATGGACTCCTTCTGGACTGTCGCCATGGAAAGCCCGGCATCCTTGAACATCTGCGCAAGATTAACAATAACGGCCACCATGCCGATCAATCCGTAGTCGGCAGGGGTCAACAGGCGGGCAAGCACCGCCGTACTACCGATGGTCAGGGCAAACTGCAAGCCTTGGGAGGTCATAGTGGTCATCCCGCCCCGGACGGATGTATGTGCCAGATCACGATTCAGATGATGTGATTCAAACAAGGTTTGCCGATCAAGTATTTTCATCGAATCGAAATGTTGCTCGCATTAGCTGCTGATATATTGTTGAGAGTGAAACGCTGACTAATATTGACTTTAACTTTTCCTTAGCATCATGCTGAAACCCGTTTTTCTGTATTTGTTGATGCCGCACATCCGTAGTAATTTGAATGTGCCAACAATCACGAAATTGAGAACACCGTTTTCAGCGCCCCACTCAATAGAACGATCAATACCATACCTGTAAACGAGCTCTTCAACATGGTATAAATCCGAGACTGTTTTTTGCGTCTTCTGTTCGGTAGATGTCTTACAGAGATATCGTTCAAAAACAGAAGGGAAATACGGTTTTATATGGGAAAGATCATTATAGAATCCTGAGTGCATGAGTGGTGTACTCAAGAATAATACCCCCCCCCTCTTTAGCACTCGGTTAATTTCGTCGAGAAAAACATGTAGATCATCCGGATACAAGTGCTCAACCATATGGCTGCAATGAATGAAGTCCACAACATAATCATCAAATGGTAATCGATCAGGAGCCTTGTATTGCGTTGCATGGAATTTTTCTTTCTGAAGCAGACAAACTGTTTCAATATTTCCATCAAGCAAAAAGAGATTATCGTATTTCTTAGCAAGCTCAAGGTGGAAGCAAAATCCACCATGACCTGCCCCAATATCTACGACGACCGAGCTTTTTTCTCCAGGTAGATAAGGGATCGCTATATCGTAAAAAGGCTCTCTGCAATTCGTGGTATATTTCTTTCTAATTGAAAATTGTTGCATTGCATTCATACGTTTCACTCCCATTTATTGCTCTTAGCATTTAGCAACGATTGTCATTATAGTCGTTAACTAAGTTTCTGAGTTTAGTACTCAGAAACACCCTAACGGAATGTGTTTTCCATGACACATGCTTTCACGGTCAAGCCAATCTTAACCAGCGCTCTACTTTTGTTTGATTTAAAGTAGTGATCTCCCAAGTCTGATATCAGCGACAACCGCAGATCAAATTATTAACAACCGTATTCTGTAATCAAAGCATGGCCGGCCATCGTATCCGCCACCAACGAATACGACCTACAATCTCGCATCGACCAAGCCCCTTAGCAAAACATTCTTAATGTTGTAAATCACACAGGGATCAGAGCACAAAGCGTTCGGTTCTATTCCGCTCATTGCCTTAAATTGATCATGAGTGACTGCGATGACAACGGCCTCATATCTGAATACTCTCGTACAGGTCGTGGAGCGTCTGTTGCAGCGGCACTTCGGGCTTCCAACCGGTGGCCGCCGTGATCTTGCCGATATCCATGCTGGGCGACGCATCGGTCGGACGGTACAGGTCCGGATCCACTTCGATGTCAGGTTTCACGCCCGCGATTGCGCACAGGTCGTCCAAGACATCCCCGATCCTGCACAGCTTGCCGGAAGCAATGTTGTACGCTTCGCCGGCGGTTCCCTTTTCAATCAGCAACCGGTAGGCTCTCACCACGTCGCGCACATCCACCAGATCGCGCCGGCTCTCCAAATTGCCGACGCGCAACGTCCCCGGCTGCCCGCTTTCCGCGATGCGCTTGAGCTGCATCGCAAAGGCGGAGGTCACGAACGAGGGCGACTGCCCCGGTCCGGCATGGTTGATCGGCCGCGCCGTCATCACGTTCATGCCGTAGCGTTCCGCGTAGCCCAGTCCGGTCAGGTCGGCCGCGATTTTTGAAATGGCATAGATGTCCGGCGGATACATGTAGGCATTCTCGTCCAGCAGCTCCCCGCCCTGCGCCTCCTTGTAGATCAGCGACGAGGAAACGACCAGAATCCGGGCGGACGGCTGCGCGTGCCGGAACGCTTCGAGCAGGTTCAACGTTCCCATCAGGTTGACGGAAAAGACCAGTTCCGGGTCGGTCCATCCCATCGGTACATACGCGATGCCGCCAAGATGCACACACGCATCCGGCTTGATTCGCTGCACGAGTTTGGCGATGGAATCCTTGTCCCGCAGGTCGCTGTAATAGCAGTCCGGCTCATACTGCACGTCATGTTTGACGACCTCATGCCCGACCGCCGCCAGTTCGCGGGTAAGATGCCGACCCGCAAATCCAAGTGCCCCTGTAACCAGTATTTTCATTTGGTATCCCGCTTTCCTTCAGACATGAACGCCCATTTCCAAACGTTGGAATCTATTCTGCCAGCGCCATCCAACCTTTGGAACTTTCCGCAGCGCATTTTCCAGGCATTGGAAACCGCAGTCGCTGATTGTTCCAGACGCTGGAATAAATCAAAATCCGGTTTCATACTCCGGATTATCCAGCAGGCGCAGATCGCCGTCGGTCATGATCCGCACCAGCTCTTCAAACTTTACCGTCGGTTCCCACCCCAGCTGCCGCTTTGCTTTGGACGGATCGCCGAGCAGCTGATCAACCTCGGACGGACGGTAGTATTTCGGATCAATGCGCACCACGGTCTTGCCGGTCGTGGTATCGATGCCGGTTTCCTTTTCGGCCTCACCCTGCCACTCGATGGTTTTACCCACACACGCGAAGGCCTTTTCAATGAATTCCCGGACGGTGTGCATCTCCCCGGTGGCAACCACATAATCATCCGGCTCATCCTGCTGCAGCATCATCCACATCATCTCCACAAAATCAGGCGCGTATCCCCAGTCGCGAAATGCATCGATATTCCCCATGTAGAAGCACTCCTGAAGCCCCCGATGGATACGCGCCACGGCCATCGTGACCTTGCGGGTCACAAAGGTTTCGCCGCGACGGGGCGACTCATGGTTGAAGAGTATTCCGTTGCTGGCGTGCAGGCCGTAGGACTCGCGGTAGTTCTTGGTGATCCAGTAGCCATATTGCTTGGCTACTCCATAGGGCGATCGCGGATAAAACGGCGTCGTTTCCGTTTGCGGGACTTCCATCACCTTGCCGAAAAGTTCAGAGGTCGATGCCTGATAGAACCGGGCATTGATCCCGCTTTCCCGTATCGCATCCAGAATCCGCAGCACCCCGATCGCATCGGCTTCAGCCGTATATTCCGGCACCTCGAAAGAGACCTTCACATGCGACTGCGCGGCCAGGTTGTAGATTTCATTCGGGCGAATCTTTTCAATCAACCGGTTGAGATTGCTTGAATCCGTCATATCCCCGTAATGCAGGATCATTTTCGCGCCGCCTTCATGGAGGTCTTTGTAGAGGTGGTCGATCCGGCCCGTATTGAACGTGCTTATCCGCCGGATAATTCCGTGGACTTCATAGCCCTTGGCCAGCAGCAACTCGGTTAAATACGATCCATCCTGCCCGGTAATGCCGGTAATCAATGCTTTTTTCATGGTTTACTCCATCAATTCAAGGAAGCGGGGAACCCATCCTTGTCTTATTTCGTCAATTGTTCAGTAGCTTTTCCCTTATAGCTTCCAATTCCTGGACAGCCGCCAGATCACGCGGACGTCCCATCGCCTTCTTTGCTTCTATCAACGCAGCCAAATCGATCAATCGGCATTGGAAGTCGTCGATGTCAACCACGATGCTGCGCCGCTTCACCGCTTCAAAATTACCAATGCCCAAGACAGACCCAAGGCAGTCAAGCTGTCCATTATCCGTATCCAAATATAGGTTCTTCAATCCTTTGCACTTCTCAGGCGTCAAAACCAGCGGCAGCCGCTTGGCAGTCATTCGATGAACCGGATTATTCGATTCCAGTGCCTGCTGAAGCCGCATCAGGTTGTCGGCGGAAAAATCGCAGCAGATATCGATATCCTGCGTGACGAGTGCGCTTCCGTATGCGGCAACGGCATAACCACCCACCACAACGAAATCCACATGGTGCTTCGCGAGCAACGACAGAATATCAGTCAGTTCTTTCATTTCGTCTTTTTACCGCCTGCCGCAATTTCAGCATGGTGTTCAGTGCAGCATCATGCCGGTGCAGTCGTTCACCAAAGCTTAATCGGAGGTTGGACTCGACCAGAGACATATCGATGCCGGACTCTAGCGCGCGGTCCCATGCACTTTTTTCCTTAACATCCATCATTCCACCGTCACTGATTTTGCAAGGTTGCGGGGTTGGTCGATTTCGCAACCGCGCGCGGCGGCGATGTGGTAGGCCAGCAGCTGAAGGGCGACGGTGGTCGGTATGGGCGCAATGCAGGGCGGGCAATCCGGCACCACGATCATGTCGTCGAATTCCGCCGCAATTCCTTCATCCCCTTCGCTCACCACCGCAATCACCGGGGCGCTGCGCGCCTTGCACTCTTCGGCGTTGCCGATGGTTTTCTCCTTGCCGGGAATATTGTTCAGCAGCGCGACAATGGGCGTGTTTTCCTGCAGCAGGGCAATCGGACCGTGCTTGAGCTCCGCCGCATGATACCCCTCGGCATGGATGTAGCTGATCTCCTTGAGCTTCAGCGCCCCCTCCATCGCCACCGGGAAGAGATAACCGCGCCCGATAAAGAATGCGTTTTCCGTACCGGCATATTTTTCAGCCACCGCCTTGATGGCATCGTTCTGTTCGAGCACTTGCTCCACCAGTTCCGGAAGGCGCTCGATCCAGCGGCAAATTTCCTGTCCATGGTGGCGGGTCATCCGGCGCCCGCGCGCCAGCTTGACCGCCATCATCAACATCACCGCCACCTGGCAGGTGAAGGCTTTGGTGGAGGCCACCCCGATTTCCGGACCGGCATGCAGATAGACCCCGCGTCCGGTTTCGCGTGCAATCGTCGAACCGACCACATTGCAGATTCCGGCCACCACCGCGCCCTTGTGCTTGCCCTCCCGCACGGCCGCCAGCGTGTCGGCCGTTTCGCCGGACTGGCTGATGGCCACCACCAAGTCGTGGGGCGTGATGATCGGATTGCGGTAGCGGAACTCGGCGGCCTGCTCGACTTCCGCCGGCAGATCCGCCATCTCTTCAAAAGCATATTCGCCCACCATGCCGGCGTTCATGGAGGTACCGCACCCGACAATCAGAACGCGGCTGATTTGCGCGGCGTCGCGCGGCGAAAAGTCGAGCCCGGACAGAATCGCGGTACCCATCTCGAAATCGAGCCGCCCGCGAATCGCATTGCGGATGGCATCGGGCTGTTCAAACATCTCCTTGAGCATGAAATGAGCGAAATCGCCTTTTTCGGCGGCATCGGCATCCCAGTCCATCGCCGTCACTTCACGGTTGACCGGCGAATGCTGCAGATCGAACATCCGCACGCCGTCGGCCGTGACGACCGCCATGTCGTAATCTTCGAGATACATGGCATCGCGGGTGTGGGGAATAATCGCCGCGGCGTCGCTGGCAATGATGGTTTCGTCCTTCCCCAGCCCGATCACAATCGGACTGCCGCAACGGGCGGTAACCAGCTTGCCGGGTTCGTGGTCGGTCATCACCACGATCCCATAAGTGCCCTTGACCTTCTGCAACGCTTCGCTGACGGCTTTCTCCAGGTTGTCCTTGTAGCAGTAGGCGATGAGCTGAGCCAGCACTTCACTGTCCGTTTCGGAAACACACGCTATGCCATGCTGGGCCAGGCCGTTTTTAATTTCGCGGTAGTTTTCGATGATGCCATTATGCACCATTACAAATCTACCGGAGGAATCAGTGTGCGGGTGGGCGTTTATTTCGTTCGGAGCACCATGGGTGGCCCAGCGCGTATGGCCGATACCCACGGTGGCCGTGCGTAGCGCCTCGTCGGAACTGGCATCGACCTTGTCACGCAACAGCTTTATTTTCCCCGGCGTTTTGACCACCCGGATCACCCCATCCTTCAGACAGGCAATGCCGGACGAGTCATACCCCCGGTATTCCATCCGCCGCAGACCGTCCACCAGAATTTCCGCCGCATTGCGCTTTCCAAAATATCCAACTATTCCACACATAAGAACCCCATCATGCTACGCTACCGCCCTTGGTCGATCAGCCGCTTCCGGGCTGAAACCTTCCATGCATCCCTAAAATGTACATGAACATCCATTCGGATATTCTGTTTTCGGCTATCGCTGTCGACGCCTAGACCGCCGCCATTGGATGGCGCTTGCGGTGTTCAAGGGCGCTCTCCGGGAACTCCGCCTCCACAACGGTTCCCAGCAGTTCCATCAGCACCCGCACCCGCTCCTTCGCGGGAATCAACTTTGTAACAATCACTTTAAGACCGCGCAACCCGCCGTCGAGGATCGTCGTTTCCTCCCCGACTTCGAACGGCGCGATCGCCTCGATAATCTTTTCGGAACCGCCGGATTCATCACGGAGCAGTCCAATGATCGCTTCCGGGATTTCCATGTAAATCCCGTCAAACTTCAACATATTCAGAACGCCCGGCGAATAAGCAACCGCCCGGTGCTGCTCCCCCAGATCAAACCTCGCAAACAGGTATCCAGGGAACATGGCCTCCTGGAACCAGACTTTCCCGCGCTTTGTATTGCGCTGGAAACGGATGAAGGGACAGTACACCTCAATACCGGGAAGCCGCTGCAGCGCCCCCACCGCCATCCGTTCCTGTTTGGGCTTGGAACGCACACAATACCAGCGGGCATCAGGACTGGATAACTGTTCAGAATCGGTATTCATACGAGCGATTTCAGTTTTGGATGAGTTTCAAAACCAGTGGCAACATCTGATTGGTGCGTTTCTGCCAATTTTCCAGCGTCTGTATGCGTTCCTGCAGGATTTCCCTGCCTTCGTCGGGGGATTGTTCGTTCAGCAGCTTCTTGATTTGGATCAGGCGCTCTTTGCCGTTGCGCACATGCGGCTGAATCTGTTCATTGGCAAACCCCGACGCCATTTTACGCAGCTGCGTTTCGGCCACGAAATAATCTTTCCGGTCGCCGGGAATATAAACCGTCCGGATGGCACCGAACGACCTCAGGATCCGCAAGCCCTGACTGGTTGAACCCTTGCTGATGTTCAGCTTCAAACGGCAGTCATCGAGGCACAGCGGCTCGGGAGAAATAAACAGCAGACCGTAGATTTCACCCACGGATCGCGGCAGGCTCAGCACATCCGCCATCCGGACAAACAGTTCGATCACCTCACGTTCCAGCGCGCTGAGCATCGCCCTCTTCTCGGTTGTTGCATTCATAGTGTTCAATTTATACTGAACAATGTGGCGCGGTGCAACCCCAATCAAACAATTATTCGCCACGAGTATTTCTCGGGTTTTAGCTTGGATGCACTGCAAACAATGGGGTTTTGCAAAATAATCGACTATGCGTCAGGCGGAAAATATTCCAGCACTTGTAAATTACTTTCCAGTCTTTAAAAATACCGCCTTCCATGTTTCCAGACATTGGAAATGGTGTCGGGACATTTACGGGCCAGACACGCCCGGCAGGTTGTGCAGCTCGCCGGCCGCTTGGTATTTTTCCAGCATCTGACGGTTTATGTCGGCGATGGTCTTTTCAAGCTTGGCCTTTATGGCTGAATCTTTCATGGAATAGGATGATTGGCATAAATCACGGACCGCATCGCACTCCGTCATGAACATTTTGTGCCAGACGGGCACCTGTTCCTGCCATGCACCGGCAATCATCTGCTCATCGATCAGATCCTGCGAAAACATGATGCGGCGTTCGCGGACTTCATGCTCCATGAATCCTTCGCGTGCAGCGTCAAACTTCGGTTTCCAATCATTGGAAACATTCTCAAACCGGCCTTTGTCTTTCGGCGCACCCAGCGCCTGCCGCACCAGCTTGTCGGCCCGGTAGAGGCGGGTATGTCCCGTGTTTTTCTTAACGTATTCATCCCACTCCCCTGCCAGGAGCTTTTGCCGCTGTTCCGCATCGAGAACATTCCACGCGTCCGCGGCAAAGTGGTACGACACCATGTTCTCCTGTAGGCGCCACGCCATCCACAGTTCAAACCATTGTTCCAGTTCCTTGCGCTTCAATTTCGCTTTGGAGTTCGAAGCACCGGCATATTCCCACATACAGACCAAAAAACGGCAGCGTACGCTGTTGCGCTCATCGTGATAGCGGTTTTTATCCGCCTTGTGCTTTTCAATCACCGCATCCATGGCCTTCGCCTGCCCGGGGCTCAACAGCTTGCCGCTCCTGCGGTTGATCGAATATACGAAACTGCCGAACTTGGTTTCGGGGTCGCGGCGTTTGAAGACTTCTGCCGGCACTGGCACTGCTGCCGTGCCGCCGGTATAGACCGCTGTTTTTTCCAGGTAGGTTTCCAATGCTTGGAATGTTTTTTCCGGCGACGCACAAACGGACGCAGCCAAGGCAACCAACAAAGAAAACATCATCGCCGGTTTTATTGCGTGCGGCATCAGTTCGCCCCTTCCGTAGCATCGTAAAATTCAAGCTCGAATGCCTCGGCGCATGCCAAATCCAAGCCGAGTTTAATCGCATTCTGACGGTTTACATTCAGGATGCGATCATCGATTCCATGCCCGCGCGTGTTCAGGTTGCGCTGGTGCTGGGTGTCGTGAAAGCGTAACAACTCGCCTTTCCAGTCGGCCTGCTGTTGATCAAACGGCAGGTAGAGATCGGTTCGGGCGGAAATGGTCTTCGGATCGATAACCAGAAAAGCTATCAGCGGAAACGTTGCCTGCACTGCCAGTTTCCGGAACATGGAATATACGCTGAGGTGCCCGATATTGGTGTCGTTCCGGTGCGGCAGAAAAACGAGATCCGGGCGGCAGGCGTTGAATACTGCCGCCAGCTTTTCCAGGTTTCCAGGCGTGTCGAGCAGTTCCGCTTCACCGGGCTCGGGATCAATGAAAACCAGCCGTTCGGCCGGCAGACCGAAGAACGCGCAGCTTCGCCGCTGTTCCGCTTCGCGGATGCGCGCCATGTTTTCCAGTGTGGGCGGCGAACAGTACGACTCCTCCACCCCGCCGCCGGTCCGTACCACGGACAGACTGATTTCGCTGCCCAGCTTGTGGAAAAACTTCATCGTCACCCCGGCTGCATCGAAGTCGTCCGGGTGCGGCGCCATGACGAGAATCCGCGGGGGCACAGGAAAAACAATAGAGTCCAACGGTATCGGATGGCTCATGCCGCGCACTTCTGGCCAAACAATTTTCATGATCCCGGCCTACCGCGCACTCTTAAAGTTCTTTTCGTGAAATTCCATAATGACCGGGCCGACCTTCTCATAGATACCGCTGGCACTGTGCGGCACATCTTTGGCAATGGTTTTTTCGTATGGAATTTTCAGCGAATCAAGGAACTTCATGTAGGCCAGGTTGTTTTCATAGTTGAATCCCGCAGTCCCCACATGGATCATGATTGGCAGTTGAGGCCGCTTCGGATTCTTCGCGTACTTCCGCGCGCGGTCGTAGGCGTTGGCGCCCGGCTGGAAGCGGAGTTTGGGGTTTTCATATCCGTCGTTTTCCGAAACCGTCAGTTCCGAAGCATAGCCAGATCCCCCAGGTGCGGCGGAGCAGAAAAGCTCGGGATATTCAAACATGATCCGGGTTGTTCCTCGCCCGCCCTGCGAAAAGCCTTCGATGCCCCGGCCCTTGCGTTCCGCAACCGTGCGGTAGGTTTTGTCAATATGCGGAATCAGCTCCTTCACGAAAACGTCTTCGCCCATCGAGTCCATATCCGGCATGTTGTAATGGCTCACCTTGCCGCCGTTCACAAACACATAGATCATCGGTTTAATGTCACCTTCGCTGATGTACTTGTGGAAGATCTCCGCCATGCGGATGCTCTTGAGCTCGCTGCCCGGTCGGCCACCGTGAAGATAGTAGACCACGGGGAAACGCTTTTTGGTCTTTTCATATTTAGGCGGAAGATAGATACAGTAGCCAACGTCAATGCCCATCGACGGGCTCTTGAAGGTCGCGTGCTTCAGACCGGGATAGCTCTTGTTTGCCGGAAGCGGGTTCACCCAACTGAACGGGGCCTCGGGTTTCTTGCTTTTTTTCTTCTGTGCCTGCGCAACTGCCGGAGAAATGACCATCCCGATAATCACCAAAACCAAAAACCGTTTCATAATCGTTCCTTTCGTTTGCCTTCCGTTGAATACAAGACGTCCTATACAAGAGATAATAGACAACTGCCGAAACCGGTTCGAGTGAATAGCGGGAAAAAGAATTGGCGGAGATTTCCTGATTAGTACAATTAGGCCTTGCCTAAACCCGAGTCATATTTATACATTGCGCCACTTCAAACGGAGAGATGGCTGAGTGGTTAAAGGCGCCGGTCTTGAAAACCGGAGAGGCGCAAGCCTCCGGGGGTTCGAATCCCTCTCTCTCCGCCATCTCTTTAACCTTTTAAGCCGTAATTAAGGCTCCTGCACCGAGAAGCGGTAGAAGCCTTGGCCAGACAGGTTTTCCAATACCTGGATTCTGACGTTGCCGCTGGAATCCGTTTCAATGACATCCGTAGGGGTGCCGCCGGGTGCCAGGCTCCAGACGGGTGTCCAGTTGAGCAGGTGCATCAGGTCGTCATTGTATTCCAGATGGAATTCATATGTACCGGTGTCGGAGCGGGACCGGAATTCCAGCGTTGCTGCGGAATTGGAGATGGTCATGGTTGGTCTGACCGGCGTGTCTGCCGCCAGCGGATCGGTGAAAAAGAGATACTCGGCATAGTTGGGAATCAGATCGCTGTCCGGGTCGCCCGTGTCGGTACTCTCTCCAGCACCTTTCGCACTACCGAAATAGCCGTGTCTCCAGTTTTTCGGTGTCGCCTTTCTTTCACCGGCAAAGGTTTCTTCGTTCAAAGCGGTTTCCAGTTTACTATTCAGATCCAACCGAACGGCGGTATAAGAAGGATCGTTGATCAGGTTGTTGAACTCTTCCGGATCAACATCGTCGTCATAGAGTTCGCCAGGGTCGGCAGGATCGCTGGGAATTCCTTCTTTAAAACCATACTGAATATACCGGTATTCCTCGGTGCGAATGGAGTGGTTTCCTTCATTATAGGTTGTCAGTGCCGGAATGTTCCACGGCGTGACAGGATCGTCCAGCAGCGGCTTGATGTCGCGCCCCGCCGCATGAGGCGGCGCACCGACCCCGGCCAGCGACGCGAGGGTCCGATAGAGGTCGTGTTGCGACACGGTGCGGTAGCAGCGTTTCCCTGCGCTTTGCGGCCGCGTCGGATCCTTGATGATCATCGGAATCTGACAAACCTCGTCCCATAGACGTGTTTTGCTCAGCCGGTTCTTTTCGCCGAAAAACCAGCCATGATCGCTGATTAAAATTACGACGGTGTCATCTGCGTGACCGCTATTATCAATGCCCTCCAGCACGCGCCCGACACAACGGTCCGCATGACGCACGCAGGCCAGATAGTGCTGGATGATGGTTTTCCACGCCCATAGCTTGACTTCATCATTCGTATCGGTGAATCCATCGCCGTTTTCATCGGAATCGACCAACCCGTCACCATCGGTGTCGTTTGTTACGACTGCATGGTCGAACAGATCCTGCATAGCCCCGTTGTCATACCAGGTGAGTGCGGTGCCCTGCAGATCATCCCCGTCGGCAAGAATTTCGTCGTAGAAGTCCATGTCCACCGCAATATCCTCGAGGTCAATACCGGCAAAATTATCGGAGGTGGTATAAAATGGCAGGTGCGGCCTGAAAATTCCGCAGGCAAGGAAGAACGGTTTCCCTTCTGGCAGCGTGAAGGTTTTGTCACGCCCGGCTATACTGTCATTATAAGTGACGCTCCCCTGCTCCAACAGCCTGGCTGTAAAGTCGGCGCGGCGGTAATCACTCTGCGCTTCGAAGTCACCGGCATGTTTACCAAAAATATAATCGGTGCCGGGAATGGAATATTCTGAATCCACCGGCGCGTAATAGGAAACGTCATGACCCGTTCTCAACTCATATTCCGGGAGCGTGTAGCTGTTGAGCCACTGGTTCCACGAAAAGCGGATATCGGCCTGGTCATGTTCCAGAATCTTTTTACCACCCACGGTTTCATAACGGCTCACGCTATTGTGATAGATTTTTCCGGAGCCCGCCGCATAGTAGCCCTGCAACACTAGGTTCTGCGTCATGGTGATCACACCATTGAGCCACGGGTAATGCGACTCGCGGAAAACCTTCAGGGGAATTTCCGCCGGGGGGGTTGTATCATAATTATAGTTTCCGTAGACCCCCGACACATGCGGGCGATAGCCGCTCATCACGGCGGTTCGCGACGGACAGCATACCGTCGACGGGCAGTAGGCCCGCATAAAGGCGACACCCTCATCGGCGAGCCGGTTCATATTCGGGGTCAGCAAATCGGACATCTGGGCCCGCTTGGCCGGATCCGGATAAATGCGCTGGAGAAAGTTTTTTGCGTCCTCGCTTTCATACCCGACGATCGGCTTCAGGTCGTCGATATAGATCATCACAAAATTCACGCCGGTGGCCGAATCGGGAAGCTTGCCGGTCTGCATCAGGCTTTCGTTGCCGACCCCATCATCCGGCGGCATGTTGAGATATTCCGCCTTGGTCGAGAATATGAGTTTCGGCGGTGAAGCACCGGTGGCCGAATAAAAATCAAAGCCCCGGTCAATGCCGCCGCCGGTCGGGGTGATCGGTGAATCAGCACTGATCCTGAAATGGGCGTAGCGACCGTGGATGGACGGATTGTAGGTGCGGAAGGCATAAATCAGGTTCGGGCTGGTATAGGATGTATTGGTGCCGTCGACCGTGAACGCGGACTTATCGGTTGCATGGTCAGTGATTCTGAGGTAGTTGGTATCGTGCTCTCCAACATAATGGAAGGCGGCGGCGGGCGAGTTGGCGTCCGCCGGTGATGGCTCATTATAAAACCCGAGGAAATACATATCCAACCCCACGCCGCCACCGACATTGGCTGAATCCTGCAAGGCCGATCCTGTCAGCGAACAGACCGCATCGAAAACCAGTTCTAAATCACCGAGTGCGGCTTGCACCTCCTGCATGTCAAAACTGGCGACTGCTGAGAAGGCGTTGGAGGAGGCCGGCACATACCCAACACGCATGATGGAAATGTTTGTCAGCGTGCTTTCGTTTACACTTCCATCCTGATAAACCGAGGCAGTGGCCGTGGCGGGAAATTTATAATAATCAACGATATTGGTGACCAACCCCTCTGCGCGCAGGTTATCGAAATACGAACCGGCCTTGGCATCCGGATTTCCGTTGTTTCCGAGAATCTTTACATACGCCAGGTTAGTGGCCGCTGGATCTGAAAAAACGATTTCGGGCGTGATCCAGTTGGTGGTGGCACCGTCAACCAGCATGAGGGTATAGCCCGTTGCGGTCATATCCACGGCAATATCCACATGGCCGAATGCGGCATCGTATACAAACGGAACAATCGTTGTATCATTCTGTATAAACTGACGGGGAAGCTCGCCATCTGCGCCACCGGCATACGGCACATAATCCTGAATCCCGGCATCCCATACCATAACGCGTCTGAGAAGGCCGGTTGTGGTGGTGTCGCAGCTCAGCTGATACTGGAAAACCGTCTTGTCGAGATGATCGTATCCAAGTATTTGAAAATTCTTTCCGGTCGGTGTCGCCCGTAAATTCTTGAAGCCCAGACTGAACGAGGCGTCGGTAAGCTGAAGGTTGTTCGTGAAGTTGAGGGTGAGCGCCAGAGTCAGGTTGTAGCCATCACTATGATAGCACGTACCGTCAACCAGCAGGGCATGATCATCACCGGACGTGTTTTGGTAAATGTAGATTTCATCGTCCGGCAGACCGCCCCAGCTGCCGACGCTGGTGCCCGCCGCAATATCCGCGTGCGATGCGCTACCCCCGTTGGTGTATGCGCTCACCGGCGATGCATTAAAATCTGCATTAAACACCACCACCGAACGGGCGGTCAGAACCGCAGTCCCCCAAATCAGAAAAATGAACCGGATCATTTTCATAACATCAACTTATCGCCTTTGCATTGCAGTCGCTTGTAACAGAACAGTCTATGTACTGCATACAATCGCTCAAGCATATTCCGTTCAGCATATTCCGTTCAGGATTAGTGATCCTTTTCCAACTCCCGGAAAACAGTTTCCAATGGTTGGAACGTTCAACATAGGTTCTTTCAAAGGATGGATAGTTCCCGTGTTATGTTTCCAACCATTGGAAGTTTGCGTGCTCGGAACATTTTCGTTATAAACAATGCATGATGAGTAAGGATCATGCGAAACGGATGCGCGTTCTGTTTTCCGGCAGGGTTCAGGGCGTGGGATTCCGCTACACCACCCGGCATACCGCCGAGCACTACCAGGTGACTGGATTTGTCCGTAACTGCTTCGACGGCGACGTGGAGCTGGTGGCGGAAGGCGAGCAGGATGAATTGATCAATTTTCTCAACGGTGTCCGAAATTCCTCTGCGGGACGTCATATTAGTAGCGAAAAGGTGACATGGCTGCCCGCCACCGGTGAATTTGAAACGTTCGGGATTTCTTTTTTATGAAATATGCAATTTTAGGGGATATTCACGCCAACCTCGAGGCGCTGCAGGCGGTGCTGCAGGATGCCGAGGCACGGGGTGTCACCCACTATGCCAGTGTGGGTGATGTGGTTGGCTACAACGCCGATCCCAAGGCCTGCCTGAATAAAATCCGGGAGTTGGACTGCACGGTCGTGCAGGGCAACCACGACTACTATGCCAGCTGCAACGAAGATATGGAACTGTTCACACCCAATGCCCAGCGCAGCATTTGGTGGACCCGTAAAGCCCTGTCGTCACTGGACCGGAAATTCCTGAGGCGGCTACCGGTGATCGCCGATGTAGAGGATTTCACGCTGGTGCACAGTTCCCTGAACAATCCGCATCGCTGGAGTTATATCCTCAAGAGCAAAGCCGCGGATGACAGTTTCCGGAACCAGTTCAGCCAGATCTGCTTCTTCGGCCATACCCATGTTCCGCTGGCATTTATCAAGGGGCGGACGATCGAAAAAGGTTTCTACGATGAGCTGCGTATTCAGCCGGGATTACAGTATCTGATAAATGTGGGCAGCGTCGGGCAACCGCGTGACCATAATCCGCTCACCGCCTATGTGATTTATGATCTGGAGGCGCGCACAATCTCGATGCACCGCATCAAGTACGATATTGAAACAACTCAGTTGAAAATACGGGATGCCGGTCTTCCGTTCCGCAATGCGCTGCGGCTCGAACGGGGGCGTTGAGAATCAGTGCGCCGTTCCGGCGTTAAACAATGCTGTGG
>JAIPIO010000043.1 GCA_021734595.1 Kiritimatiellales bacterium | reverse complement strand
GTGGTAAGCCCGTCCGGGTTTCCAGGGGGCACGCCTGCAACGGGCTTCCAGTTCCAGGCTTCGCGGTTAAAGGCCGCGCGTATTCCGGCGAAGGCGGTCACATCCACCCCCTTGATCCGCTCGGTGAAAACAAGTTTGCCGTAGGTGGTGGAGCCGGGGCTGTAGGGGAGCTGGTGACCGGTGTCCTGGTCTTCGTTGTCGCTGTAGGTGTAGCCGCCGTCTAGTCGGAAGAGCGAGCTGAGCTGCAACCGGAAGCTGACATCGGCCCCGTAGACCTCGGCGTTTTTAATGTTGGTGCGTTCCCAGACATCGATGGTGGGATCCATCACCCACGGGCCTTGGTAGACCGGCACGATCATATCCTTGAAGTCGGTGTAGAACCCGTTGACCATCAGCTGCAGCGCATCGACGGGCTCGAGCTCCAGTCCAACCATGTAGGTGGTGCTGTATTCCGGATCGAGATCCGGGTTGCCGAAGCGGTAGGCGCTGCCGCCGTGTCCGTAACCCTCTTCATAAAGTTCCTGCAATGTCGGCGCATGAAAACCGCGCCCCACGGAAGCCCGCAGACCGACCCGGTCGACGGGAAGCCACAGCACGGAGATTTTCGGACTCACCGCCCCCTCGATATCCTCCACCTCATCGTACCGCACGGCCGTCATCACACTCAGCGTGTCAAATGCACTCCACTCATCCTGCACAAAAAGACCGTAGCCGTACTGGTCGGGAGCGTCTACCGAGACGCGTTCAAAGGTGTTGTACCGATAGTCGCCACCCACCATCAGCGTATGGGCGTCGCTCGCGTCCCAACTGAGGTACGCTTCGGGTTTGAGCAGCTTGTTGCGTTCCTCGTTCAGGTCGGCGTTCCAGTCGGAATAGGATACCTGGGCCGACAGCGAAAGATCGGGATTGAGCTGCTGAACGATTCCGGCCACCGGGGTCAGCAGCAGGCTGTCTGTAAGATCCCCCCTCCACTCCATTTCGTTCTTTACCCCGTTGAGCCAAAGGTAGGCGCGAGTGCTGGCCGAGAGATCCATATCGATCCGGTTGTAGAAATTAAGGCGTTCATAACCCGTTTGGCCGATCCGGTGCGCGGGGGCCAGCAACGGGAGCCCGTCACTTTTTTCGAAGTTCAGGAAACTGGAGATGCGAACTCCGTCGCTGAGCGGCGAGAGTACGCTGAAGTGGCTTGAATAGGTGTCGTAACTTCCCACCGACATGCCCACGCTTCCGCCCGGCTGGTCCGTACTCCTGCGGGTGATAATGTTGACCACGCCGCCGATGGCGTCGCTGCCGTACTGGGCCGAAGCCGACCCGCGCATGATTTCGATGCTGCCGATGCTTTCCGGTGGGATGAATTCGATGTTCTGTCCCGTGTGGATATGCTCTGTAACCAGCGGTACGCCGTCCAGCAGAACGAGGGTATAGTTTGGCGGCAAGCCGTTCAGGCTCACCACGGTACGTTTGGGCAGCCCGCTGCCGGTACCGGTCGAGGTGCCAATCCCGGGGGCATATTCGAGCGCTTCCCCGGTTTTAAACGGGTGGCTTTCCTCGATATCCCGGCGGTCCACCACCTGAACCATGTCGGCGGAGGCCTGTAGCAGGGTTTCACAGCGCGACGCCGAAATCACAATTTCCGGCGTGGGCTGGACCACGGTCACACGTGTGGATTGAACCTCAACCGGCAATGCATTCGTTTCCGAAAAACAAACCCCGGCACCCGCCAGCATACAAACAGCAAAAATCATCCTTAAAGCCACATTTCCCCCCTGGTTAAAATATATACACAAAACGCGTATTTAATTGTGGATACGCATGGTTTGGCTGGTCGGGGACATGAAAATTCCAATGATTGGAAAAAAACTTCCAATGGCTGGAAAACCGCAACTACGTGCCGCCCTGGCCCATGAGCCGGCCATCTGCGATCTGCAAACGATGGTGGGCGCTGTTGTAGAGCGCGGACTCGTGCGTGACCGCAACGACGAGCTTGCCGCGGTCGGCCTCTTCGTGCAGGCAGGCGGCGACCATCCGCTGGTTGGCTTCGTCCAGATTGCCGGTGGGCTCGTCCGCCAAGATAATCTGTGGATCGCCAACCAGTGCCCGTGCAATCGCTACGCGCTGCTGCTGGCCGACGCTCAGCTCGTGCGGGTAGTGGCTGAGCCGGTCGGACAAACCGACCCGCGCGGCGGCGGCGGCTGTTTTTTCCTGCGCCGCGGCGGAACCTTTCCGCAGCGACAGCGGCATGCGGATATTCTGGGCCACGGTCAGGTACGGCATGAGATGGAATTTCTGGAAGACAAAGCCGATGGTCCGTTTGCGGAAATCGTTGCGGGCTTTGCTGGAAAGGCCGTAGATATTTTTCCCCCCATGAACCACCGCGCCGCTGTCGGGGCGGAGCATGCCGCCGATAATCATGAGCATCGTGCTTTTTCCCGCACCGCTCGCGCCGTAGACGGCGTAGAACGTTCCGGCCTTCAACTCGCAGCTGAGATCGGCCAGCGCCCGGATTTCGGCGCTGCCTTTCGTATAGCTTTTGTTCAGATGATCAAGTTCCAGCATGAATGTTATTCCTCCGTCAGAATCGCGCAGGGGTCAAGCCGCAGCAGTTTAATAATCGGAAGCAGCTGCGCCAGCACCGCAACACCGCCGCTCATTATTACGGTTTTGGGCAGGTTTCCCCAGAGAAGGGTGATGTGGCGGGTATTGGTGATCAGGAACGGTGCAGTCAATTTCACGGAAAGCGTGCCGCCGATCAGGAATCCAGCCGCCGCCGCCAGCACACTGATGATCAGGATTTTAACCAGGTAGAGGCTGCTGATATAGCCGTAGCCCGCCCCCATCGAGATCAGCACACCGGTTTCATATTTGCGCTCGGTGACTTCCTGAAAACCGCTGATCGCAATCACCATCACGGCGATGAGGGTGATGGCGCTGACGAGGTAGTAGAGGTATTTTTCCGTCATCCGCCGGGCATAGTAGCGCCCCTGCGCGATGCTGGTGATGTTGTATTGCCGGTAGTCGGGAAACATTTTTTGCAGCCGTTCCCGCTGGTAGGCGTGGATGTCTTCCAGCGCGCCCCCGAGGTGCAGGCATTCAAAGGAGTAGACCACATTGATTTGCCGGCCGGTTTTAAGGAATTCCTGTGCGGCGGGCAAAGGGAGGTAGACCCGGCAGTCGTCCAATGTTCCGCGCACGGGAAGCACCCGTTCAACCGTGAAGGCGACGGAACCCAGCGTGAACGTATCATCGGTCCCGAGGTTGAGCAGGGCCGCGGCTTCGCTGCCCAGCCGCACCTGCCCGGCGTGAACCGGTTTGACAAGGCTGTGTTTTTCCGAGGTCTCGTCCAGACGCTTGACTGGACGGATGCCGGAAAGAACCACCTCTACGTCCCCGACCCGAATGCGTTGCTGAAGCATGCCCAGATAGTATTTCGAGAGCAACGCCGTGTCGGACGCCATGGATTCCAGCATCGCCTCGGGAAACAACTGCTGCTCTTCCGTACAGAGATAGACATGCAGCGGATTTTCGCCGGCGGGAACCAGAACCTGGTTCGGCCCCATGTTTTTCATGATCAGCTGCATGGAGCGGACCGCAAAGCGGTTGGTGTTGGTGATGAATACAAACAGCGACACCAAAATGGCGATCACCATGAACAGCAACAGCGTCATGTTCCACTTTTGCGCCATCTGTCGTCCGATGATTTTCCAAAACATAATGTAGGTTCTTTCAAATTAGAATTCGCATTGCACGCCAGCCGTAACGTGAAGACCAGCGTCGTAATATCCGACCACAGTCGAATAGTCGTCGTCGAGCAGATTGTTCAACGTGATGTAGGCTCTGGTTTTGAACTCCTGCCCGAAAGTATATCCGGCGGTCGCGTTCAAATCGAAATAATCGCCCAGCGGCTGCGGGCCGGTGCTGGAAAACCTAGCGTTTTCATAATCATCGACATATTTTCCAAAGAAGCTGGCATCAAACCGGCCTTCGCGGAGGTAGAGACCACCCGTGTAGACCTGCGCCGGGATTTCCTTGTCCTCCTGATAGTCGCCCTGGGCGTCCTTTGCCTCCGCGTGCATCAGCTGGGCGGAAGCGAACAGGGAAAGCCGCTGTAGATACCAAGGTGAGCGCCATTCCGCCTCGAAGCCGTACTGGCGGCCGTCGCGGTTTTCATAGTAGGGTGCCTCTTCGCCGATGGCATTGACGTAGGTGTTGGCGGTAATGTGGATTCCATTGTCCTGATAGATCCCGAAAACGCCGGTCTTGATGGTGCCGAACTCGTTCGCATTGAATTCAAGACCCGCATCGGCCATGTGTCGGTCCTCTCCGCCGAGCGATGCGCCTGAAGCGGTTATTGCGCCCGAAGGGGCGTCCAGTTGACCGTAGGAATAGTTGGCATACAACGCCACCGCCGGGTGCAGGGCATAGGAGCCACCCAGATTAACGCGATGGAGCGGCGAGGCCCATTCATTCTCTATCGGGGTAGCTGTACCGAGACCCTTGCCGCTGCCCTCAACACCGTATGCGGCATAGTCGTTGATATACTCGCGGCTGTATCGGTAGCCCGCATCCATCTTCAGTTTCCCGAAATCATGCTCGTCCACCACCACGACGGAGAGGGTTTCGATGTCGTTGCGTTTTCCCGCATAGTAGCGCTTGCCGTCGGGCGCCACCCAATGATGGTACAACCCCCCAAAGCGCAGGATGTTGTTTTCGATCGGAGAAACGGCCTGCAGCAACTGTATGCCGTACTCGTAATCATCGTCGTCATGCTTCGCCCCGCTCACTTTGTTTACATACTGCTCTTCGCGGTTCGCGCCCCAGAGCGAAAGCTCGGTGGTGGCAAAATCGGATTCGTGGATGCGCAGCCGGGTACCAAACAAAACAGATTGGATCGGATCGTATTCTTCAACCTTATTTTTGGTGGAAGTATTCGCCGGATCATCCGCGATCTTAAATTCGCGGGCACCCTGCAGGAAAAACAGGAACGTATCCCATTCCACCACCTCGCCCGGTTCCCAGTGCAGGCGGAGGCTTCCGGTGTTCATCCGCTCGGCGGCATTCATGTCGTCTTCACCGTCGGTCGACTGGTGGCCGACCGAAACCTGGATGCTGCCATCCGGAATCGGTTCGGTGTGCGAAACATGGTAGCGCTGGCTGTTGTCCGTACCGTATTCCGCCAGCGTACGTGTGGTCCGCTCGGTATCGAGTTTAGGAACAACGTTAATCACTCCCGACAGGCCGGAAAGCCCGGTCATCAGTGCCGCGCTGGAACGAATCACCTCGACCCGCTCGATATCCGGGGCCGGGAAAAGATACGGCAGCTCATGGAATTCGCGGAACCACATGCCGTCGATGGCATAATCCGGGTACGGATAGGTTTGTCCGCGGAACGATGTGAATTGTTTCACCTTCCGGCCCCGGGTTTCCGTCCACGCCCCCGGGCTGTAGTTCAGTGCATCCGTCAGTGTGGCTGGATTCTGCCGGAAAATATCCTCGGCGGTCACTTCGGAAGAGGCGATCCTTAAACCAACCGGCTCGCTGGTTGGCCGCGAAAGCGCATTGTTCTTGATCGCCGAGGCCGAAATTAAAATCTCCTTCGTGCTGGAATTGGTGGCGATAACAGCTGGTGCGGCAGAAACAATTTCTTTTGATCCCAACGCGGCCTGTTCCGCCGCAAACAGCGTACTTCCGACCATAAAAACAGATACAACGGCGAAAATCCTTCCCTTCATTTATCCTCCTGAAGCTTAATCCAGTATATTGCGGGGTAAAAATTACGTATTTAATCTGACTACGTACCACTTCGGCATCCGGGGACAGCAAAATTCCAACCATTGAGAAAAATCTTCCAATGTCTGGAACTTTTGTGGTGGAAGTTTCCAATGGCTGGAACCAATCTAAGCCAAGGAGCCAATATGAAAAAAACGCGGATCACTACACTAACCTGTCTGCTCGCACTGTGCGGAACCGCCGGGGCCGGGAAGGTGCAGGTCTTCATCCTGACCGGTCAGTCCAATATGGAAGGCAAGGGGCTTGCCGCCCATCTGGATACCTACCGCAACGACCCACTGATCAAGGAAGCCTACCCGAAACTGAAAGACGGCGACGGCTGGGCGGTGCGCGACGATGTATGGATCACCTACCCCGTAAAAAAAGATGGGGCGCAGAACGGCCGGCTTACTGCGGGATATGGAACGAAAGGCGAAAACTCGATCGGTCCCGAGTTTGGCTTTGGCCACACAGTGGGCGATGCAATCAATGCGCCGGTTGTACTGATCAAGATAGCGTGGAACGGCAAGAGCCTGGCGGTGGATTTCCGCCCGCCGAGTGCGGGATTTCCTGATCATGCCGTGCTGGAGCAGATGCTGGTCAAGGCGCGGAAAAAGAAACCTGAAACCACACTTGAAGAGATCAAGGCGCGGCACGGGGAATACTATCGCCAACTGGTGACGGAAACTAAAAAAGCACTGGGCAGTCTGGGAACAACCTTCCCCGAGTTGAGCGGCAAGGAATACGGAATTGAAGGGATCGTCTGGCACCAGGGCTTCAATGACAAGGTCAACCGGCGGGAGAGGGAAAACGGGTATGCCGATTATCCCAAATGGCTGGCCCTGTTCATCAAGGATATCCGCAAAGACCTCGGAGCGCCGAACGCGCCCTTTGTGATCGGCGAACTGAGCACGGGCGGGATTCCCGGCTGCGGCGAATTCCAAATAGCGCAGGCCAAAGCCGCCGAGCTGCCGGAATTCCAGGGCAACGTCGCCTTTGTGCCGACCGCCAAGTTCTACGACACCAAGGCGCACGAGCTTTACGAAAAGAACTACTGGAAAGGAACCGCTGAGCAGAAGGCGCAATGGATAAAGGTCGGGAACGACCGCCCCTACCACTACCTCGGCTCCGGGAAGACCTACTACCTAAAAGGCTGCGCATTCGGGAAAGCGATGCTGGAAATGATGGGAAAACAAGATTAGTGTTTCCTGTTATGTCGGAACCTGGAAAAACCGAAATACCGGACGAGATGCTGATGGCGCGTTTTTGCGCCACGCTCGATGACGCCGCATTCCGGGAGCTGACGATGCGCTACTGGCCCCCTGCCCTTGCCATTGCCCGCGGTAAGCTCGGCCGCGACGATCTGGCGAAGGATGCCGTGCAGGAGACGCTTATCCGCATTGTCAGGAATCGCGAAAGATACAACCGGGAACGCCCGTTCGCGCCGTGGTTCTATACCATTCTCCGCAACATCTGCACCGATTTCCAGCGGAAGGAATTTCGCCACCGCCAAAAACTGGAAGACTATGCCGAGGTGATGCCCCGGCACGAACCAACCGGACACAAAAAACACATCCGCGAGCTGCTCGGCAAGCTTCCCGACGCCGACAAGGAAATCCTCGTCCTGCGCAACTATCAGGGAATGCCGCTCGCTGAAATCGGCGACTACTACGGTATTTCCGAAGAAGCCGCCAAAAAACGGGCCCAGCGCGCCCTCGCCAAACTAAAAAAACTCTATGAGAACCACTGATTTTCACTAATGAACACTAATTTCCAATCAACAGACCCGTTTCGCATATTCTTAGAATTAGTGATGACTAGTGTGAATTCGTGGTTAAAAAAAGTCCCCGTTCGGTGTCCGGCGGCGTAGGAACATTGGAATGAAAACAGAAAAACAGATACTGGACGAGTTTTGCGCGGAAATCCGCTCGGAATGCGTCCCGGACGGTGTTTTCCAGACATTGGAACGTGTGATTCAGGCCGAACGCGGAACCATTGGGATAATCCGGTTCCGGCGAGTTGCGTTGCGTGCGGCCGCTTCGGTTGCTGTTCTTCTGGGGCTGTTTTACGGAATCAGCGCGCTGACCGGCAGCGAACGTTCCAATCCCTGGAAAGTGGCCGGAATCAGCACCAACCGGCTACATAAACCCATTGTACGCAACCGGCGTGTAATTACACTGAAGGCCGATGAGGCCGATCTTCATGTGGCGGTGCTCGACAAAGCCTCGGGCGGGATGCTGTGGAAAAGTTCTTTTCCGGTCACGTCGAATTCGATCGGCGCGGACAAGAAGCGCGTGTTTGCCTGGTCCGGCGAAGCCCTTGTGGCGATGGATGCCAAAACCGGCGCGGAGCTTTGGCGGTATGAAACGGATACTATTTTCAAGTCGTTGGAAAGAAACCTGGCCGTCATTGGAAACACCGTCTGCTGGACAGAAGCAGGCAGAATCCATGCGGTGAACACTGGTTCGGGCCAGCTGGCGTGGGAGCGGAAAACCGGCGCGGGCAAACTTTCCGCCCCGGTCGGCAACCGCAACAGCCTCTACGCCGTCACCAAGGGACGCCTTTTGGCCTTCGACCGCAAAACCGGCGAACCGAAGTGGGAACACAAGTTCCAAACCAGGGGCATCCGCCTGTTCGACCCGCTGGTCGAGTGCGACAAAAACGGGGTTTACGTGGCACAGCGCGGATTCTTCGGCAAGGCCACCCTAGCGCGGATCGATAGTTCAAGCGGTGAAACCAAATGGAACCGCGAAATACACGGAACCCTCCAGTCGCTCAGTGTCAAAGGCAACATCTACGTCAAGACCGACAAGCTCGAAGTCTTCGACGGCACTTCTGGGAACCCGCTCTGGACCGCCCCTGCCTATGGTTGCGCGCCGCCGACCGCCGCCGATGGACGGGTCTATGTGGTGGAGGGCCGCGGCTCGCAGAAAATCCGGGCGCTCGATGTTAAAACCGGTCACCCCCTCTGGACCAAGCAGCTGGCCGACTCCTGCAATGGGCTGATCGTATCCGGCGACATGGCCTTCCTCAACGGCCACGACGGCGTTCTCTACGCGCTGGAAGTCGATAATAGGGGTTGAAATTAGAAAAGAAGGAAAGAGCCTCCCCCTATGGATCGTCGCATATTGATACGCGTAAAAAGCATAGTTATTCTGACTGTTCTATTCGCCACACCCTTTTTAAGGGCAAACGACGGCACCGCATCGGGCTGGGACGAGATATACCACGCCATCAAGTCGCCTGCCGAGAAGCTGGATATCGCTGCGGCCTTGCGGTTGCGGTACGAGCATCAGGAAAACTTCAACGCCAAGCAGTATGGCGCGGAATCCCGCGACGACCTCTTGCTGGAGCGGCTGTGGCTGGATTTCAACTACCGGTTCACCAAAGAGGCCAGACTGTTCCTGCGTCTGCAAGATGCCCATTTCTGGTCGGGCGAGTTTACCGACGACGATTTCTTCCCCGCTTGCCCCTATCAGAACCCGCTGGATGTGCGCGAGGCCTATTTGGAGCTGAAGCACTTGGCCGGTACACCCGTTGGCATAAAGGCCGGGCGGCAAATCATCGTCTATGGCGATGGCCGGGTCTGGGGCCCCGGCAACTGGAGCAACAGCGGCAAATACACCTGGGATGCCGCCAAGCTGGGCTGGGATTCCGCGGTGGTTTCCATCGATACCATCTATGCCCAAAGGGTAATCGCCGATCCGGACCGGTTTGATCGGGAACACTACGATTTTCATGCGGGCGGCGTCTATGCCACCATCAAAAACCTGCCCTGTGCTTGGGATTTGTTCTATCTGCTTAAATATAATTCCCAGGACGATATCCTTAAAGGTGAAGATGGATTGGGGCAGCTGGCGCTGAACACCATCGGAACAAGGATCAAGGGGTCGGCTTTTAATTGGCTGGATCTTCAGGGAACAATCGCGGGCCAGTTTGGCGACTGGGGTGCCGATCGGATTCAGGCCTTTGGCGCAACCGCCTCGCTCGGGCATACCTTCGATGCCGCCTGCCATCCGGGCATGGCCCTAGGCTACACCTATGCCTCCGGCGACAGCGACCCGAATGACGGTGTCCACGAAACCTTTGATCCCATGTTCGGCGCGGCCGCCAAGTATTACGGGAAAATGAATCTGTTTTCCTGGAAGAATCTCCACGACTACGAGATCGACTTCACCCTTAAACCGACCGGCAGACTTGATCTGGAGCTGGCGTACCACGCCTTCTGGCTGGCCGAGCCCAGCGATGCCTGGTACGGCTGCACAGGCGCGGCCATGCGGCGCGACAAAACCGGCGCGTCCGGCACTGAAATGGGACAGGAAATCGACCTGACCGGCCACTATACCCTGTCAAAACACGCGAAGCTCGAAGGCGGCTATGCCCACTTCTTTTCCGGCGACTTCATCTCCAACACCGGGGCCGACAACGACGCAGATTGGCTCTACCTGCAGACAACGCTGGTGTTCTAACCCGCCGGATTTCCCATCTTTTTGGTTTTTGCAGAACGCTTCCGAAACAGATTAATCGGGGATGGCTGTTGTTCCTCACGTATAGACATCTGGAACAAAACCGGCATAACGCCATGAAATTCAAGCACGGTTCGGCATGTCTTTGGCAAAAAAAACGCCAACAAAACTTTTCTTTGTCTGGAATGTCAAATTATGTCCTGTAAAATGGCTCTTTTGATTGGAGGGTTGTATGCGGACAAACAGACGACGGTTTTTGGCAATGGGTGGTGCAGTGGCCGGTGTTGCGCTGGCGAGTGGTCGGGCGGCGATGCGCCCTAATATTCTTTTTATTGCGGTGGACGATCTGCGACCGGACCTCGGTTGCTACGGCAACGAATATATCATTACGCCGAATATTGACCGGTTGGCGAAGTCATCGACGGTGTTCAACCGCGCCTACTGCCAGGTGGCGGTGTGCAATCCTTCGCGCGCGAGCCTGATGACGGGACTGCGGCCGGATTCGGCGAAGGTGTGGGATCTGCGGGTACACTTCCGCGACACGGTACCGGATGTGGTGACCCTCCCGCAGCATTTCAGGAACAATGGCTACTACGCCAACGCCTACGGAAAAATGTATCACTACATGTATGGCGCGATGGAGGACCCGCGATCCTGGTCGGGCGAAAAACTGCCAATGAAAGGCGAGAACTGGACCTGGTCGAAGGAGACGGTCAAGGCGCACAAGGCGTTGAAGAAAAAGCTGCGTTCGGAGGGCTGGCCGGACAACAAGGTGGATCGGATCCGGGCGACGGCAACCTCGTGCGAGGACGTGCCGGACAACGCGCGCTACGACGGGGCCATGACTGACCATGCCTTGAAAAAACTGGCGGAGCTGAAAGACCGGTCCGAGCCTTTTTTCTTCGGTGTCGGTTTTTTCCAGCCGCATCTGCCGTTCAGCGCGCCAAAGAAATACTGGGATCTGTATGATCGAAAAAAGGTTCCGCTGGCCGCCAACCCCTACCCTATCGATGGCGCGCCGCCCATGGCGATGAACACTATGTACGAGCTGCGCGACTACATGGATTTTCTCGGGACGCCGGAGCCGTCTGAAGATACGTTGACCAAAGAGCAGCAGCGGCGGCTGAAACACGGCTACTGCGCCAGCGTAACGTTTGTGGACGCGCAGATCGGAAGGTTGTTGGATTATCTCGATGAATCCGGCCTGGCCGGCAATACGGTGGTTGTCCTGTGGGGCGACCATGGCTGGAAGCTGGGTGAGCACCGTAGCTGGTGCAAGCAAACCGCCTACGAGGTCGACGCGCATGTGCCGCTGATTTTCCACGATCCTAAAGCAAAGGCCAAGGGCCAAGCCACGGATGCGCTGGTTGAATTCGTCGATGTCTACCCCACCCTTTGTGAATTGGCCGGTATTCCCGTTCCCAGCCACCTCGAAGGAAAAAGCCTTGCGCCGCTGATGGATGATCCCGCCCAGCGCTGGAGCGACGCGGCGTTTAGCCAATTCCATCGTCAACACGACGGCAAACGCTACATGGGCCACAGCATCCGCACCGACCGCTACCGCTATGTGGAATGGGTTGACATGCAAAGCCTGGAAACCGTGGCGCAAGAGCTGTATGACCACAAAAACGACCCGATGGAAAACACCAACGTCGCCAAGTTGCCGGAAAACAAGGAACTGCTCGAATCGCTAAGCTCGCGACTCCGGCAAACCTGCCCCAAGCTGCCGCCCGGAACCTGCGCGCGCGGGCACCATTCGGAAAAATCAAAAAAAGATACCAAGCTGGTGGTCGAAAATAAACTGGCGGAGTCCGTGAATCTCTACTGGATCGACCCCGTCGGACACCGCAACGAACAAGGGTTGCTGGAACCGGGCGAAAAGAAAACCATCAACACCAAAACCAAGCACGTCTTTGTCGCTGTCAGCCAGAGCGGAAAATTCCAGAAATTTCTCCATGTGGATGAGTTAAGGGGGAAGACCGCCGTGTTGAAGTAGGAAAGAAAAGGGTCGTAGTTCCGGATTTAGCCGGTTCCGTTTTACCGGATTTAACCTGAAGGTGGGTGGGAAAAGGGACAAGAATTCCGCTGAAGAATTGATAAAGGACAACGCTTCCCCCTGCGGGGTGAAGCGTTCCTACACCCAACCCTCCAACGCAGTGGCGCAATGCTTCCCTGGCCGGTGGGAGGAAAGCATTTCCCCCGGGAGACGTCCTTTATCCATCTTTAAGGAGCGGATGTAGAAGAGCCCATCCAATCATCAAAATGGCTGGAATCGCCAACATCACTTTATTGTGGGAGGAAATCAATAGAACGATATAAAGCCCCAACCATCCGAAAACACCGGCTAGACACAAAAGCCGCAAGATCGGTCTTCTAGAATAATAGAAATTGAAAATGAAGAGCATCGGGATTGCAAATATTTTGCCCCCAACCATAAATCACACTACTTGCATTTACCAATATTCTACCGCTTCTGGCGGAAGAGCCAGTCCCAGACATCTTCGGTTTTGTCGCAGCGAGGGCTGGCGTATTTGGTGGTGAAGCCGGAGGCGTTGTCGCCTTTGTACGAGAAGGCGGGGGTCTGGGCACCGTGCCCCACCCCGTTGAGCTCGGTGTATTTCATATTGCCGCCGCATTTTTCCAATGCCTGGAAAATGGCGCGGGTGTATTCGACCGATACAATCGGGTCATCGGCGCTGTGGAAGGTCCAGACGGGGACATCCTTGAACTTGGAATAGTCATACCACGGCGGCAGGCCGCCGGCGCAGGGAATGGCGGCGGCAAAGAAGTCCGGTCGGTTCCAGATGGCCGTCCAGCTGCCGAACCCGCCCATGGAGTGGCCGAGGACATAAATGCGGCTGCGGTCGATCTTATATTCGCCGCACAGCTTTTCGACGAGTTCGAAGGTGATGGAAAGACTGCCGTTTTCTATCAGCTTCGTATCCGCCATGCGGGCCTTGAACTTGTTCCAGACGGCGGGCAGGTTTTCCAATGTTTGTTTGTCCGGCACCACGGGCTCGCCGGAGACCTGCCAATTGCCGGGAGACTGGGGCACGAGTACAAAGGCGGGGTGTTTGCGGCGCAGTTTTTCGTCGGCCAGGAACTCGGTCCAGATTTTCAGGCTACTGAGGTTGTCGGAACCCTTTCCGCCCGCGCCGTGCAGGCTGAGCACCAGCGGATAGGTTTTGGACGCGTCAAAACCGATCGGCTTCATCAGCCGGTAAGGCAGCCCCTTGAATTCAGACGGTTCGTAGAGCTTGAGCATTTCCGGCGAGACCTTCGGCGGGCGTTTCTCTTTTTGCCGTTTCTTTTGTGCGCCTGCCACCGACATCACCACGAGTAAAATCATGAACAACAACCAACATCTTTTCATAACCACTTCCTTTCTATAGGACGTTCAGTGTAAACACAGCACGGGGTGGCAGCAACCAAAACAAGCGAAGTCAGGCAGAAAGATGAAGAGGCAGAAAAAATACTCGTAACGAATGAATACCCATGGTCACGGAGACGCGAGGGGGAAAATAGATAGCAATCTGGGTATAGCGCGCGCTTCCCGTCTGCGGGAGCACGCAACCGGCTCCATTGGAATGGAAGCCGGTACCACACCGGCAATAAGAACATACCCACCCCTTTATCCAAAAAAACTCCAGAAAGTGCTACTCAAATGGTGGAACCGGGAATAACATTCTTCCGTTGAAATGGTTACCCATATTATCGGTTGTACAGTCTGTCACGCATATAGAGTGATTATGACTGAAGTCAAATGGCTGTCACGTGGGATGTCCCGTTTGCCTTCAATTCGGCAATCTCTTTCCCGTTGATGTAGACAGTACAAACCGGGCGCTTGCGGTCTTTGGCATGGAACATTACTTCGAAGCCTTTATAATTTCCGGCTCCCTCGGCTGTTTCTCCAAAGAAGGCGCCGAAGGATCCGGAGGCGACGATCTCATTGTTTATTTTCAGATGGAACGATCCGGAAACGGCGCTGGAGTAAAAGGAAATTATCAGCGGGTGCCCGTTCACGGTCACTGACACCGGCTTTTGCGGGGCGAGTGATTGAGATGCGCAACCGGTGAGCGTGATTAGTAGAGCTACCATTGTTAAAACGGTCTTTATTATCTTCATAACTTACCTTTCATGCAGTTAATGGTTGTGTAACGATAACTATATTCATTAGAAATGACAACAAAAGAAATAAAATGCGTTCTGAATTTAATTTATTCGCGGGGCTCTCGCCCCTCAGGGTGCGCCGGATGAGGGCACCTAGCCTACAGAAACCTTCCAACGTTTGGAAGAATAGTTCCAGTGGCTGGAACCACGCCAAAAAAACTCCAGAAAGTGCTACCCAATCGCCACGCCCGGGAATAGCATTCTTCCGTTGAGGACGAGCAGGCAAAAGAGGAGACGAAAATGTTTTTTCAGAGACTCGATGAATACCGGGATGCGGGACTGCTTGTGCTGCGGATCGGCATAGGGATTATGTTCATGTTGCATGGCTACCCGAAGCTGACGGGCGGCGCGGAAACATGGCACGCGCTAGGCGGGGCGTTGTCGGGGGTCGGAGTGACCGTGGCACCGACGTTTCTGGGCTTCATGGCCGCCATCTCTGAATTCTGCGGCGGCCTGTTGCTGGTTGCGGGCCTGCTCACGCGGCCGGCCTGTTTTTTTCTGCTTTCCACGATGGCGGTGGCCATCACGATGCATCTCTCCAACGGCGATCCGTTCAGGATCTACTCCCACGCGCTGGAAGCCGGGATTCTGTTTTTCAGCCTGCTGCTGATCGGGCCCGGCAAATATTCCCTGGATGAAAAGCTCTTTAAGCGAAAAGACTATTCCAATGTCTGGAAACCCTCCCTGAAACTGTTCAAATGATGCCCCCCGCCCACTCAAGGCGGAATCCACGTATTTTGCACGGAATTATTTTGCTTTCTTCTTTCGCGCAGAGAGAATGGGCGGGACTGAAACAAACCAGCAGGAAAGGGCGACAGCATGCCACCGCAGAAAAAGAAAGATGACGCACTCGACCGATTATACAAGGATCTGGCGGAGAAGGAAAAGGGATATCGTGCACAGGCGCTCAGGATGTACCCGCATATCTGCGGGAGCTGCGGACGTGAGTTTGACGGCAAACGTCTCAAGGAGTTGACGGTTCATCACAAAGACCACGACCACAACAACAACCCGCCGGACGGTAGCAACTGGGAACTGTTGTGCATCTATTGCCACGACAACGAACACGAGAAACATAAGCTGAAGGGATTCAGCAGTGCCAGTCAGAGTTCGTTCAAAATCGGCGGCTTTTCTGCATTCGATGGCTTGGACGACCTGCTGAATACCGGGGGTGGCAAAAAATAGCATGAGCGCGGAAATAAGATGCACCCTTTGCCCAAAGGGTTGCCTGCTCGAACCGGGTGAATTTGGCGATTGCCGGATCCGGCAGAACCAGAATGGCGAAATCCGCTGTGTTACCTACGGGCATCCCTGCTCGATTAACATTGATCCGGTTGAAAAGAAGCCGCTCTACCATTTTTTGCCGGGATCCACCATCCTCTCGATAGCCACCATCGGATGCAATCTGCATTGCAAGCAGTGCCAGAACTGGCAGATTTCGCAGGCGGAGTACCTTGGAAGCAGGGACGAAGAGGTATTGCCGGCCGAAATTGTCCGGATTGCCCGGGAACGCAACTGCCCGGCCATCGCCTACACCTATACCGAACCGCTGGTTTCGTATGAATACACCCTTGATTGTTGTAAAACAGCGTCGGAATCGGGCATTAAAAATGTATTGGTGACAGCGGCTTACATAAATCCCGACCCATTAAAGGAATTATGCTGCTTTGTAGATGCAGCAAATGTTGATTTAAAATCTTTTTCCGATGAGTTTTACCATGAGGTTTGCGGTGCATCGCTAAAACCGGTGCTTAGGGCGTTGAAAATCATGAAGGAGAGTGGGGTAATGTTGGAAATTACCAACTTGATCATCCCAACGCTGAACGATTCCGAGGAAGAGACGCAAAAACTGTGCGAATGGGTGGTCGATAACCTTGGCGAGGGAACGCCGTTGCATCTTTCTCGCTTTTTTCCGCAGAACAAATTGCTGTATCTGTGCCCCACCCCGCCGGAAACCATCCTGCGGGCCCGTGAAATTGCGCTGGCGTCCGGCCTGCAATTTGTCTATGTGGGCAATATGGCCGACGACTCCGGCGAAAAGACTTTCTGCCCGGGTTGCGGCGGGTTGCTGATTGAAAGACGCGGCTACACCATCCGGCAGATGCAGGTTTCCGACGGGAAATGCGGCAAGTGCGGCACCAAAATTCCCGGCGTCTGGAAGTAATATACCCCATTTAAAACTATAGGGGTATTCACTTCGCTGGACAAGGTACTAGTGCTATGTCATATTTAAATATTAGGGTTTGAGTGTGGCGTGTTTTCCTCTATGCTTCTCAAAACATGGAGGTAGCGCGATGGAGAAGAAATATATCGTTCGCCTGACAAACGAGGAGCGCAGCATCCTCAAGGCC
>JAIPIO010000042.1 GCA_021734595.1 Kiritimatiellales bacterium | reverse complement strand
GCTGTCCCAACATAGGGGAAAACTATTTCATCGTCTGATGCAGCAATCGGTGGTTTCGAGACCGAAAGCTGTTAAGGATTTTTACAACACTAAACCACAACATGTAGAGGCCACTTGATTAAGTCAGCCAGCCACGAAACAGATTGTTTCATTATTCCTTGGCGTTTCACATCACTCATGAATTTACCCTTCATTGTTCATCGACCCAAACCTACTTTACAGAAACCCCGGCTTTGGCTGGTGAAACAAGCCACATTTCCAGCATTCCGCCTTTGACGATTTCGTGATGATCCAACCAATACCGCTCCAGCGGCTTCCCGTTCAGCGCCATCTTTGAGATGATCACATTTTCTTTGGAGTTATTATGCGCTTTTATAGTGAAGGTTTTACCCGGATAGTATTTTGGATCGAGACGGATCGAGATCTCATCGAAAACAGGCGATGTAATTTGCCATTTATTATCTCCTGGGCAAATCGGGTGTAGTCCCGCCGCCGCTAAGATATACCAGGCAGACATCTGGCCAACATCTTCGTTCCCCACAATCCCCATCACCTCATTGCTATAGGCTGCGGCACAAATCCGTCGAGTCCAATATTGCGTAAGATGAGGCAGTCCAAACTCATTGAACATGAATGGAATATGGTGAACCGGCTCGTTGGAATGATTATAATAATCGTTCCACTTGAAATCAGCTGGAGACTTGTTGAAGAAGGTTTTCAGCTCCTGAGTTAAAAACACCTTTCCACCTAACTCAAGGAGTCCAGGAATATCATGCGGAACAAACCAGCCCTGCTGATACGGGTTACTTTCAGTACACCCTTGTCCGTGCTTGGTCTTTTCTTCCCATGGCTTCCATTTATCTTTTCCGTTACGAGCTCGGAACCATTTCACTTCTGGATCCCAAACATTTTTATAGGCTTGGCCCCTCTCGTAGTATTCCGTTGCCAGTGCTTTTTTACCCAGCGATTCTGCAAAACGCCCGACACACCAGTCGCTATAAGCATATTCTAGCGTTCGAGATAGTGAGCCTCTTGTATAGCCGCCATTTTTGACGTTCCCAAATTTATCTACAGAGGCTTTACAAATATCAAATGCCTTCTCGGCATCGTAATTACGAATCCCTTTTTCATAGGCATCCACAACAACCGATACCGCTGGGTTGCCGAGCATACAGCCGGTATAGCTATTCGCGAGTTCCCAGCGGGGAAAATACCCACGGCCGCTTAGCTGTGCCATCTGCATGAGTGAATTGACTTCATCGTTCACAATCTCTGGGTTAATCAGGGTGAGCAACGGGAACTGGCTGCGGAAGACATCCCAACCACTGAAAATGGTGCGATAAATAAAGTCGTCTGCCTTGTGAATCTTCTTATCTGCGCCGTAGTATTCACCACTAACATCTGAAAAGTTCCGCGGGTCAATCATGGTCCGGTAAAGCGCGGTATAAAAGATGACCTTATCGTCCTCGCTCCCCCCCTTAATATGCATCATGTTCATCGATTTATTCCAGCGATCCCGGCTTTTCCCTTTCATCCCGTCGAAATTCCACCCGGGGATATCATGCTCCAGGTTCTCTCGGGCCCCCTTCATGCTGACAAAGGAGATCCCGCTTTTGAGTAGCACGGCCTCGTTGTCTTTGGTGGGGAATTCTGTATAGAAACCCAAGTGCTTTCCTTGCATCTCGCGCTTGTCCGGCAACACCTCTGCATGGGCAACGAGAGCTTGATAGCTTTTGGATAAAACATCGTTCATTTGACGTTCCTGCCCATCCGGGATCTTGGCGGACCACACCCCAAAGCTTGTCATCGGCTTGCTGAATTGACAGTAAAAGTAGACGGTATAGTCGATCTTCCCATTCCCGCGCATCCAACCGCCGCCTTCAGACGTGCATTTCATCCAGCCTTCAATGGTGCGATCATCCACAACGTTGACATATTGCTCGGTCGATGTGCCCGCGACCCGACGTGAAAGATCAATCTGTATGCGTGATTGCTTGTGTTTAGGAAAAGTGAAGCGGACCATCCCGGCCCGCTGTGCGGCCGTCAGTTCGGTTCGCACGTTGTAATCGTCCAATGTAACGGCGTAATAGCCTGCCTGAGCTACTTCCGTGTCATGAGAAAACCGGCTCCGATATCCTTCATCTGGCGCCTTCGGATCGCCCCTTGATGTCATGAGTGGACCCGTCGTGGCCATGACTTGGAAGTTTCCAAAATCACCTAATGCGCCAATCCCACTCATATGCGTAAAGCTAAAGCCCTCAATCGTGGTATCAAACCATGAATAGCCATTGCCATTGTCCCCGCCGGTAATGGTGTCGGGGCTGAGCTGAACCAACCCGAACGGCGTTGCCACCCCCGGGAATGTGCGTCCGCACTCTTTCCCTTTCAGGCGCGAGCCAGATGGCGCAAACGCTCCGATCATCGGGTTAATATATTCTGCGGGCTCTTTGGCGTATAAAGATCCAGCAGAAATGGCTGCAATCAATAACCATACTGATTTCATAATATCTCCCTAAAACTACACGCATCGATTGTAAGAGTACCCTCGGAGACGCAGAATATCACGTTTCTGCAATAATAGGCCATCCAATGGTAGAATCGATTGCTTCGTGTCGTATGCAAAAAACGCCCCTTCATTTAAGAATTGTTATATTCCACAATAGCAAAAATAATAGTTTCTTATAGCTATTTCCCGGTATTTCTTTTCCTTGAATAGATACGGGTTGCATTTCTACTTAGCCGACGCCTTTCGGGCAGGGTTCCATGTGGCCAAGCGGGTATATAAATGTTCTTTCTGCCGGGTCATTGGGCCATGAGTTTTTCGGCTGGCGGGAGGTTATAAGTCGGCATCAAGTAATGTTTCCAGTGTCTGGAACAAAATCTCCAACCATTGGAAAATCATTTCCAATGGTTGGAAACATGCCGTCCCCGCCGATACCCGGCTTGACAATCCGGGGAGTTTAAATACCTTATATGGAAATATATTCCAGACTTGGGGGTTGGTGTGGGTCAGACCGGTAGGAAAACAGAGAAGCCGAATTTCCAGGTTCCGAACCTGGAACGGGGATTGCTCATCCTGGAGCGGTTGCGGGAACACGAGGAGGGCATCCGGCTGAGCGGGCTGGCATCGTCGATGGGCTTCCCGGCCAACAGCGTGATGCGCATCATGAACGCGATGGAGTACCATGGCTATGTTTCGCGCGATCCCCAAACCAAGAAATATATGCTCAGCCGCAAACTGTTTAGCCTGGCCTATGGCAGTGCCGGGGACAAAAGCCTGATGGAAAACTCGCTGGATGTGATGCGGCAGCTGCGTGACGAACTGAACGAAACCATTGTGCTAAGCATTGTATCCGGCAGCGAGGGGTTGGTGCTGGATCAGGTGCAGGCGCGCCATCCGTTCCGCTTTGTCTGTGATCCCGGAACGCGGCAGCCCCTGCATGCATCGGCGCCCTGCAAGACGATCCTGGCCTTAATGCCGGAAGCCCGACTGGTGGAGCTGCTCAAGGGCATGCCCTTTACACATTTTACCCGGACAACGATTACATCGCGCAAGGCCTACCGCGAGGAACTCGACGGGGTGCGCAAAAAGGGCTATGCCGTTGATCGTGCCGAAGCACTCGAAGGAGTGCATTGCGTGGCCGCCCCCATCCTCGACTACCGGGGCGACGCACGCGCGGCCATCACGGTAACGGGGCCATCGAACCGCTTGAAGGTTGGCGATTTTCCAAGGGTTGGGAAACTCCTGAAGGTGTCGGTTTCGATCATCACAAAACGGAACGGGTTTGGATTATGAAAAAGACAACATGGATTACGGCTGTTCTGACTATAGGGCTTTGCGGCGGGCTGCTTGCCGAAAAAACGGTGAAGAGTCGTTTTGTCCGAGTGGAAATCCCGGGGGAGGGGCGCTATCTGTCGCTGTCCGAAGTGCAGGTTTTTTCCGGCGCGGAAAATGTGGCGCTGAAAGGAACGGCGAGCCAGTCGTCGGATTATGGTGGCAGCGCGGCAGGGCGGGCCATTGACGGCAACACGTCCGGGGAGTACAGGGACAAAACCATCACCCACACCGCCCAGAGCGCGAATCCGTGGTGGGAGGTCGATCTGGGTTCGGAGAAGGCCATTTCAAAGGTGGTGGTCTGGAACCGCGACCCGTTGGGGGAGCGGCTGGACGGATGCCGCATCCTGATACTGGCCGCCAACCGCATGGAAAAACTCAAGGTTGATGTTCCAAAGACCGGAAGGCAGATGCAGATCGCCATGGACGGTTCCGTTGAAATGGTTGCGTCTCCCGCCCCGAAAGCCGTTGCGCAAACTGGCAAGGCGGCAAAAAAGAAAACCAAGGTAGCGAAGGGTTCTGAAAAAGACAGCGGGGCTTCCGGTCTTCAGGCGCACCTGGCGGTTTTTGATCCCGATGCATTGGCGCGCGCCATCAGGGATATGGCGGCAACCTGGCCGGAACGGTTCAAGGATGCGCCGGAATTGCTGGCCAAAACCGAAAAGCTCCGCGCGCTCAAAGACGATCCGTCCAAGGCGGAGGGAATCCTGGCCTTCCAGCGCGAAGTACTGACCCGCAACCCGCTGCTTGATTTTGACAAGCTGCTGCTGGTGCGGCGCGATGAGAAGTCGTTCAAGAAATGCCTGCCCTCAAACTGGCAGAGCAACTCCAGCATTCCCAAAACGGGCTACAATAATGATATCGCCACGCTTTCGATCCGCAATCCGAACAAGCTTGAAACGCTCTACCGTCCAGCGGGCGATGCGTTCGTGGGCGATGTCGACCTTCACTTCAGTGCGAACAAGATGCTCTTTTCCTCGATTGGTGAAAACGGCGCATGGCAGGTATTTGAGCTGGGCGCCGACGGGGAAAACGTCCGGCAGGTCACACAGACGAAGGAAGAGAATATCAACAACTATGATTCATGCTACCTCCCGGACGACCGCATCCTGTTCACCTCCACCGCGCCGATGGTGGCGGTGCCCTGCGTGAACGGCAACTCGCCGGTGGCCACGCTTCATTCGGTTCGGCCGGACGGATCGGCCATGCGCCAGCTCTGCTTCGACCAGGAGCACAGCTGGAATCCGCAGGTGATGGCCGATGGCCGCATCCTTTACCTTCGCTGGGAATACACCGACCTGCCGCACTCCAACTCGCGCATCCTGTTCACGATGAATCCCGATGGCACTAGCCAGCGTGCCATCTACGGCTCCAACTCCTTCTGGCCAAACTCCTGTTTCTATGCCCGTCCGGTGCCGGGGCATCCGGCCCAGATTGCCGGCATCGTGACCGGGCATCACGGCAACCGCCGCACCGGGGAGTTGGTGTTGTTCGATACCTCCAAGGGGTACATGGAGGCCGACGGCGTGGTGCAGCGCATCCCCGGATACGGCAAAAAGGTGGAGGCGAAAGTTGCCGACCGGCTGGCCAACGGAAGCTACCCGCTTTTCCTGCATCCCTATCCGCTGAGCGATAAATATTTTCTCGTCTCCGCCGAAATCCAGCAGGGGCATTGAAATATCTACCTGGTCGATGTCTTCGACAACATGACGCTGATCAAGGAGGAACCCGGCTACGCGCTGCTTGAACCGGTGCCGTTCCAGAAAACCAGGACTCCGTCGGTACGGCCCGACAAGGTAAACCTGGCCGACAAGGAGGCCACCGTGTTCATCTCCGATGTCTACGAAGGTCCCGGCCTGGCCGGCATTCCGCGCGGTACCGTCGAGAAGCTGCGCGTCTACACCTATACCTTCGGCTACAACAAAATCGGTGGACTGCTCGGCACCATCGGCGCCGACGGCCCATGGGACATGCGCCGCATTCTCGGCACCGTGCCGGTCGAGAAGGACGGCTCCGCCGTTTTCAAGATTCCGGCCAACACGCCGATCGCGCTCCAGCCGCTCGATGCCGAAGGCAAGGCCTTGCAGGTGATGCGCAGCTGGTTTACCGCCATGCCCGGTGAAAACCTTTCTTGCGTCGGATGCCATGAGCCGCCCAATACGGCGCCGCCCGTCCGCCGTTCCATCGCCGCCCGCAAGGCACCCACCGATATTACGCCGTGGCGCGGTCCCACCCGCAACTTTGGATTCGCGCGAGAGGTGCAGCCCGTGATCGACCGCCATTGCGTCGGTTGCCACAACGGCGAAGAGCGCGGCGACGGGAAGAAGATTCCCAGTCTGCGCGGCGATCGCTTGGTCCCGTTTAAATCGCTGACCAAGGGCAGCCGGGGCGCGACCTTTTCCGAGGGTTATGTTTCGTTGCACGGCTATCTGCGCCGTCCGGGCATCGAAAGCGGCATGCATCTGCACAGCCCCATGGAGTTCCATGCCGACACCACCGAGCTGTTCATGTTGCTCAACAAGGGTCACCACGGAGTGGAGCTCGATGCCGATGCCATGGATCGGCTAATTACGTGGTTCGATCTCAACGCACCCTACTTTGGCCGCTGGTCCGGCTATGGCCATACCGAAGCCACGGGCAAGGAGGAGGAGCGCGCCCGCCTGCGCGCCCTCTACGCCAACGTGGACGAAAACCACGAATACATCGAAGCAACCGTCTTTCCAAAAGTGGAATTCATTAAGCCTAAGCCGGTACCGCCCGTGCCGGAGGCGAAGGTTTCCTGCAACGTCGAAGCCAAACCGTCAGGCAAGGAGCAAACGCTCGATCTCGGCGACGGCATCACCCTCAAGCTGGTTCATGTCCCCGCCGGGAAACTCGTGAAAGGTTCCGAGGTTTCGCAGATCAAGAAAGGATTCTGGATGGGTCGCTACGAAACCACCAATGAGCAGTTCCGGCAATTCGACCCGGCGCACGACAGCATGGAAGAGCCGCGTCACGGCTACCAGTTCGGCATCACCGGCTATCCGGTCAACGACCCCGAACAACCCGCCGTGCGGCTCTCGTGGCAACAGGCCAACGACTTTTCCAAATGGCTATCGAAGAAAACCGGAAAGAAGGTTTCTTTGCCTACCGAGACGCAGTGGGAGTGGGCCTGCCGCGCAGGCAGCGCAACCCCCTTCAGCTTTGGGGAGCTGGATGCCGACTTCACCAAGCATGCCAACCTGGCCGACGAAACCCTGCTCCAGTTTATTGGCGATCCCTACACCCAGGATCCGGCGGAAGGGTTGAAGGCCGCGCTTGCAAAATTCAAAACGCTGGCCGGTAGTGACAACGACTGGATTCCGCGCTCCAACCTTAACGATGGTGGCTTTGTTTCGGAACCCGTCGGCAAATACCAGCCCAATGCCTGGGGATTGTTCGACATGCACGGCAACGTCGCTGAATGGACGCGCTCGGCATATTCCAAAGGAACGAAGGTGGTACGCGGTGGTTCGTGGTACGACCGCCCCAAGCACGCTACCGCCTCCTTCCGCCGCCCGTACCGCGACTACCAGCGCGTCTACAACGTCGGATTCCGCGTCATTGTCGAGGAGTAGCGCGGTTTCCAACCATTGGAATCTACACTGTGGGACTGCGAATGTTTTTTCCAACCATTGGAAAAAGCGGAAGCGGATTCTTCCAATGGTTGGAACGTTGCGGCCAACAGACAGACATAAAGCGCGGACATTGCTCCATTGCGGAAACCGGTATGAACGGGTATTTTGTATCTTTGGATTCATAGCGGGATGTTTGTGAACTTGGAGGAACGACAATGAAGTTGAAGGGCGTTGCGGTGGTTTGTTATGTGGTTTTGGCGATGATGGCCAAGGCCGGTCCTCTGGAGTTGGTCAAGCAGAGCGGACTCAAGGGCGGATTGGTTGTTCATGTCGGTTGTGGCGACGGCGCGGTTGCCGCATCGCTGCGGATCAACGACAATGTTCTGGTGCAGGGTCTCGACCAGGATGTCGAAGCCGCACGCAAACTCCTTCTGAAGAAAAAACTGCATGGCCCGGTTTCAGTGGCTCAGTGGGGCGGGGGGGCATTGCCCTATAACGACAATTTGGTGAACCTCCTTTTTGTTGAAGAGGACTCCAACGTTTCCAAGGAAGAGATGCTGCGCGTGCTTGCGCCGGGCGGCACGGTCTATGTTGAACAGGGCGGCGACTGGAAAAAAACCGCAAAGCCGATTCCCGCCGATCAGGACAACTGGACGCACAGCCTTTACGATGCGGCAGGCAACGCGGTGTCGCAGGACACGCGCGTTGGCCCGCCCCGGCATCTGCAATGGTTCGGTGGTCCGCGCTTCGGTCGGCAGCACGAGCACATGAGCAGCTTCACCTCCATGGTGTCGGACGGCGGCAAGATTTTCTACATTATCGACAAGGGATCGCCCGTTTCAATCCTGCTGCCGTCAGAGTGGTATCTTATTGCGAAGGATGCCTACAACGGCGCGCTGCTTTGGGAGCGGGAAATTCCGGAATGGCACAGTCGCCTGTGGCCGATGAAAAACGGTCCGGTGGTGCTGCCCCGCAGATTGGTTGCCATGGACGGCAAGGTCTACGTGACGCTGGGGCTCGACGCGCCCGTTGTGGAATTGGATGCCGAAACCGGAAAAACCCTGAAGACCTGCGAGGGAACCGAAGGCACCTACGAATTCGTGGTTTCCGAGGGCGTTGTGTTCAGCGTCGTCAGCAGTACCGGAAAGTTTTTCCGACACCAGCGCGAAGAGTTGGACATGGTGAAGGAGCGAAACATGATCTACCAGCGGACCTATCCGCGCGATTCCCGTTTCGTGACCGCCAGCGATGCGGCTACAGGCAAGGTGTTATGGCAGGTGGAATCGAAGGTGTCGGAATCGAGCCTTTGCGCGGATGGCCGGCATGTGGTGTTCAACGACTATGATGGACTGGTATGCCTCGACCGCAAGACGGGCAAGCAATACTGGAAAACCAGCGTTGAGCAGAGCGAGCAATACCGCTTTGGACGGGCATCGACCGTGGTGCTTACGGGCGACAAGATTCTATTTTCCGGTATGACCGGAACGGTGACGGCGTATGCGGCGGCGGATGGGAAAAAACTGTGGTCTGCGGCGCAACCAGCCACAGGGCATGACTCGCCCTCCGATATTTTCGTGATGCAGGGCAGGATGTGGTACGGGCAAACCGCCTCCGGCAAACAACCGGGAACCTTCTATGGAATCAATCTGGAAACCGGTGCGGTCGAGGAATCCTTTTCCATGGATAAAAAGCCGAGCTGGTTCCACCATCGCTGCCACCGTGGTCGCGCCACGGAGAAATACATCCTCGCCTCGCGCACCGGCATCGAATTCGTCGAAGTCGGCGCAAAAACATACGACGTCAACCACTGGGTTCGCGGCGCCTGCACCTACGGGGTCATGCCGGCCAACGGCATCCTCTACGCGCCGCAGCATCCGTGCGCGTGCTACCTCTCCACCAAACTCTCGTATTTCAACGCGCTCGTGTCACCCGCGCAGGTGACTTACGAAGAAGCGCTGCGGTCCGCCGGCCAGCGGCTCGTGCGCGGTTCCGCCTATGGCCGATTCATCGACGTCAAACCCGGCCCCGGCGACTGGCCGGTGTACCGCCATGACAACTTCCGCAGCGGGGCGGCCACCACCACGGTTGGCGGCGACCTGAAGCAGCAGTGGAAGGCGGGCATCGGCGGCGAGCTTACCGCGTGCATCGCCGCGGCAGGGAAAGTTTTCGTCGCCCGCAAGGATGAATATGCGCTCTATGCATTGGACGCGCAAAACGGGAAAACCCTTTGGCGTTACGCGGTCGATGCCGGCATCGATTCGCCGCCCAGCTATGTTAATGGCCTGCTCGTCCTAGGGTCGGCCGATGGATCCGTTTACTGCCTGACCGCCGATAAAGGGGAACTGGTGTGGCGGTTTGACGCCGCGCCGCAGCGGCGGCAGATGGTCGCCCTAGATCGGCTTGAGTCGCCGTGGCCCGTCCACGGCAGCGTTCTGGTTCGCGGCAACACGGCCTACTGCCTGTCGGGGCGCTCCCGCTTTCTCGATGGCGGCATGCGCCTGGTCCTGCTCGACGTCAAGACCGGCGCGGTGAAGGCCGAAAAAGTGCTGGATAACAAGGATATGGAGAGTGGTGAGGATCTCCATTCGTTTGTTAAAGGCTTGAGTATGCCCGTCGGCCTTTCCGATGTCTTGTCGGCCAACGACGACTATATGTTCCTCCACTCCCAGGTGATGGATTTTGACGGGAACACACTTTCTGCGGATTCGCTCAAGGGGCAGGAGGATAAAATCCGCCACCTCTTCACTCCCACCGGGTTCCTGGATGGCAGTTGGTTCCACCGTAGCTACTGGCTATACGGTACCACCTTCAACTCGGGCTGGAAAAACTGGTACGATGCCGGACGGGCAAATCCCGCCGGTCGCCTGCTGGTCAAAAACGGGGAATCCATCTTTGGCTTTGGCCGCGTCCAGACCGACTACCGCTGGATGACGCCGCTGGCCTACCACCTCTACCACATCGATGAGTCCGCTCCACTTCTCGATCCCGACAAGAAGGTAAAAAAGAACGCAGGCTACGGCTTTCCGACAGAGAAGCTGTTCAAATACCACTGGAGCCAGGATGTTCCGCTCTTCGCAACCGGCCTGACCGTTGCGGGCGATGTCCTCTTCGCGGCGGGCGCACCTAAGCTGGTGGACGAAAAGAAGGACTGGGAAAACATCTACGAAACCGATGTCGAAGCCCGGCTCCAGAAACAGACCGAGCTGCTGGACGGTTCCGAAGGCGCGGTGCTGATGGCGGTTAATACCAAGACCGGCAAAAAACTCGCCGATCTGAAACTTCCGGCCATCCCCGTCTGGGACGGCATGATCGCGGCGAACGGGAAGGTCTATGTTTGCCTGAAGAACGGGGATTTGATTTGTCTAGGGAACTGACGTCGGCCAACAGATGTACATGAAGCGCGGTAATTGTGCCATTGTCAAAAAAGTCCCGTTGGCGTACGTTATTCGAGTAGTTGTGTGCAGGGAGGTTTGGGCTTATGAAAACACGCATGAAAAATAGTTGCTGTATCCTGATGGTCTTTTGTGCCGCGCAACTCTTTGCGGGCGACACAGCGAAGGGCCGCTATCTGCGGGTGGAGCTGCCGGGCAACGACCGCTATCTCTCTCTCGTGGAGGCCGAAGTATTTTCCGGCGGGAAAAACATTGCGCCGAAGGGCACGGCCAGCCAGTCGACGACGGCATACAATGGTCCGGCCGGCTTGGCCATCGACGGCGACACCTCCAGAAAATTCACCCACACCGCCAAGAGTGCCAATCCGTGGTGGGAAGTCGATCTGGGTTCCGAAAAGGAGATCTCGCAGGTGGTGCTATGGAACCGCAATGGCTTTGGGGAGCGGCTGGACAATTTCAAGGTGCGGCTGCTCGACGCGCAGCGTCGTGAGGCATGGGTGGCGCAGGGCGGCAAGGCCGGCCTGAAGATGGAAATGGCCATCAAGGATTATCCGGCCGGCTCCGGCAATATCGTGAAATGCAGCATTCCCGCCAAGGTGCCGAAGCCTGCGGCGAAAAAGAAAAAAAAGAAGAAAGCGCCCGAACAGGTCGAGACCATCAAGCTGGAGGATCTCACTACGGGATTCCAGTCCGCGGCCGCAAAACGGTTGCTGAACGCCGGGGTGCGGGAACTGGTGTTCATCAAGCGCTTTACACTCAACGCCAACCATGTCTACACCGAATACGTAAACAGCAAATGGATGCCGGGCGGTAACATCTATATTCTCGACCTGGAAACCGGCAAGGAGCGCGAGCTGATTCCGTCGCTGACCGGCGGCGTGTTCAACCGCTTCGATGTTTCGTACGATGCGAAAAAAGTACTGTTCGACTACAAGAAAGCCGATGCCGAGGGCTACCGCATCTATGAAGTCAACATTGATGGCACCGGCCTGCGCCAGGTCACTTTCCCGCAGGCGGACGAACAGGAACTGACCGAGAAATACGGATCGAAGGGCTACCATCACGGTACGGACGACCTGCACCCGTGCTATCTGCCCGATGGTGGCATCACATTTGTCTCCACCCGCAGCCAGTATTCGACGCTTTGCAACAGTCCGGATGTGTTCACCACCAAAAACCTGTACCGCATGGATTACGACGGCAAGAACATGGTTCCGCTGAGCAACAGCGCCGTCAGCGAAGCCTGCCCGACGATGATGCCGGATGGCCGCATCCTTTATCACCGCTGGGAGTATGTCGACAAGACCGCCGGTAATCTGAAGTGCCTATGGGCCATGAAGCCCGACGGCACCGCTTCCGGCGAAGTCTACGGCAACACCATCAGCCATCCCGAGGGCATGTTCTATCCGCGCATGATGCCCGGCTCGGATAACCGCATCTGCATGCTGGGCACCACCCACTGTTGCCCCAACAACGCCATGGGCACCATCATTGTGGTCGATACCCGCAAACCGCTCCGCTCATATGAGGCCATGACCTTTATCACCAAGGATATCAACGCGCTCAGCCACAATGGATTCCATTTCAAGAATGAAAAGGGCGAATGGTACCAGGACAAGACCGGCATCCCCGGCCGCCTCTTCAAGGATCCGTACCCCATCTCCGAACAGCTCTTTGTCGCGGCGCACAAGCCCAAGGGGCTGCAATGGGCCAACCCGCTGGGCTACGATCTTTCGCTGGTTGATGGAACCGGCGCCGACACCCTGCTTTTCCGCGATCCCGCCATTTCCTGCTGGCATCCCTTTCCGCTGGTGCCGCGCAAGCGTCCGCCCGTGGTCTCCTCTCCGCTCGATCCGCAACTGGCCGCCAAAAACCAGGCCCATTGTGTGGTGACCGATGTCTACGAAGGGATGGATAATGTGGAGCGCGGCACGGTGAAATATATCCGCATCATGGAGCAGGTTTCCCGCCCGTGGGCCGCCCGCACCGCGTGGTTCCGCGACGATAAGGACGGCATGGCACACACTGCCGTCGGCCTCGGTCTCCTCGGCCTGAAGGTGCAGTACGGCCTCGTGCCGGTCGAAGAAGACGGGTCCGCCTATTTCGCCGTGCCCGCCGAACGCAACATCTACTTTCAGGCCTTGGATAAAAACCATATGGCCGTCCAGTCCGAGCGCACCTACGTCAACTACATGCCCGGCGAGATCCGCAGCTGTGTCGGCTGCCACGAGTTGCCCAACACCGTTCCCTCCTCCAGCGGCCATGGCGCGGTCAAGGCGCTCAGCCGCAAACCCTCGGTGATGCAGCCGCAGCCTGGCGAAAAGACCGCTCAGAAGGTTTTTGACTATCCCCGCCAGATACAGCCCATCTTCGACAAACATTGCATCGGTTGCCATGGCGGAGAAGAGCCCAAGGCCGGTCTCAATCTTACCGGCGCACCTGACGGCACCTACAGCATTTCCTACAACAGCCTTATTCGTCGTCCCAAAGGCAAACCCGATCTGCTCGGCAACCGCAAGCTGCTCGACGAAAACGTCGGCTCGGCACCCATCGAATATTTGCCGCCGTATTCCTTCGGCTCGCACACCAGCATCCTGCTCGGCATCCACGCCAAGGGGCGCTTCCATCTGCGCGATGCCGAGGCCGCCGCCTACGCCGCCGAACGCGCGCCCAAGCACAGGAAGGTAAAGCTCAGCGACGAGGAATTCGCCCGCATCGCCAACTGGGTCGACTCCAACTGCCAGTTCCATCCCTCCTATTGGGGACGCAAAAACGCCAAGTTCGCCGACCATCCCAACTTCCGCCCCGAAGTGACCCTGGCCGACGCCATCAAACGCGTCGTCCCCGAAACCATCGCCGCCGCCGAAGCGCAGTAGGATGCATCTCCAGTTACGTCCCTCCGCCGGAAGGGGACGGGGCTGGAGCCCCATCCTACGCAGAATATTTCCAATGCCTGGAAAATAACTTCCAACCCTTGGAAGAGTTGCATTCGGTGCCGGAGCGGGTATTTTCGGGAGATAGAAAAACCGGAGTTAAGAATACATATGAACAGAAGATGCCCGAATATAGTTGCGGTGATCGTGATCGCCTTGGGCCTATCTGTATCAACTAATCTCCATGGCCAAAGCGGTGAAGGAATTCCAACCATTATTGATGGGGAAGACTGGAAAATAACCTTTCCTGTTGCTGGGCCGAAGGGCTCCGCGCTCGAGATTCTCAACCCCGCCTTTTCAACGTGTTTCAACCGGGATTGCATGTTGCCGGACGGCCTAAACAGGTATCTCCACCACACCGGTGAAGGACTCGTTTTTTTTACCGACTACACGGGAGTAACAACCTCGTCACGCACAAAATATTCCCGCACCGAGCTGCGCGAGATGCGCGGCAGCGAAGAGTGCAACTGGACCCTTTCCGAAGGGGGAGCGTTGAACGCAAGGCTGAAGGTGATCTCCCTCGCCGGCGGCGCAAACAAAATCATATTCATGCAGATTCATGGAAAGTCCCCCGAGTCAAAGCCCCTGCTGAAATGCATCTGGGAAAAAGGGCGCATCCGGCTTCTTACGAAATCCGGAAAGAAGCTGAAGGACCTGTCCCGAAAGCGACAGTATGCCGATATCGCCTTGAATGAATGGTTTACCTGCTCGATCAGGGTCAACAGGGAATTCCTGCGCATTCGGATCAATGGGGAAACCGTGGAGACCTTTGGGCCGGAGGTGCTTGATTGCTGGCCGGAGGGAAATACCTACTATTTTAAAGTCGGCAATTATCTTCAGCATAACCGGGCCGGTGCCGGAGCAACCGTGGTCTTTTCCTCCATCGCGGTTTCGCACCCGTCCGCGCAATCCGCGGTTCAAACCGTCCTGCCTGCTTGTCCGCCGTAGTCTGTTTGGAGGGGTGGTTCCAACCATTGGAAAAACACCGTGCGGAAAATTCCAATGGCTGGAAGCCAACTTCCAATGTCTGCAAATTTGCATTCGCGGTTTCGCGTGGGGTATACTCCCTGTTTCAAACATGCGGAGTTCAGCCTTGGAATCGGAATGGGACAGACGGAACCCGCAAACAGGAGAAGAATGAAAACCGACCGACGGCAGTTTTTGAAAATCGCAGGAGCGGTGTCAGGGATAACGGCGCTCAACGCTTCCGGCGCTCCAAAGCGACCGAATATTCTCTTCATTCCCATAGACGACCTCAAGCCGATGCTTGGTTGCTATGGCGATATGAAGATCAAGACGCCGAACATTGACCGGCTGGCGGCGCGGGGAACGGTTTTTCTCAACAACTCCTGCCAGCAGGCGGTATGCGGCCCGTCGCGCGCCAGCCTGATGACCGGGCGTTATCCGGACTCGACCAAGGTCTTTGACCTCAAGACCCGTATGCGCGACATGAATCCGGACATCCTGGCGCTGCCGCAGTACTTTCGGCAGAACGGCTATGTAACCGCCGGGGTGGGGAAAACCTATGACATGCGCTGTGTCGACAATAAGCACGACGATTCGTCATGGTCGATTCCGTATACCGTCAAGCCCGCTGACGGCCGGTATGCCGCTGGATATGGCCCCCCCGTGGATGGATACCAGGATCCGGAGACCAAGGAAAAGGCCCGGAAGGTGGCCCGGTTGTGGCGGAAAAAAGGGATCAAGGACGGCTTCGAAAAGAAAAAGTTCCAGATGCAGTTTCCGGGGTGCCGCCCGCCGACCGAGCGCTGCGAGGTGCCCGACAACGCCTACAAGGATGGGGCGGTGGCCGAGATCGGCTGTGAACTGCTGGGGCGGTTGGCCCGGGGCGGAAAGCCGTTTTTCCTGAGCGTGGGCTTTTTCAAACCGCATCTGGCGTTTGTGGCCCCTGAAAAATACTGGGCGCTCTACGAGCGCGATGCCATCGCGCTGCATCCCTTCCAGGAGAATGCCCAAGGTACGCCGGAGTTTATCTACAACCGGGGATACACGGATCTGGGGGGAGCCTTCACCGGTCTCCCGGTGGAGGGGCGGATGCCGCCCGATCTGCAGCAGGAGCTGATCCACGGTTACATGGCCTGCGTTTCCTTCATCGATGCCCAGGTCGGGAAACTGCTTGATCAACTCGACGAACTGGACATAGCCGACCATACCGTCATCTGTCTGTGGGGGGATCATGGCTGGCATCTGGGTGACCATTCCCAATGGAGCAAGCAAAGCAATTTCGAGCAGGCTGTGCGCGCGCCTCTGGTCATCGCTGCGCCGGGGCAGAAGGCCAAAGGCGCCCGGACCGAGTCGCCGTCGGAATTTGTGGATATCTTCCCGACCCTGTGCGAATTGGCCGGATTGCCCATTCCCGCTGTGCTGGAAGGCAACAGCCTGAAGGGAGTGCTCGACGATCCGGCAGCAACGGTGCGCGAGGCGGCCATGGGCCAGTTTCCCCGTCAGGTCGATGGCCGTCCGGTGATGGGATACACCCTGCGGTCAACGCGCTTCCGCTTCATCAAGTGGCTGGCAATGGATTACCAGAAAGGCGAGCGCTCCGGCCCGTTGGTCTTGCGCGAGCTTTATGACTACAGGAACGATCCATACGAGTCCGTCAATCTGGCAGGCAACCCAGAGTACACGGCGGTTGTGGATCGCTTTGAGCTGCTTTTCAATGAGCGCAACGTGGCGCAGCATACCGGCCAGCGGCCCGTTCCCTGCCAGTAGTTTTACAACCCCCGCAAAAAAGTTCCAGCCTTTGGGAATTTGCATTCGTGATTTCATGGGGGTATATTCCCCCTTTTAAATGGGAGGGACTATCATGGAATGGAACAGGCGGAACTTTGTATGGATGATGGGGGCCGGGGCGGTTGGAATTGCGCATGCCGCGGAGCAGACGACACCGAAAAAACCTGACGCAAAGAAGCCCCCTCCGAAAAAGCCTGTACCCAATAAGAACAAGAACACCCAGGCAAAGAAGCCCGCGGGAAAGAAAGCTCCCCCGAAGAAGCCGGTGCCTGCGCCACCGCGCAAGCCGAACGTGATTGTGATCATGACCGACGACCAGGGG
>JAIPIO010000041.1 GCA_021734595.1 Kiritimatiellales bacterium | reverse complement strand
ATGTTTGCCTGAGATGCGATGGGACGTGGAGTCTTCGGACAAAGCGGATTGGCTGATACCATGCTGCCAAGAAAATCTCCTAAACGTTGAGCATGAAGCGACCGTACCAAAACCGACACAGGTGGGAGGGTAGAGTATACCAAGGCGCGCGAGAGAAAAGCTGTTAAGGAACTCGGCAAATTAACCCCGTATCTTCGGAAGAAGGGGTCCTCAATCGGGTTAGTAATTTACTTACAAAGCTCGGATGAGGCGCAGAGAAATGGCGATGGCGACTGTTTATCAAAAACATAGCACTATGCTAACTCGCAAGAGGATGTATATGGTGTGACACGTGACCAATGCCGAAAGGTTAAAGCAAGGGGTTAGACTTCGGTCGAAGCTCTGAACTGAAGCCCCGGTGAATGTCGGCCGTAACTATAACGGTCCTAAGGTAGCGAAATTCCTTGTCGGGTAAGTTCCGACCTGCACGAATCGTGTAACGATCTTCGCACTGTCTCAACAGCAATCTCGGTGAAGTTGTAGTTCCGGTGAAAATGCCGGATACCCGCGGCAGGACGGAAAGACCCCGTGAACCTTTACTGTGATCTGACATTGGATTTTGATGTTTCGTATGTAGGATAGCTGGGAGGCTTTGAAGTGTATTCGTCAGGATGCATGGAGCCATCGGTGAAATACCAGTTTCGGTATATCGGAATTCTAACCACGATCCCTTGAAACAGGGCGTGGAACAGTGTCTGAGAGTCAGTTTGACTGGGGCGGTTTCCTCCAAAAGAGTAACGGAGGAGCACAAAGGTACCCTCAGCACGGTCAGCAATCGTGCGCAGAGCGTATAGGTATAAGGGTGCTTGACTGCGAGACCTACAAGTCGAGCAGGTGCGAAAGCAGGTCTAAGTGATCCGGCGGTAGCTAGTGGTAGCGCCGTCGCTTAACGGATAAAAGGTACTCCGGGGATAACAGGCTGATGATTGCCAAGAGTCCACATCGACGCAATCGTTTGGCACCTCGATGTCGGCTCATCGCATCCTGGGGCTGGAGAAGGTCCCAAGGGTTTGGCTGTTCGCCAATTAAAGCGGTACGCGAGCTGGGTTCAGAACGTCGTGAGACAGTTTGGTCCTTATCCGCTGTGGGCGCAGGAAGTTTGAAGAGATTAATCCTTAGTACGAGAGGACCAGGATTAACGTACCTCTGGTGTTCCAGTTGTTCCGCCAGGAGCATTGCTGGGTAGCTATGTACGGAAAGGATAAGCGCTGAAGGCATCTAAGTGCCAAGCCACCTCTAAGATAAGACTTCCCTTTGCACTTCGGTGCATCTTAAGGCTCGTTCAAGACTAGGACGTTGATAGGCTGGGCGTGAAAGTACCGTGAGGTATGAAGCTAACCAGTACTAATTAGCCGTGAGGCTTGACCTCTATTTTTACAACTAGCGTATTTGCAAACGTTTTGTCTGCATGCGTTTGCGGTTTTCCCAATATTATGCAATTGTCGTTAAATTTAAATATTTTCCGGTGACTATAGCGAGGGGGTAACACCTGTTCTCATTCCGAACACAGAAGTGAAGACCTTCAGCGGCGATGGTACTGAGGGGTTGACCTCGGGAGAGTAGCACGTTGCCGGATTTTTTTATCTAAGACCTCAGAACTTCGGTTCTGAGGTTTTTTTTATTTGCGGCCCCTTCCAATCCCTGGAAAAAATTTCCAGCCATTGGAACAAGCTGATCCATAAATCCGATGGATCCGACGGATCTGCCAGATCAATTTTCCAACCATTGGAAAAATCTTGCGGGACACATCAAACCGGATTGGAAATCCGGAGGGCGCGGTTCCAACCGCACTGTGCACCATTTCATCCCCTGGAAGAAATCTTCCATCCATTGGAAGGCGGAACAGAGCATGCTCCGTCGGCTGTGGCAGTGTGCGCAGTTCACATATTGCTAGCCACAAAAAAACCCGTCGTCTTGACGGGCTTTTTCCAGTTTAACAGCTTTGGATTTAGTGGCCGCGACCGCCGACACCCTTTGTGCTCTTGGTGATTTCCTTGGCTTTGCCCTTCGGGCGAAGAGAACGGGCCGCCTTGCCGGCCTGCCACATTTCGGAATTACCGATGGCATCGAGTTCTGCCTTCACCCGCTCTGGATAATCCGCGCGACCGCAGACGCTCAGTACGCGTTTGGCTTCCGCCTTGGTTTTCACGGCTTTGTACAAGTCGTTGAAAACCGGCAGCGTGGCCTTTTTGAACTTCGGCGCCCAGTCCAGCGCGCCGCGCTGTGCGGTGGCGGAGCAGTTGGAGAACATCCAGTCCATGCCGTTTTCGTCAACCAAGCGGATTAGGCTCTGGGTCAGCTCTTCAACGGTTTCGTTGAACGCTTCCGACGGGCTGTGTCCGTTTTTGCGGAGTACGTCGTACTGCGCTTCCATGACACCGGCCAGGCAGCCCATCAGCACGCCGCGTTCGCCGACGAGGTCGCTGGTCACTTCCTTCTCGAAGGTGGTCGGGAAGAGGAAACCGGAACCGATACCGATACCGAGCGCCTTGCAGCGTTCTTCGGCGCGGCCTGTAAAGTCCTGGTATACCCCAAAACTGGAGTTGATTCCCGCACCGCTCAGGAAGTTGCGGCGGACGTTCAGGCCGGAACCTTTCGGCGCAACCAGAATCACGTCAACGTTCTCCGGTGCAATGATTTTTGTCAGATCGTTGTATACGATCGAAAATCCGTGCGAGAAATACAGCGCGTCGCCTTCCTTCAGATTGCGCTTAACCATCGGCCAGCAGATTTTCTGAGCCGCGTCGGACAGCAGATACTGAATAACAGTACCGCGCTGCACGGCTTCTTCGATTTCAAACAGGGTTTCGCCCGGAACAAAACCGTCCTTCTTGGCGCGGTTCCAGTCTTTCATGAACTTCTTGGACTGGCCGACAATCACGTTGAAACCGTTGTCGCGCAGGTTCAGCGCCTGGGCCGGACCCTGTACGCCGTATCCAATAATTGCGATGGTTTCGTTCTTCAGCACTTTGCGTGCAGTCGCCAAGCTGAACTCTTTACGGGTCACGACGGTCTCTTTAACACCGCCAAAATCAATAACTGCCATTTTATCATCTCCTTTTTTGCGTTGTCTTTAACGCATTTAACAAAGGGCGCTTTTTTACCTTTTGGCAGGCAGGCCGTCAACGTCCTTTTTGCCTGCAATCCTTTTAATTCCGCGCATTTTCCAATTGTTGGAAAGCCGCCGCCGGAAAATTTCCAGAGGTTGGAAAACTTTTCTGGTTGTGTTCCAGAGGCTGGAAAAATATGTTCTAAACAATACAGGGTCTGGAAGACAGGCCAGAGCGGATCGCGGGAGGGCATTTTATGGACATATTTAATTCGATGTTGTTTTCATTTCCAGTTGCCGATGTTGGATTTGCGTTTCGTGAGAGCACCTTGCCGGGGCAGGTGATCGTGTTGGTGCTGTTTCTGAGTTCCGCATGGGCTTGGACCATCATGCTGACCAAATACTGGCAGCTGCGCCGCGCGGGCGAGGCTACCTATTCGTTTCTTGCATCTTTTCGCAAAGAGCGCAATCCCACGGCGCTGTTCACCAAACGGCACCATTTTCCCGGAACGCCGCTGAGCGATATCTACGAGGCAGGCTGTCTTGCGCTCGGCAACGAAATGCAGACTCACGGCATCGACCGGGAGGATCTGTTTATGGGAGAGCTGGCCTCTGCTTCGCATCGCCAACTCTCGCCCAACCAGCTCGAAACCCTGCGGACGGCCGTTGACCGCACGGTGGCAGACAAGGCGTTGATGCTCGAAGACCAGATGGGGCTGCTGGCCACGGCGGTCAGCGCCAGCCCGTTTCTCGGCCTGCTCGGAACGGTTTGGGGCGTCATGGATGCGTTCGGTGGAATGGCGGTTTCCGGTTCGGCGACGCTTTCGGCGGTGGCACCCGGCATTTCCGGTGCGCTGCTCACCACGGTGGTCGGCCTGCTCGTTGCGCTCCCGTCGGCCATCGGCTACAACCTGCTGACGAACAAAATCCGCCGCATTGCGGTCCAGATGGATAACTTTGCGCAGGAGTTTATCTCCACGACGCAGAACATTTTCGTAGTTGAATCATAAGGGATAGGGCAACAGGCTAAAAGGGTGCTTAACACCTGCCATAATCACTTAAAACTAAAAACTTAATATGGCCAGACGAACCAGCTTAGTTTCACTGCAGCAGATCAGCGAGATCAACATGACCCCGCTGATGGATTTGACGTTTATCCTGCTCATCACCTTCATCATCACCTTTCCGCTGATCGAGCAGGGCGTGGCGATCAACCTGCCGAAGGGGAAAGCCTCCGATATCCAGGACGTTAAGTCGCGCGCCATCAGCGTGAATGTCAAGAATCAGCTCTTTCTGGATGATATCCCCATTTCATACGAAGAGCTTGATATGGCCATGAAGGAAATCGGTGAAAGCGAACCGGAGACCACCGTGTATGTGCGGGCCGACCACAAGCTCGAATACGGCAAGGTTGTTGATATCATGCGGATTCTTCATGATGCGAACATTACCCGGATGGCTTTGGTGACGGCGGCGGAAGAATGAATGTATTTGAAAGAAAGATCCTCTGGCGGGTGCTGGGCATACATGGCGCCCTCATTCTGCTGTTGATTACCGTTCCCATGCTCCGCGGTTGCTTTAAGCCTAAGCCGAAGGAGATTGAAATTTTTATTTCGGTTGCCGACGCGGCCCCCGCGGTGGATGTTGCCGCAGTGGAAAATCTGCCGGAACCCATGCAACCCAAAGTGGAAACGAAGGATCCGATCCCGGAACCGGTGAAGCCCAAGAAGGTGGAACCGCCCAAACCCAAGAGGGTGGAACCACCCAAACCCAAGAAGGTGGAACCGCCCAAACCGAAGAAGGAGGAGCCGCCCAAACCGAAGTGGGAGCCCAAAAAAGCATCGGAAATCAAAAAGGGAAAAAAAATAAACGAACCCAAAAAGCCGCCGCCGCCGGCCATCACGACATCCGATATAAAAAAGATGTTCAGCGGCTTGCAGTCGTCTGCTTCTTCCGCCGTTTCGCCTGCACAGTTCAATGACTACTATCTACAGGTCTACAATCGTCTCTATGCGGCTTGGACGCCACCAAGCGCGGCCTCTGCCGCTACCCGGCCCACGGAGGTTAAGATTTACATGCAAAAAAACGGGCAGATTACAAAAAGGGCCAAAACAGAGGGTTCCGGTGACCCCCTCTATGATAGAACGGTCATGGATGCGGTAAACTCGATTACGACACTACCTAAACCGCCAGTGGATTATCCGTTTGATTATGTGATCGTAACATTCAGGATTATTGAGTAGTTTTCAACTATGGATTATGGAGAGATGGGTATGAAAAGAGCACTGTTCATTTTGGGTGTGGTTGCCGTGGCGGTTTCCGCAAGCGCGCAGCGGGTGGATATCGTTAAGCCGGGCGATGGGAAAACCAGCATCAGTTTTGCTGGATTCAAGGTGGGCGGCGACTCCGCCGCGCGCACTTTTTCGCAAACACTGCAGGCCGATCTGATCCGTTCGGGCTGGTTTCGCGTATCATCGCAAGCCGCCGAGGTCAGCCTGATCGGCTCCTGTGCCGCAATAGGAACGGCAATGAAAGCGGAATGCCAGGTATTCAAGACGGCCAGCCGCCAACGGTTGCTGGGGAAAGCCTACCAGTCCAGCGCCGCGGAAACCCGCGCGCTGGCCCATCGTGTTGCGGATGAAATTATTCTTTCCGTTACGGGCCATAAGGGGATGGCCTCGGCAAAGATTGCCTTGGTAGGGAACCGCACGAAGAAAAAAGAGCTCTATATCTGCGATGCGGACGGAAAAAACCTGCGGCAGATCACCAACGACCGCAGTATCATCGTCGGCCCCAAATGGGGACCTGACGGAACACGGCTGACCTATACCTCCTACATGCGCGGGTTCCCGGATATCTACATGGTAAACCTCCAGTCCGGCCGTCGTTCAAGAATCTCCGGCTATGGAGGATTGAATGCCAGCGGCGTGATCTCTCCCGACGGACGCACTTTGGCCATGATCCTTTCGAGAGACGGCAACCCGGAATTGTATATAAAGGATCTGGCAACCAACCGGCTGAAACGGTTGACGAACACCCGTCGCGCGAACGAAGCCAGCCCGTGCTGGTCGCCTGACGGGAGGCATCTGGCGTTTGTATCCGACCAGTCCGGTCGCCCGCAGATCTATGTTATTTCCGCCAATGGGGGGCAGGCAAGCCGACTGACCAGCAGCGGGTCGGAAAATGTCGCACCCGACTGGGGGGCGAACGGGCTGATTGCCTTTGCCAGCCGGATCGGGGGACGCTACCGGGTATGTGTCGTTAATCCGGTCGCGAAAACCCTGCAGGTGCTGGAGACCGATTGGGCCGATTATGAAGATCCGAGCTGGGCGCCGGACGGGCGGCATATTTTATGTTCCCGGACGGTTAATTACCAATCATCCATCTACCTTCTTGACACGCTGAAAGATTCTCCTGTACCTTTAATTTCAGGGTCGGGAGAGTGGTATTCTCCTTCTTGTACGCCATGAATTACAAAGTGAGGTGGGGCATTATGAAGAATAAAGCAGGTCGGTTTTTTCTGATTGGATTTTTAGTCGGGGCGGTTGCGCTAGTCAGCGGTTGCAAATCGAAGAATCCAAAGGTTGGGATATACGGTTCCGATTCCAATCCATGGGGTGTTACGGGTGGTCCAGCCATTGGATCCATTGATATTCCCATGGAGGGGGAACACGGAAATCTTCCCGCGGATGGACAGCGCGGCATGTTCGAGTCGGTCCTTTTTGCCTATGACAGTTCCCAGGTTCAGCCCGGTGAAGTCGTGAAGGTTGAGCAGGTGGCCGGCTATCTCAATAAAGGGCAGGCGCAGGGCGTGATTGTTGAAGGACACTGCGACGAACGCGGCAGCCGCGAATACAACCTGGCACTGGGCGAACGCCGGGCGCTGGCGGTGCGCGACTACCTCATCGGCTTGGGCGTGGATACCGCCCGTATCCAAACCAAAAGCTATGGCGAAGAAATGCCGGTGGCGATGGGGCATGATGAATCATCCTACAGCCTGAACCGCCGCTCTGAATTTGTTCTCTATTAATCTGTTGCCTCCGATGGGTGCGGCCATTGGTCGCGCCCGATTGTTCTCAATGCTTCCGCTCCTTCCTTTATCGGTCATCGGTTCCACTTTCCTCGCCGGTGCGGTGGAAGTGGTGCTGGCCATGGTGGTTTCGTTCTTTCTCATTACGGTTATTTCCAGCTATTACCGTTTCCAGCATATTGTGGAACTGGCCGAAGAGATACAACCGGAGGACATGGGTGCATCAGCACACGACATACTCCGTATCCAATTGGCCCGTTTTCTCGCGTCGTGCGCCCGCCGGAATTCTGCTTTTGCTTTTGCGCTGCTGCGTCTTAATGTTTCCGGCGTGAGAATCAGGTTGGATGGGCCGGTGACGGCAGCGCTTAAGGAAAATCTAAGACGGGTGGATGTCGTCTGTGTTTATGATGATAATACCCTGGCCATCCTTGCTGAAACGGAGGCAGACGATGCGGAAGCCATCATGCTTCGTGTAATCAATTACCTGAAAAGGAACTGCCCGGAACTGGGTGGCCAGGACCTGCGCGCGGGAATATCTTCTTATCCGCGGCACGCTCTCAGCGGCAAGGAACTGCTGAGAAGTGCGGAAGAAGCCCTTGAACAGACCTCCCTTGAACGGCTGGTTTATATGCAGGAAATCATAGATGTCGACGAGGAAGAGGAAGCCGGACCGGAAGAGGTCGACCGCAATAATAACGGGGCGGAATCGTCCGTAGAAATTGTTGCGCCGGACGAAGCAGAGCCGGAAGTTAAGTCCGGATCGAAACCAAGGGAGTCTGGCAGGAGGAGAGCGGCCAAGAAGAACGCCATGCTCGATGAGCTTACGGGCGTGCTTAAACCCACCGCCGTATCGGCCTATATGCAGCGAATGATGGCTGAGATCCGCCGCAAGAAAAAGGCGGCCGCATTGTTCGCTATCGGGGTAAACAATATTGATCACATATCGCGTATTCATGGTGAAAAGGCGGCGAACGATGTGCTGGTGGCCATCAGCAAACTGCTTCAGGACAACCTCCGGACCGCCGACTTGATTGGACGGCATGAACGCGATGCGTTTCTAGTGCTCTCGGAGGTCTCGCTGGAAGATGCGGAAGGAATTGGAAAACGGCTGAGCGTATTGATTCAACAGCATATTATTGAAACGGGAAACAAAAAGCTCAAAACAAACATTGTCATCGGTGTCGCGGCCTATCCCGAGCACGGACGGAACCTTCATCATCTTTATCGTGCCGCCCAGAAAGTGCTTGATTTTAACCGCGCAAATGATATTCGGGCTTATGCCGTGTACAATCCTGAGATTCATGATAAGATTCCATCCAAGCCTTTAAAAAGCATCAAATCAGACTAGGTATATTATGGGTAAAAAACTCAAGCTCGGTGTAAATATTGATCATGTCGCCACATTGCGCCAGGCGCGTGGAACCGTCTATCCCGATCCCCTTGATGCGGCGATCATCTGTGCCCGGGCCGGTGCCGATGGCATAACGGCCCATCTTCGGGAAGATCGCCGGCACATCAAGGATGACGACATCTACCGTCTCAGGGAGCTTCAGTCGCTGCCGCTCAACCTGGAAATGGCCAACGTCGAGTCTATTGTCGAGATTGCGCTCAACGTCTGCCCGGCGGAAGTCTGCCTAGTGCCCGAAAAGCGGCAGGAGCTCACCACCGAGGGTGGGTTGGATGTCATCGCCCACCTCGACTCCATTAAATCCACGGTGCAAAGCCTCACGGAAAACGGAACCCAAGTCAGCCTGTTTGTCGATGCCGACGAAATGACGATTGCCGCCTGCAAAGATACCGGTGCGCCGGTGATTGAGTTGCACACCGGCGCCTATTGCGATGCCGAGCCGAATGATCGCGGTGCCCTGCTTGAACAGCTGATCAGCGGTGCCGAGTATGCCCATTCGCTGGGTCTTAAGGTCAATGCCGGTCATGGCATCAACCGCGACAACCTCGCGGGCATTCTCTGCATTCCTTTCCTCGATACACTCAATATCGGGCACAGTATTATCTGTCGTTCCGTTTTCCAATCACTGGAAAAAGCCGTCGAGGAAATGATTGAAGCGATGGCCGCCTACGACTTATGAAACTGATCTCCGCCAGCGAAATGCGCGAACTGGATCGCCGGACAATCGAAGAGTTTGGTATTCCCGGCGAGGAGCTCATGGAAACCGCCGGACAGGGGCTCGCCGATGCCATTCGCAAGCTTGCAGGTAACCACCAACTCGTAGATGCACCGCTGCTCTTTATTGCAGGGTGCGGCAACAACGGCGGCGATGCCTTCGTTGCCGCGCGCATCCTCCACGAAGACGGCGGGATTGACGAGGTGTGGCTCGCCGGTTCCGAAAACAAACTCAAGGGCGATGCCCTAGCACATTTTAAGCGCATGAAAAAGGCCGGTGTGCCGTTCAGCACGCTCGAAACTTCCAATGATTGGAAAAACGCAACCGCCTGCGGGAACGACGCGGAAATCATCGTCGACGGTCTGCTGGGAACCGGCGCAACCGGCGAACCGCGCGGCGTCATCGCCGATGCCGTTGCATTTATCGAAGCCAACACCGATCGCGCCCTCGTCGTCGCCATCGATATCCCCTCCGGCATGGCTATCCGCGCCGACCTCACGGTAACCATGGGTCTGCCAAAGGCCGATCTCGTGCAGCCGGAAAACATCGACTTTGTTGGCAACCTCGATGTGATCGATATCGGGATTCCGCCCGAATACATCGAGGCAACCAAAGGCGAGGCAGACTTGGAACTGATTCACCCAACCGATCTCGCGCCGCTCTTCCCGCGCCGCGGGCGGGACATGCACAAAGGCGCCTACGGCCATGTGCTCTGCGTTGGAGGTTCAAAAGGATTCAGCGGCGCCATCACCATGGCGGCCCGTGCCGCCGCCCGTGCCGGAGCCGGGCTCGTCTCCGCGCTGGTGCCGGATAACATTTATGCCGCCGTCGCACCCGTCGCGCCGGAAGTGATGGTGCACACCTTTCCAGACCTTGGAAAAGTCCGCGATGTTTTTTCCAATGCCTGGAACTCCATTGTCATCGGCCCCGGCCTGACGCGCTCCAACCCTGCCCGCGATCTGGTGCTGCGGCTGCTGAACGAATCGCGCGTTCCGCTGGTGCTCGATGCCGACGCCATTGCCGTGCTGGCCAACCACACGGATGAAATTTCCGCGGCGCAGTGCCCGCTTATCCTGACGCCGCACCCCGGGGAATTCGCAATGCTCTTCGGCCTTAAGGTTGAGGATGTGCAGGCCGACCGCCTAGGCATGGCCCACATGGCCGCCGCCAAGCTCAATGCCGTGATGGTGCTTAAAGGAGCCGGTACCGTGGTGGCGGCCCCCGGGAAAACCGCTGCCATTAACATGACCGGCAATCCCGGCATGGCCTCCGGCGGATCGGGCGATGTGCTCGCCGGCATGGTGGGCGCGTTGGCGGGGCAGGGCATCGGGCTGTTCGAAGCCGCCTGTGCCGCCGTCTGGCTGCATGGCCGCGCCGGCGATCTCGCCGCCGCCGAAAAATCGCAGGCCGGGCTTATCGCGCCCGACCTGATCGATAAAATCCCCGACGCCCTCCGCGAAGTTTCCTGCCGGTGAAGCAGTGTTTGGTGAGGGTCAAACGTGGCAGGAGATTGATCTTGTTTGGAAAGGCTGAGGAGGCTGAATGGAGATGCAGATTTCAAGAATGCGCACCATCAGATTTGCGTCATTTATCTGCTGCCTTTCACTGAGCGCTTGCAATACCCAAAACCAAATCGCGAAGCGTGCCTTGAAGGGGCAGTATCGGCAGGTCAAGAATCTGACCGACCAAGACCTGTTGGCGAAGGTTGCCGTGGAGTCCGATGAGAGCTCTGTTCGCAAAGAGGCCGTGAACAAGTTGACCGACCAAGCACTGCTCGCAAGGATTGCCGCGGAGGATGGGAACAACCGGGTTCGCGAAACGGCCGTCAATAAGCTGACCGACCAAGCCCTGTTGGCTGGGCTTGCTGAGGAGGACAAACCAGATCATGTGCGCTATGCAGCCGTTAGTAAACTGACCGACCAGAACTTGCTGTCGAAAGCAGCCGGAGAGGACAAACAATGGACAGTGCGCCTTGTCGCCGCGGAAAAACTGACCGATCAGAACCTGTTGGCTAGGATAGCTGTTGAGGATGAGAGTAAGTACGTCCGCAAAGGCGCAATCGAAAAGCTGACCGATCAGGTTGCATTGGCGAAGGTTGCCATGGAAACCAAGGATGCGGATGTACGCAAAATGGCTTTCTATCGATTGACCGACCAGAATCTGCTGGCAAAGGTTGCTATGCAGGCCGAGAAGTGGAATGTCCTCTATCCGGTCTTTAGCAAGCTGGACGACCAGAATTTGCTGGCGAAGGTTGCTTTGACGGCCGAGAGGGGTTACGTCCGCAAGAAGGCCGCCGAAAATCTGACTGACCAGGTTTTGCTGGCAAAGATTGCTGAGGAGACCAGTGATGTGGATGTACGCAAAGTGGTCGTTGGAAAGATGACTGATCAAAATCTGCTGGCGAAGTTTGCTGTAGAGGAAAAGAATGGACTCGTCCGCGAAGTGGCTGTCTATAGGCTGACCGATCAGGCCTTGTTGGCAAAGTGTGCCGTGGAGGATGAACTTAGGTATGTCGGTATAACAGCCTTGAAAAAACTGACTAATCAGGTTGCAATTGCGCAGGTTTCCGCAGGGAACAAGGATTGGTATGTGCGCAAGACAGCTGCCGAAATGTTGACCGACCAATGTGCATTGGCGCAGGTTGCGCTGGCAGACAAAAATGTGGATGTGCGCAAAGCGGCTGTCAATAAGCTGACGGATCGGGATGCGCTGGCGAAGGTGGCCGTTAGGGACGAGGTGTTGGATATACGTATTGAAGCAATTGGCAAAGTGACAAGCCAGACGTTGCTCTGTCAATGGGTTGAAAAAAATCCTCATGCAATAATCCGGCAGGCAGCAGTAAAACAGATTGCCAATGACCGATTTCTGGTTCAGCGCCTGTCGGAGGAGTCATCGGCTTCTGTACGTGATTCCATTATTCAAACGCTGCATGGAAAAGACGCGTTGCGTGAGGTTGCACTCACGGCCTATCATCAGGCGGAGCGTGAGCAGGCTCTGCGTCGGATGAAGTCAACTTTTCAAGATCCAGCTTCCGATGTGGAAGCAGCGCACCGGGCGTTGGAACAGCAGGTAGAAGCATTAACCGCGAAAACCGAAATAGCCAAACTGGTGTCGCTGGCAGTGGATGGAGAGTTCGATGTCCTGCGTATCGCCGCTGCTCATCAAGTGTATTATGCAACCGTATTGGAAGAAGTTGCTTTACGCGCTGATGATCGCGAGGTGCTGAGAATCGTGCTGGGAAAGCTGGACGACAACGACATATTAAAGCGGATTGCTGTTGATGCATCTGAACGTTCTGTACGGTTGGCTGCTGCACAAAAGTGCGGCGGAAAATCATGGCAGGAGATATTTAGTTATGCAACTTCTGGAGGTGCTCCTGTGGAGCTGCTGGGCGATGCGCTCGCGGCTGTATCGCTGTTTCCAAGAGTGCAATATGACGCGGAAAAAGGTGTGCAGCAGGCATGCCTGAATCTGATACGCCGCGGAGACGAATCACGCATTCCTGAGATGGCGGATTTGCTGGAGGGCTATGGGGACAAAGAGCTGGCGGAAGATTGTCTAAACTGCGGTCAGCCGGATTTGGGTGCTGCCGGAAGGGATTGGGCGCGTAAAAGAGGCTACAACATCGGTAGCGGTCACGGTTCGTCCCGGGCGCGTTGGGGAAACGGGAAATAATGGGAAGTATTCCGATTTTTGGAAGTGTTACCTCGCGCCTCCGATGTTTGGAATGGAGAAAGCCATACCCTTTCGCTAAAAATCAAGAAAGCGCGGGAGAACCATCAGCACCGCCGCGATAAGCAGGATAAGCCAGATGTTGGAAACGAAATAGGGGAAGACGCAGAGCGCTATTCCGGAAACCAAGGGCATGCCGCGCATTTGCGACCTTCCGTAGACAATATAACCGAGACCGATGGCCCCGAGCAGTACGCTGAGCATGATATTCCATGAATCCATAGCCATCTCCATCGGTCGACTGTTCTATCAGGCATCCACTCTGATGCCAGCCAGTGCTTTTTACAAGAGCCGACTGAGGCGGCAATGGTGCCGGTCAACCATGAGATGCGCTAGGCCAAATCAAACAGCAGGAATTCACTGTTTGTGTCTGCTGCAAGCTGAACAGCGTTCTCGTCGCTGATGACACAGCCGTCGCCGGCATGAAGAACGGTATTGTTTGCCGCGACAACTCCTTTGACAACCTGCAGCCAAATATGGCGTTCCGGTGGAAGGTAGTATTTCAGTTCCTTTTCCTGCTCCAGCAGCCCGCAGTACAGGTCTACATCCTGATGTACGGTCAGGCTTTGATTCCGCCCGGTTCGCGAAGCCAGCAGTGTGAGCTGGTTGGGCAGTTCCAGCGCTGAAAAATCACGCTGCTCGTAGCCGGGAGTCAGGCCGGTTTCCTCGGGATAAATCCATATCTGCAGCAGGTGCGTGTCTTCTTTATCCGATGGATTGAATTCGCTGTGTGTAATGCCCGTTCCGGCGGTAAGCCGCTGCAGCTCGCCCGGACGGATGACGGAGCCGTTACCCATGCTGTCTTTGTGTTCGAGCGCGCCGCTGATGATGTAGGTTATGATCTCCATGTTTTCATGCGGGTGGGTGCCAAAGCCCTTGCCGGCCTGAATCCAGTCTTCATTAATCACGCGCAAGGCGTGGAATTTCATGTGTTCTGGATCCAGATAGGATGCAAAAGAGAATGTATGGCGGGTTTCAAGCCACCCGTGATCCGCATGTCCCCGATCTTTGGATTTCCGTACCGTTATCATCGCTGAAAACTCTCTTGTTTAACTTTTACAGACAGGGAAAAAGGCGGGTTGTTCAATCAAGGCGGGGTTCCGATATCTGGAAAATAGTCTCCAAACACTGGAAAAAACAGTACGTATTTTTCCGGGGTCTGGAAAACCTACTTTACCCGGATTTCGCCGCAGTTTTCGAGCAATAACTGGCGCTGCTTGATTTTCGATCCGTTGGGGCAGCTGTTTTTTGCGAAAGTTGCGTCGGCGCAGCCTTTCAGAAAGATGGCGTATTCGCCGACAAAGTCGATCTGGTTCCCCTGCATGAGCAGGCCACCGCGGCAGGCAGTGACGGATACGGGCGGAAGAACACCTTTTTTCCGGATATGGCCGATGCGGCAGTTGCCGATGGTATTGTTTTTGATTTTTACGTTGGTGAAGTAGGAGGACTCCATCCAGGTGTAGGATGCGGCTTCAAGGAGCAGGGCTTCGCTGAAGCAGCCTTCGATTCTGTTGCCGCTGATCTCGCCGTCGCTGGCCTTGGTGATGATGCCGCGCGAGCGGTTGCGGCCGAAGTCGTTGTTGATTACGCGGAAGCCGGAACCGGTGCGGTTGGTGGCGCCGATGGAGGCGGGGGAATTTAGTTTGGGAAGCTCGCGGTCGAAGGTGATGGAGCATGCGCGGCGGAAGGAGTCGGGACGCAGGAGATGGAACGATTGCTTGACGGCTTCGATCTTCTCTTTTGGATAATCCTTGAGCGGCTCGATACTCGCAGCGTTCGCAACGAAGAGCAGGCGTCCGGTGGCGGGTTCCACGAATTCGACCGGGTCGCCGGGCTGGATGTCGAGTTCGCGCTTCATGATGACCGTGGCGGTGCGGCCTTTCGTCTGTGCCGCAATATGATAGTGGCCGTGGATGTTGACGCAGTCATCGCCCATGTATTCGGCGAGGCACTCTTCGATGGTCGGGCCTTTTTCGGCGCCTACGCTGTGGAAGGCGTCGGCATTGCCGGAGCGCATTCGGGGAAAGCCAACCTTCGGGTCGCTGGTCTTCCGGGTCAAACGGCACTGGTAGTAGTGCGTGTTGCTGCAGGCGGTTTCGAGGAAGGCGAAACTGTTGGATGCGTATACGGTTATTTTTTCCAGCCGCAGGTTTTCGCAACCACTGGACTGGATGCAGTGCGGGACGCCGCCTTTTACGCATAGAACGAAGATGTTGCCTATCCCCAATGTTTCGTCGTCACTTTTCGTTTGCGTTTTCCGGTGCACACGGAAGGTGCGGCCGCCGAGCGGCTCGATGCGGGAAAGATCGTACAGGGTGCGGCCGCCGGGGATCAGGCGCTGCGTTTTGGCATCGAACACTTCGCCTTTTGTGGTGGTGATGTTTTCAACCGGGTAGCCGGGATGTATTTCAACATCGATGAACTTTTTCCCCACGGCGGTAATCGGGCCCTGCGTGAAGGGCAATGGATCGTAGTCGATGCCCAGGTTGATCAGTGTCAGGTTGCGGCAGTTCTCGATGTCGATGGCCCGGGTGGGCTCGGAGCAGATGATTTCCGAACCTTGGAAGTCGATGGTGGTGTCTTCAACGCCGCTGAACGCCAGGTGAACCCGGTGTTCCGGTGACAGGCGGTAAACACCCTTGGGGACAACAATCTGCTTTTTGCCTGCACTCAGTTCCTGTTGGAGGAATGCCCTGAGGCCAATCTCCGCGAAGGAGGTTCCGCAGAACAACAGCAAAATAATAAGCGTCTTGAAGCTCATCGGTTTTTCATATCCGAAGGCTGGTGGGTGGCCTGCAGGATCGTCTGCCAGAACCAGCTCTGCGGATTAATCACCTTGCGGGTTCCAATCATTGGGATCGGCAGGTGTACCAGGCGGTCATGATGCAGTCCGATGATCATGTTGGTTTTGCCTGCCATCGCGGCGTGCACGGCATTGTATCCAAGACGCAGGCAGTACATCGAATCGTTCGCGTTGGCGCGGCGGCTCCGGATGTTATAGCTCGGGTCGAAATACTTGACATTGACCTCCATGTCAACGGTTTTGAAGTGGCTATTGATTTCGTCCTTCAGCAGGATGCCGATATCGTTGAGATTCTTGTTGCCGGACTTGTTGTTGCCGAGCTGGGCATCGAACAGGTCCTGTCCCGCGCCTTCGGCCACGGCGACCACCGCATGCTCCTTTTGGCGCAGCCGCTGTTCAAGATGTGCCAGGAATCCGTTTGGACCGTGCAGATCGAACGGCACTTCCGGCACCAGGCAGAAGTTGACATTGCTGTTGGCCAGCGTGGCCGACGCGGCAATCCAACCGGACTCGCGGCCCATCAAACGCACCAGCCCGACGCCGTTGCGGTAGGCCTTGGCTTCCGAGTGCGCGTTGGTGATGATGTCCCACGTGGCTTCCACGGCGGTTTCAAACCCGAATGAACGCTGGATCAGGCTTACATCGTTGTCGATGGTCTTGGGAATCCCGACCACGGCAATCGGCAGATTGCGTTTTTTCACCTCTTCCGCAATGTCGCGCGCCCCGCGCTGTGTGCCGTCGCCACCGATGGTGAAGAGGATATTCACGCCGTAATGCACCAAGGTGTCGACGATTTCGCCGGTTTCCTGTCCGCCGCGCGAAGATTTCAGGATGGTGCCGCCCTTTTCATGAATCTCATCGGTGTTGTCGGGGTTGAGTTCCAGCGGATAGTGGTAGTATTTGGCGACCAGCCCCTCGTAGCCGTATTTGAAACCGAGCACCCGCTTGACCCCGTAGCTTTCGATGCTGCAGAACGTCAGTGCGCGGATCACATCGTTCAGGCCCGGGCAGAGTCCGCCGCAAGTGACGATGCCGACGGTGGTATCCTTTGCGTTGAAAAAGGTTTTGTC
>JAIPIO010000040.1 GCA_021734595.1 Kiritimatiellales bacterium | reverse complement strand
GGCGGTCGCCTTGATGTCTTCCCGGCTGGGCACGGGAGCGTACTCGATCATGAGTGGCGGATAGGACTGGAACGGCAGCGCCTGACGATACAAGAGTTTGTCGTCGACCGAGGCCGTCACGACCAGCAGGTAGGAATCGGGGTTTTGAATTTCATGATGGTCTTGCAAGGTGATCTTTTCCCCGGCAGCGAGCTGAAAGGCTTGTCCCCATTGATAGATGCGTCCCTCGGTCTCGGTATGAAATTCCTGGCCGATCTTGACATTGAAATCGAAGTCTTCCACCGTCTCCACGGTCCTGGCACTGGCCGCCAGCGCGGTGATGGTGCCGTTGACTTCGTCCTTGGCTTGGTTCCAGATTTCAACGACCGGGGACACCGCGCCAGCCACAAGGTTTCCGGTTCCCACTTTAATCGAAGCGTCCGTAAACGTGGCCCGACTGAACGCATTGTAGTGATCGAACCAGATCGGATGCAAGTTACGTGAAAGCCTCTTGCTGATCCCGACCAGTTTGAACCCGACCGACATCAAAAACGGTTTGTTGTTTACCAGATCGACCTTTTTTCTGGGAATTCGCACCTCGACGGTCCATACGCCATCTTCCACGTTGCTGGCCGTTTCCGCCACAAAATCGGTTTCGGCTGCATTGCTAACCGAGCCGCCGTCCCAGTCAATGTCGCGTACGCTGTCAAAAATTTGCCCCCCCGGTTCGACGGTGAAATAGTATCCTGAAAACCGATGGGCTTCCGCATCGTCGTCTGGACGCAGCATGACGACCAGCGTGTCGGCGTTGTTCTGTAGTCTGGAGGTGTCTCGTTCCAACGCCAGCGGTTGAACACTGCCGTCCTCGGGGAGTTCCAGTTGCGCCGCGATATAGATGGTCTCGTCATCGCAGGCCGTGAACAGGGTTGAGTCGTAGATGTAGCTGCTCTGTGTGTCGATATTGATCATGCCACTGAATTGACCGCCGTATTCGTTGGCCGCCACTTTTCCGTCCATGACCGGTGCGGTCGAGATGCACGGGAATGAGAGAATGTTCAGGTCCGTCTCGGCTGCGTCTGCCGGTTGCGCGAAGACTCCGGTTATCATTGCAAGAGCCACCGAGATCAGGCAGCATGCTGTTTGGTTGTGCATTAGGCCTCCGTTTTTTTGTTTGGTGTTCGTGGTTCGTGGTTCTTAGTTCGTGGTCATCGATCACTGGTTGCCGATTCTTGCTTTCTTTGGATTACAGTCCGCGGAACCGCACTACTCTGAAATCGTTTCTGGGGACGGTCAGTTCGATGCGGCCGTCTTCGTCGATTGATTTCACTGAGCTTCTTGCTTCCATGTCGTGGCCGGGACCAAGTTCGGCGATGAAGTCGGGCAGCGTGATCCGGGCGGTCTGTTCTTCGTCCGACCAGTTGGCGACGGCCACAAGATAGTCAGTTTCGCCGTTTTTCTTCCAGTAGCTCGCCTTGATGTGATCGGCATTGGTGTCAATTTCGTTTTCCCAATAGCCATGGAACTCGGTGTCGCCGATTGCGAAGGGGATTTCAACCGTTCTCCAGTATTCGACTACGGCACCCGCATCGATCCAGGTGGGCCAGAGCAAGTTGTTGTGGAGCACGGTGAAGGCCAGCATCTCGCGGGCGAGCGCCGGGTCTTTTCTCCGGGCCAGGTTGGTTTTTTTATCACGAGTGGCCTTGGCGTACTGGGGCAGGATCAGCATGGGGATGCCGGTCTGGCGCTGGGGATAGCTGAGGCGATATCCGACCGCCTCGAAACTGCGCTCGGCATCCGGTTCGGTGGTATACATGTATGACTGCTGCACCCCGTCCGCATCCGTGTTTCGCAGGGAGGTTTGAAGGTACCAGTGGGTCATGTCGAAGCGTTCGGCGGGCTTCATGCCTTCCCCATGGAAACAGACGCTCCAGAAGCCGCGATACGCCAGCCCGATGGGAAAGCCGTGACCAAGAATGTAGGGCATCTTTTCCTCCCCGCGGTGCTTGTCGAAAACGTAGTAGAGGCGTTTATAGAAGTCCCGTGTCGCGAATATTTCGCATGTTCCCTCGGTTTTGCCGTCAAGTGTTTTGTACGTTAGGTTTTTTCCGAGATCGAAGTTTTCCGCGACGCTGGCCAGATCGAAATAGACACCGTCCAACCCTTTTCGGGCCATCTGGTCGAGGTGGTATGCATAATAATCGGCGAACGAACTGCTCATAGAGCATTTATACATTGCGTTGGGCGCAACCCCTCCCGAAATCTGGGGATGCACCTGCCAATCTTCAGCGTAGTACCACGCTTCTTCGATCTTCGGTGCTTTATCGGCTTCCTTGATGACCAGTGTTTTCTCATACTTGGCAGGCAAGTCACCATAGTTCACGAAGAATGGCACTTCAGCCCCGATAACGTTGTTCAGGTTGATCGTGGACGGAATCATGAAAGGGTAAACGTGATAGCCATACTCTCGCTTATGCTCCAGCATGTCATTCAATAGTTGCTCGTTTCTGGGCTTTGGCGTTGACAATGCCGAGCTCCATCGCGACCATAGTGCGATCCAGTGGGTGGTGATATCCTCCCACCAACTGGTGCTGATGCGCCAGCCTCTGAATCCTCGCGGAAGCGGTTTGATGGGGGTGGGCTGTATGCTAAACCGAATTTCCATCGGCTCCTCTACACGAGTCGCTTCGTTAGCCAACAGCAGTTGAAGAACGGCACCGTCAGGTTTGTCCGTTAGGGTCATGCGAGCTTTTTCGGAATTGACAAGCCAGCCTTTGTAGTTTTCGGTCACCCAGTCCAGACCGACCGCGTCGTTGCCGAGCCAGAGGTAGTTGATGCTTCCGAACTCCTGAGGTTCCCGTAAAATGCCCAGGCTGTACCTGTGGCTGCTGTAATAGCGGACGGCCGAGAGCGGGATGTGGAAGCGCAGCGTTTTCACGTTCACGGCAGCTTTGGGGGCGAGGTTGATCGTAATGATGTCCAGACCATCGAACTCGATGACATGGCGAGCTTCATAGTCGAAGTGCGGCGACTCGCCGCTCTGGCGCACAACGACCCGGCCCCGGTTTTTCGATTCGATGCGCGTATCGCGGATTTCGAGTTCGAACTCGCCTTCGTCCGTGGTGTATGCGATCTTCGCTGGCTTGGTAGTCAACGGCGTATCCTGGCTGGTCATCTTTGGTAACGGGGAGTCGTTGGAGAATTGGAACGTCCGTCCCCAGACCCCGACCTTGAGCCCATCCACGGTCATCGGCGTCCAGGGCCCGGGCACCCAGTCCGGTTCAAGCGCTTCGAGGGCGACGCGGTTTTTCAGCCATTCGGGCTCAGGTAGTTTTTTGAATTCAACAATGCGCGACGCGACTTCGTTTTCGTTGACGTCGAGCAAGGCGATTTCAATTTCATGCTCGCCCGCCGGCAGGTCGCTCATGTCCAGTGGGAAGGTTTCACGCCGCTGGGTGACGAGGAAGCGCTGGGCTCGGGTGCCGCCTTCAATCGACGGCAATCGGAATTCGATTTCGTTTACATCGTCCAAATGGATGCCATACAGCGAGGTTTCGGCCTTGATCCCCTGTGTTGACGGCGCGGGTTTCAGGCTGGACTCGACCGGGGAAAAATAGGTGAACGGCAAGGTTCTGCGGTAGAACGGAACGCCGTCAAGGGATGCCTGTGAAACCAGCAGGTAACTGCCGGGGTCAACCAGGCGGTTCGTGTCGGACAGTTCGTCCCACGCTCCGGATTCAAGCGTGAAATCCGTGGACCATTCCTGGATTTGGCCGCAGGCGGCGACCGCAATTTTTTCACCGATCCGCTGATCGAAGTCCCAGTCGGCTTCGGACTGCGTAATCTCGGGTTTGGCAATGGAATATTCTGCCTGTCCACTCAGTTCTTCACCGCCGGTGTTGCGCAGACGCATATCCAGGCCCACGGTACCCCGCGCCAGTTCGCCGACTTGGACCCGCACATTCATCGGCACGAAACGACCGATGCCGAACGCCTGCGGATGGTCAAAGCCCTTGGGATGTATCTGCAGTGAAATCCGCTTGCGCGACAGGCCTTTGAGATAGTATCCCAGGGCGAAAGAGAAGGGCCGGTCTGTGGAAAGTCCCAACTCGGCCAGCGGGATTCGAGTCTCCACGGTCCAACGTCCGTCGACGATGCGGGTTGCGGAGTCAACGCCGTAGTTTCGGGTCGCGTCGCGGTTGATTTCACCGGCCACCCAGTCGGCGGTTTCCAATGCGTCGTAGAGCACGCCGTCGGGCGCGATACACAGGTAGGCGGCGGAGAACTTTTCGCTTTCGGTGTCCGTATCGGAACGGATCAGAAGGTGGAATGAATCGGTGTCCAGCATATGTTCGTCGTCGCGTTCCTGCACAGTGGATTCCGGGGTGTAGTCACCCGGCAGCGCGACGGTCGCGGCCACGTACAGGTGGCCGTCGGCAAGCGCGGTGTGAACGGCGGCGTGCTCGGGATACAGCGCGTTTTCAGCCAGGTCGAGCAATCCGGGAACGACCGTCGGGTATTCGTTTTCTCCAACGACACCGTCGATCTTCGGCGCATTTTCCGTCAGTCCGACTGGCGTCACATTCGCCTGGGTATCCGCCGCGAATTTCATGGTTTTGCCGGCCAGTGCCGCGATTTCGCCCGGCATCAGTGGCCGGGAATAGGCCCGGAAATCTTTGACTTTGGTCCAGTCGGTGCTTGAAGGATGGGTGGACCCAACCCAAAGCGTTGAAAATGCATCCGGCCAGGGAAACGCCGTTTTTTTCCAGGGATACGGCTTTCCATCCAGGTACGCGGTTATGAATACGCCTTTTTCCCAGACCAGTGCCAGATGTCGCCAGTCGCCCGGTTCCAGGGAAGACAGCCAGTCGGCCTCGGCGGTTCCGATTCGTGGCCAGGTTTTCCCGGGCGCGGGGCCGAAGCCCCAGCATCGCAGAGAGTGAGGCCCCAAAGCGCACCGGAAATGGCCTTTTCCCTTGGGCTTCGCGCCTACAATGTCGAACGAGGCATTATGCCAGTCCACCGGCGTGAACCAAAATGAAATTGTTCCAGCGGTGACGTCCCACTTGTCGAATTCGATTGGAACCGATACTCCACCCCGTCCTCCCCCCACGTTCAGCCCGTCTCCCTGGAGATGGTCCGTCAATTTATCGGGATTCACGACGCGAACCTCGTCGCTGCCGGTCCGCAACGGTTCTTCGCCGTGGAAGGGGATTTGACAGAGCAGTCCCCGCCCCGATCCGGTCGCCACGGATACCGAACAGGCAAGAACGAAGAGTAAACCGACGAGCACCGTGAAACGCCCGCGGCAACCAACCCGATAGTTTCTTCTATTCTCCATACTTCTCTCGTGGATGATGCGGTGGCGCCCACTGAGTACGGTATGACAGCCGCCGCGTTTCGGCACATTTAACAGGGGCTGCCCATAGTCGTTAAAGCTGAAATTGCAGTGGGACAGCCCCGGCAGTTCATGGTCATGTTTTTTTCCCCGTTCTTGGTTTCCCCATTAAGGGCTTAAAGGACTACAGAAGCGCAATACTCTTAAATCGTTTCTGGGAACGGTCAGTTCGATATGACCTTGCTCGTCAACGGGGGACACTAACGTTTTGGTCTCCATGTCGAGTCCCGGTCCCCGCTCGACGATAAACGCGGGAAGAATGATTCGTGCAGTCTTTTCTTCGTTCGACCAGTTGGCGACCGCCACGAGGTAGTCGTTCTCGCCGTTCTTTTTCCAGTAGCTGGCCTTGATGGTGTTGGCGTTGGTTTTGATTTTTTCTTCCCAGTAGCCATGGAACTCGGTGTTGCCGATGTCGAACGGAATCTCCACATCTTTCCAATAGTCGGTTATCGTGCTCTTGTTGATCCAGGTAGGCCAGATGATGTTGTTATGCAGCACGACAAACGCGAGCATTTCGCGGGCGAGCGCCGGATCATGATACCTGGCGCGGTTGGTCTCTTTATCTCGCGTGGCTTTGCCATACTGAGGCAGAATCAGCATGGGGATGCCAATCTGGCGCTGTGGATAATTCATCCTGTAGCCCACCGCCGTATAATCGCGCTCGGCATCGGGATCGGTGCCGAAAAGGCGACTGGCTTGCGATTTTTTCAGACCATCCCCCGTTCCGCTTTTCAACCGGGTCTGCAGATACCAGCGAGTCATGTCGAAGCGTTCGGCGGGTTTCATCCCTTCGCCGTGGAAAAGCACGCCGAAGAAGGAGCGGAAGGCCATGCCGATCGGGTAGCCGTGCCCAAGAATGTAGGGACGGTTCTCTTCACCCCGGTGCTTGTCGAAAACGTAGTAGAGGCGTTTGTACAGATCGCGCGTGGCGAAGACCTCAAGCGTGCCTTCCGTCTGACCGTCAAGTGTTTCATAAACCATGTTCTTTTCGGGATCAAAGTTTTCCGGAGCGCTGGCCAGGTCGAAATACACACCGTCCAATCCTTGACGGACCATTTCCTCCAAGGAATAGATGAAATAATCGACAAACGAACTGGTTGTGGAACAGGCGTACAAAGAATTCCACGCCACACCGCCACTGAGCTGTGGGTGAATCTGCCAGTCTTCAGCATAATACCAGGCATTTTCCACCTTCGTCATGTTCTCGGGCTTTTTGGCCACGATATTGTCGCCGAACCTATCCGGGAAATCTCCCCAGTTGACGAAGAACGGCACCTCGGAACTCATGACTTTATTCAGGCTGATGCTGCTCGGCGCCATGTACGGATAAGTTTTATACCCGTATTTCCGAGCATGTTCGACCATGTCCTTCATCACCTGTTCGTTGCGTGGTTCGGGTGTGGTCAGCGACGTACTCCAGCGTGACCATAGAGCGATCCAGTGCGTTGTGATGCCCTCCCACCAGCTGGTGCTGATACGCCATTCGCGAAAACCTTCCGGCAATGGCTTGAGTGGTGTCGGCTGCAGGCTGAATTTGATGGTGGTTGGGCCGTTGAGTGCAACCGGTTCATTGGCCAGCAACAGCCGAAGTATTGCGTTGCTACCCGACGCACTCGTGACTGTCACGCGCGGTTTTGTGGAGTTGATGAACCAGCCTTGGTAATTTTCCGTCACCCAGTCCAGTCCAACCGCGTCGCCGCCGAGCCACAGATAATGGATTTTTCCAAACGTTTGCTTGTCTTTCAATACCCCCAGGTTGTAGCGGTGTCCGTTGAAGTAGCGGACCGAGGAGAGCGGGATGTCGAAATACAGCGCATCCAGATTCACTGCATCTTTGGGGGCGAGATTGATCGTGATGACGTCCAGGCCGTCGAACTCGATGACATGGCGTGCGGCGTACTCGAAGTGCGGCGACTCGCCGGTCTGGCGCACGACGACCCGGCCCTTGTTCGCCGATTCGACGCGCGTATCGCGGATTTCGATCTCGAATTCGCCTTTGTCCGTGGTGTATGCGATCTTCGCAGGCTTGGTATTCAACGGCGTATCCTGGCTGGTCATCCTTGGTAACGGCGAGTCGTTGGAGAATTGGAACGTCCGCCCCCAGACCCCGACCTTGAGCCCATCGACGGTCATCGGCGTCCAGGGCGCGGGTACCCAGTCCGGTTCTAGTGCTTCGAGCGCCACGCGATTTTTCGGCCATTCGGGCTCAGGTAATTTTTTGAATTTAACAATGCGCGAAACCACTTCGTTTCCGTTGACGTCGAGCAAGGCGATTTGAATTTCATGCTCGCCCGCCGGCATGTCGCTCATGTCCAGTGGGAATGTCTCGCGCCCTGCGGTGACGGGGAAGCGCTGGGGCTGCGTACCGCCGTCGATAACAGGCAACCGGAATTCGATTTCATCCACGCCGCCCAGATCGACGCCGTACAACGATGTGTCGGCCTTGATTTGCTGTTTCGACGGCACGGGTCTCAAACTGGACTCGATCGGGGAGAAATAAGTGAACGGCACGGTTCTGCGGTAGAACGAAACACCGTCGACGGATGCCTGCGAAACCAGCAGATAGCTGCCGGGATCGATCAGGCGGTAGGTATCGGACAGTTCGTCCCGCGCTCCGGATTCAAGCGTAAACTCTGTGGACCATTCCTGAATTTTGCCGCTGGCGGCGACCTCGATTTTTTCGCCGATTCGCTGGTCGTAGTCCCAGTCGGCCTCGGATTGCACGATCTCGGGCTTGGCAATGATGTATTCCGCTTGTCCGCTCAGTTCTTCATTGCCGGTGTTGCGCAGACTCAGTTCCAAGTCCACGGTTCCCCTTGCAAGTTCTCCGACCCGGCTGCTTACACTCATCGGCACGCAGCGCGCGATGCCGAATGCCTGCGGGTGGTCGAACCCTTGAGGATGCATCTGCAGTGAAATTCGTTTGCGCGACAGATCCTTGAGATAATAGCCCAGGGCGAACGAGAACGGTTGGTCCCTCGACAGTCCGAGTTTGGCAAGTGGGATTCGGGTTTCCACGATCCACCGCCCCTCGGCGATTCGGCTCGCCGCATGCACGCCGTAGTCTACGGTTGCGTCACGTTCAACATTGCCCGCGATCCAGTCCGCGGTCTCCAGTGCATCGTAAAGGGTGCCGTCAGGCGCCAGGCAAAGGTAGGCGGCGGAGAACGTGTCGCTATCGGTCTGGGTATCGGAGCGGATCAACAGATGAAACGAGTCCGCATCGAGCAGTCGTTCGTCGTCCTGGTCGCGGGGGGTGGGATTCGGTCTGTAGTCGAGCGGCACCGAGAGGGTTGCGGCTACGAACAAGTGATCGTCAGTGACGGCGGTATGCACAGCGGCGTGTTCCGGATACAACGTGTTCTCTGACAGGTCGAGCAGGCCGGGGACGACCGTGGGGTACTCGTCGGGATCGAGAACGCCGTCGATTTTCGGTGCGGTCTCCGTCGTTCCGACCGGTGTGACGTTCGCCTGGGCCGCCGCGACGGATTTCATTGTCTGGCCAGCCAGTGCCGCGACTTCACCAGCCATCAGGGGACGCGAATAGACACGGACATCCTTAACCCGGGTCCAGGCAGTGTGTTGTGGATGCGTGGATCCCAGAAAGAGCTGGGAAAACGCGTCCGGCCAAGGGAACGCACTTCTGCGCAAGGGGCATTCTTCTCCATCCAAATACGCGGTGATGAACTTGTCCTTTTCCCAAACCAGCGCCACGTGCCGCCACTCCCCGGGCTGAAGTTCTTCGAATGACTCGGCTTTTGCCGATCCAATCCGGTTCCACGTTCTTCCGGGGTCAGTGCCGTAACCAAAGACCCGAAGCCCATACCTGCCTACATCGCATCGGAAATGCCCTTTCTCTTCAGATACGGCGCCAAAAAGTAGAGCAATGGTTTCATCCCAGTCCGCCGGTGTCAGCCAAAACGATACAGTACCGGCGGTCACATCCCAATCGTCGAATGCGATACGGGCCACCACGCCATCGCGCCCGCCGCCAACCGTCACTCCTTGTTCTGCGATACTGTCCTTCAACTCCTCAGCATTAACAACTCGGGCTTTATCCGTGCCGGTTTCAAACGGATGTTCACCATGAAAGGGAATCCTGCACAAAAGACCATTGTCGATAACGGCGTGAACCACACCCGAGCCAGCCAGTAAAACGGACGCACAAAGACATAGTCCCGTGCTGACTGATAAATGGGCCTGTCGACATTGAATCCGTAAACGATTTGGCATTCAAACTCCTTTCACTTCCATCCCATACCTTGCGAGGGCGGGCAATTATCGATTGTTTCGCGCTTGGTGAGCTAAACGCTAAAATCCATGGTACACGGGATCCACCCAGTTCGGATCGAACGTACTGGTTGTCAGACTGCCGCGAACATGACCATCGAGAAAAAGCACGTTGGCCCCGCTCTCATGCACGTCAAAGCCAATCTGTGTCTGCCAGAATCCCTGCCAAAAATAATACGTACATTTGGTGGTCCCGGAAAGTAAGGCGGCATCCGCCAACAAAGGCATATGCGACGGTTTTGTAACAGATGAAGAGATACGGTTGCCCATCAGGGTGTGATAACTGTATTTAGCGCGGCACGAATCCAGTTGGTAGGCCCTGTACTCATTCGACGGACAGGCCAGAGAGGCTTGCTGCTCATGCGTTAATACACCCGCGACGTGCAACCGACTGGTCCAAAACCGCAAGGAAGCCGGCAGAAACGTATAGTGAAGCGGGTACAAACCATCGTAGTCATCGGCGTATAAACTGAAGGCCACCGCAAACTGTCGCTGATTGCTTCCACAAACAATTCGCGTCGCACTTTCCCTGGCTCTTCTCAATGCCGGCAGCAACATGGAAGCGAGAATGGCAATGATCGCAACCACGACGAGTAACTCGATCAACGTAAAACCCGTCGCCGACTGAGATCGTCCGCCAGTGACTCCTGGGTCCCCTGAAAAGCGATACTTGAGTCTACTCCAAAAAGTACGGTTTTGGCGGAAACAACGCATAAGACGCCTCCAGACGTCGCAGGTTTCAGTGTTCAGTGTTCAGTGTTCAGGTTTCAGGTTTCAGGTTTCAGGTTTCAGGTTTCAGCACCAGTCCTGCAACCGGTTGAGAGCTTATTCCCGAAACTTGACATGTGTCCCTTCACAACCGTTCACTGTTCATATTGTTCCCCGATCCGTGAATACCATATCATGGATGAACTCCCTCCCGAACGAAGGTGTTCTGCCGTGAATGATGTCCCACGCGGCTTCGCCTACGGTTACGCCAACCGTGCGTATGTCCGCCCGATACCCGCTGATCGGGAGGTCAGTTGCCGAATTGAACACATCGACATCTTCCAGGCAGGCAAGCGAAATCTCCTCACCCGGTCGTACCTCGTTCGCACGCATTTGCTCAATGGCTAGGCTGTGCGAAACCATGGCGTTCTTAAAAAAAATAATGCCGTCCGGCATACCACCCGCATGGTCAAGAATGAGATCGAGAATCCGTTCGGGCGTCGAAATCTCGTATGCAAAAATGTTGTACGAAGGATCGAACGGAAGCCCCAGTGTCTTAAAGGCTCTTTCAATGGCGTTGCGGGCATAGAGGCTTGGACCACTCTTCTGGTGTTTTGTGACATACACAATCCTGCGCCGTTGCTTCTCGGCAAGCCGAGTCAACAGCGCAACCGCCGCCTGCCCGTAGTCAGCATGCACGTGGTACTGCCTTTCGATGCCGTCTATTTCCTTGTCCAAGCTGATTATCGGCACATGATTCTTCGCGATCAGATCGATGTTGCCACGTTTGGTTCGACCCAGGTGCGGAGAGATGACCAGGGGGTAAACGTTCTGACTGAGCATCTGGTAAATCGCTTCGTTTTCCTGCTCCTCCGTTGTTTCTTCGGGGGTTGCCAACACGACCGATACGCCGTGCTTGAACAGGGTTTGCTGGAAGTATTGAAAAAAGGCGCTGAAGTAGCTTGATCGGATGCTGGGCAAAATAACACCGGCCAACGTGGACGTCTTGCCGAAAAACCTGCTGCTGGCGTTGTTCGGCACATAGCCCAGCTCCTGCGCGATCTGTAAAACACGAGCCTGGGTATCCTTGCCGACAAAAATATTTTTTCCCACCTTATTGTTCAGCACCGCGGATACAGCGGCCACCGACGTATTCCCTTTTTTCGCAATGTCGGCAAGCTTCACTCGCTTCATCGCTTCTCTCCCGACACATGGCCAGCGCCATGAAACAATATGATTAAATTACTAATATTAAACACTTAATAATACCCCGTGGAAAACGTCGTGTCAAATAACATAACCTGAAAAATAAGGCCTCTAAGGTTCTGCCTGGCCCCTATGGCGCTTGCCTGAAACCGTGAGAACATTGGCACCAAAGCGTGGGAGGCGGTTCCACCCGGCGACCGCCTGTCGATATGTCAACCAATTTTCTCGGAAGCCAGAAAAGGAACGACATGTGGCACGCCCGCATCAGGCCCCATGGGTCACCCAGCCTGACGTGGAGCACCCGTGGAAGATTGCTCGATCAACGCTATTTTAAAAGGAATGTCTCTCAATTCAGTTAGACGCCATCCCGTAAGGGTTCGCTCTCTTGTTGCTGACTCCTTCGGATGGCGGCCAATCAGGAGTTTCCATGAACGAACGGATATTCGGACAACGCTCAGGATTTAAAGTTACACCGGTAAGCATCGGGGCCATGCGGTTCCCCCGAGACGTCAATGACGCTATCGCACTCATCCGGCATGCCATCGATTCAGGATGCCGCTATATCGATACATCGCGAGGATACGGCGAGTCGGAATGGATACTGGGTGAAGCCCTGCAGGATGGCTACCGGGACAAAGTCATCCTCTCCACTAAATGTGCACCCTGGATCACGAAGATTCAGCCGGATGACGCGCCGACCGCCGACTGTGTCCGACGACGCCTGGAAGAATCCATGCGCAGGCTGAGGGTGGACTACTTGGATTTCTACCAAGTCTGGAACATAGACAGTCGAGAACACTTCGAGCAGGCAACCGCAAAGGGAGGCATGGTCGACGGAATCCTGAAAGCACGGGATGAAGGTCTCATCGGCCACACTGGATTCACCACGCACGATTCAGTCGACAATCTGCTGTCTTATATGGACCATATCGACTGGTGCGAGGTCATCCTGTTCACCTATAACCTGCTCAATCGACGCTATGCCCCCGCTATCGCTGAAGCACATAAGCGCGGCATCGGCACGATCATCATGAACCCCGTAGGCGGTGGACGCCTGGCACAGGAAAGCCCAGTCCTGCTGGATCTCGCGCAACGGACCGGCGCGGAAACCGTACCGGAACTGGCGGTACGCTTCCTCCTCTCTCATTCAACCATCGACACCATTCTTTGTGGCATGCAAAAGAAACAGGATGTCGATGACACAATCGTCGCTGCCGAGAAGGGGGCATTCTCCACCGAACAAATGACTGAAATCAACCAGTTCCTCAATGCCATCGACGAGAAGAAAGCCGATTACTGCACCGCTTGCAGATATTGCCTGCCCTGCCCCGAAAACATCGATATACCGGCCGTCATGAATGCCGTGTTCGATCATCGCGCATGGGGACTCGAAGAAAGCGCAAAACAGGCGTACGCTAAAATACAGGGACCAAAAGCGGATGTCTGCCGAAAATGCGGCGTGTGCGAGCAAAAATGCACCCAGCACCTGGCGATCATGGATGCCATGGATTACGCGGTCGAAAACTTGGCGGAATGATCGTTGTCAAACGGCCAATTAAGGAGTCAGCAGTGCGGACAACAGTCACGGTACATCTAATCGCCGTCACCTGCATTGTCGTAACCTCGGGATGCGCCACGCGGCCGCTGCTGCCGCCACCGGTCAAAACCGCGGCCCCGCCACCCTCCTTCGAAGACGTAACGACCGCGGCCGGCCTGAAAGGCGCCTCCGGAAGCCCGTGTGCATGGGGCGATTTCAATAACGACAACCGGCCGGACGTCATAATCGGTCCGACGCTCTATCGAAACAATGGGGACGGTACATTCACCACCGTAGAGAAAACCATTTCCGGACCCGGTCTGTGGGCGGACTTCGACAATGATGGGAAGCTGGATTTCCTTTCCACCAGGGGGAAAGGCTCCCTTCATCGCAACGTCGGGCAGCAGCAATTCGAAAATGTCCAGTTCCCCGGCAATCCGTCACCCTCAAGACCATGGGCCGCGGCCGCCGATGCAAACAACGACGGCTGGCTCGACCTCTATATCACGAACTACGAAAAAACATTCGGCGGACCTATCATGCCGGATCAATTTTACCGGCAAAAAGGAGAAGGCATTTTCTCTGAACCAAAACGCCTCACCGATGGCGCATGCTGGGCGGCACGAGGCGCGAACTGGGCGGATTTCGACAATGACGGCGATCAAGATCTCTATGTCTCGAACTACCGGCTGATGCCGAATAATTTGTGGGTGAACGACGGCACCGGACATTTCCAGGATGAAGCAAAAAAACGTGGTGTCTACGGAGTTGCCAAAATCGGCAAACAACCCGCATCCAAATACTATCCCGCATACGAATATACAGGACACACCATCGGCTCCTGCTGGGGTGACCTGAATAACGATGGGAACCTTGACCTGGCGGTAGTGAATTTCTCGCACCCCCCGAAATGGCAGAACCGGGTGCAAATACAAATCAACTCCGGACCGCCCGCCTATACGTTTACAAACATCAATGCTAAAAATGCCGCGGGCATCTACTGGCAGGAATCCTACGCAAAGGGGGCCCTCGGGGACTACGATAACGATGGGGATCTGGATCTATACATCACCACGGTCTACAAGGGCGACCGCGGCGACCTCTTCGAAAACGATGGAACAGGACGCTTCAAAGCGGTGGGCGATGCACGCGGCGTTCGAACCGCCGGTACATATCAAGTGGCATGGGCCGATTATGACAACGATGGCGACCTCGATCTCCTGGTGCACGGAAAACTTTTTCAAAACCAGGGGAACCGCAATGCATGGCTTAAGATTCGAGTCCGCGGCGGAAACGGCTCGAATGTGTCAGGAATCGGCACGCGACTGCGAATCACGGCGGGCAATCTCCTGCAAATACGCGAAGTTTCCGCCGGCAACAGCGGCAATCAACAACCGCTTGTCCAGCACATCGGACTCGGCGACTGGTCGGACAGTGTCACGGTCGAAGCAACCTTCCCGTCCGGCGCATACTTGAAACGAACAGTTACTCCACGCCAAAGCATCCTGATGGATGAAAACCAAGCCCAGATCAGGCCTTTGCAGTAAACATCCTCCGCAACAATCCTAATCCTGAGGAGTTGCCTGCGTAGGTCCCCAATAGCCCCTACTATTTCCGTGCCGCAAACGCTTTAAACATCCTGCCGGTCCGTCCCCATGGCTCGCGAGATGGATGCAGCACACTTCTTGACCAGTTGCTCAAGTTCGGCGACACGTTCATTATGCAGTCGCGAACTCAGGCCCGTAATGCCGATTCCCGCCACAACTCTGCCCTGGAAGTCGAAGACCGGCGCGCCTATGCAGTAAACGCCGAGCAGGTACTCGTTACGGTCGTGGGCCAGTCCCGTTTCGCGAACCGTCTCCAGTTCTTCCCTGAGTTTTTCTTCGGATGCAATGCTGTTGGGCGTCAGGGCCGGAAGTCCCTCGGCCAGAACAGCGTTCAAGTCGTCTTCGGGAAGGTGAGCCAACACACACTTGCCGAACGCATTGGCGTGATAGTAGACCCGGCTGCCCGGCACTACCTGCATGTAATAATCGCTGTCCGGGGTAATGACTTCCGCGGCCAGCATCCGGTCCCCGTCCGGCACCTGCAACTGACAGGTTTCGCCGCATTTTACACAGAGTTCCCGCAGAAACCCTCTCGCCTGCCGGCGCAGATCAAAGCGGGAATAAAGTTTCATCCCGAGCGTAAAAAAGTGGGTGCCAAGCTGATAGTTGCTGGCTTCGTCTATGGTGGCATAGCCGCGCTCGACAAGCCGCTTCATGACCCGGAAAACCAGGTTGGTCGACAAGCCTAGCTCCCGCGCCAGGTGCGTGACGCCAAGCGGTTGTTTGTGCTCGGCCAAATATTCCACTGCGTCGAGCATGGCATCAACCGCTGGAACCGCGTATCGGTCCTTTTTTTTTCGTACGCCGCTCATAACAACCTCCTGAATCCGGGAATTTTCCGTCGTGCTGTAGATGTTTTCAAGGCAAGCCGCCGCTGTACTTTGTACCGCAAGGCGCAGGCTTGGAAGCAGATGCAGTGCTACGGGAAATCCCCGCGGGAAAACAACCGGCAAAAATGCCCGTTACCCAACGGGTTAAGGCACTGTTCTTGTGTAACTTGTTTGCATGCAAAATAAAAGTTTTTTGCCGGTTGTTTTCTCACGGATTCAGGGACCTATTCTAATCCCGATGCACTATGCTGCAGTGCGGCAATTTTTTGGAATGTTCCGCCCTGCGCCAACCCGTCATACGCCGCACAGTACGCTTGGTAAAGCTCTTCATACACTGTATTGGCATGAGCGTCCGGCATAAGTTCTCCAGTCACATGTACCATGCTTTCCACGCCTTCAGCAATGGACCGGAAAACTCCACCTCCGACTCCGCCAAGAATGGCGGCGCCAAGAACTGTCGTATCGCTTTCGCGCAAAGTCTGCACGGGGCGTCCGTAAACGTCTGCCTGAATCTGGTTCCAGAGCGGCGATTTTGTGGCGCCGCCACCAACGCGCAACACGTCCACCGCCATGTCTTTCAGTTGCCATTGCTGGATCATATCGCGGATTTCGAGTACAACACCTTCCATAACGGAACGCACCATATCCGCCCGGTTATGCGCCAGGGACATGCCGATGAAAGCGGATCGGGCATCTGCATTCCAACGCGGCGTGCCGGCTGTCGCGAGGTATGGCAGGTATAGAACCCCGCGTGCCCCAGCCGTACTCTGCTCCGCAAGCGCGGTCAACAGTTCGTAGGCGTTGGCGCCCTTCTCCGCGGCCTGTTGCAGTTCCTGTGTGCCGACAACATCACGGAACCAGCGAAACGAACTCGCGGCCGCGTTCGATAATCCTTCGACTTCCCACTGTCCCGGCACAGCGTGGTGCGTGATCATCATACCGCCAAAACCCGGCACGGGTTCGTCAACAGCAAGAATGGCCAGTCCGGCCGTTCCCAGAGTAACCGTTGCCATACCCGGCTTTATTGCACCCATGCCAACCACGCTGCAGTTCTGGTCTCCGGCCCCGACGCAGATCGGTGTGCCGACAGCAAAACCCGTGCGTTCAGCCACGGCCTCACCAACGGTTCCAACCTGTGTCCCCGGTATGGTCGGCGCGCCAAACATATCGGAACTGACATCAAACAAGTTCATCAACCGCTGGTTCCAGCAGGTGTTGCGCACATCCCACACCCCGTAGAACGGCATGCAGCTCAAGTCCGTGAAGAATCCGTCCGCGCCGAACGCGCGCAGCACCATATCCTGGTTCTGAACGACTTTGGC
>JAIPIO010000039.1 GCA_021734595.1 Kiritimatiellales bacterium | reverse complement strand
CATCATTTGCACGGCGTTGCTGCGGCAAATGGGTGTGCCTGTCGTGATAGCCCGCGCCAGCGACAAGGTGCACCAGAGGATTTTGCAGCTGGTTGGGGCGCATCAGGTAGTCAATCCCGAACAAGAGTTCGGTAAACGGTTCGCCAATCGACTGCTCTACAGGAATGTGATTGTCGACACCAATCTGGGAGAAGACCTACTCCTTACAGAAATACGGATCCAACCTGAAATGATAGGGAAAACCCTTATCGACCTGGCGCTGCCTAAAAGGTTTGGCATCATGGTGGTCGGCATCCGGCGGGGCAGCCCGGGGAAAATCATGCACCCTTCAGCATCCGAAGTTTTGCAGGTCGATGACAACCTCATCATAGCGTCGAACGAAGCGGCGATATCCAAACTGACCAAGGGGAGATGAAATGGGCCTGAAGCTCGCGCAATCAGTTAAAATGGGAGCATGGATGCTCATCACGCTGAACCTTCTTATGGCGTTTGGCTCGATCTGGATTTTTGTGCGAATGGCACCTGCGATCGACGTCATTATCGTTCAAAACGAGGTTTCCTTGCAAGCCTGCCAGAATATGCTTGCAGCATTGGCTGCGGAACCTGAAAACGAATCCGGCCGATCCGGGAATCTGGAGGCATTCGGACAAGCATTAAAACGTGCAGAAAACAATGTGACGGAAAAAGAGGAGACAGAAGTTATCGAGCGAATCGAAAGAAACCACGCGGCGGCCGTCAAAGGAGACCGCGACGAGCTTGACCAAACAATCAATGCCATTCTTGAACTGGGTACGATCAACCGGAACGCCATGCGCAAGGCAGACAGGAGGGCGCAACAACTCGGTCATGCCGGGGCATGGGGTATCGTTTTCATGGCTACTACTGCTTTTCTTGTAGGCATGATTTTTCTGCGCAGTTTGAAATCGAATCTCACCGAACCGCTTCAGGAGATAAATGCAACGCTGGATGCCTTTCGCAAAGGCGAATCAATGCGCAGGTGCTCGTTGAACGGACCTCCCAAAAACATTAAGCAGGTTCTGGACAAAATGAATGAAGTGCTGGACAAGTGCAGCATCAACAAGATGGATACCAACGGATCTGGCGAAGACCGCCGACAGGATTGAACCCAGTCGGGTTTTACCCACAAAAACGCGCCATTATTCAGATAGTTTCATCCGCCCTTTACATCAAACTATATCTATGTATCATCTTTGCTAATAGGTTGATAAGGAAACAGACTGAAACAGTATTTGGTGGATCAGAAAGACTAAACGGGGGATGGCATTCAAGAGGTCGACGGTTCGACCCCGTTATCCTCCACCACTCTTAAAGCCCGGTCAACCGACCGGGCTTTTTTCGTTTCACACGCTTCACATCTATCGCTATGCTGTGCCGCTCATGAATAATAATGAACAGATGCAGCATTCGGAACGGAAACGGATCGAGCTGGACTTCCAGTGGCCGGAACCGCCGTTGAACATCGCACTGGTTGAGCCGGAGATTCCGCCCAACACCGGAACCATCGCGCGACTCTGCGCCGCCACCGGCACCGTGCTGCACCTCATCGAACCGCTCGGCTTCCAGTTGACCGATAAAAACATCCGCCGTGCCGGGCTCGACTATTGGGATTCCGTCGAACTCCACCGATATCCAGAGCTTGAAAACTTTTTCGAGAAAACCTCCAATGTCCGGAAACTCTATTTCAGCACCTCCGGTGCAAAAAACTACACCCAGGCGGAGTACCGTCCCGGCGACTGCCTGGTCTTTGGCAACGAGTCGCGCGGACTGCCCGACCAGCTGCTCGCCGACCACCCGGAAGATGTCTACAACATCCCGATGCGGCTCAACCACGTCCGCTCGCTCAACCTTGCGAATTGTGCCGCAATTGTGCTTTACGAGGCTTTGAGACAGATTAATCTATAAAGCGATTAGGAGATTGACGATGCCGGTAATTTCAATGTTTTACGGAATAATCGTGTCGATGTATTTTTTCGACACAAACAGGCACAGAGCGCCTCATATTCACGTGGCCTATCAGGATGATGAAGCCGTGTATTCAATCCCTGATGGAGAAATGCTTGACGGCAAATTGCCGCCATCTAAAGCGAAATTGGTTCGTGCCTGGATTGAAATCCATAAAGACGAACTGATGGCAGACTGGAAACTGGCGGCGAACGGCAACGAAGTTTTCAAAATTGATCCATTGAAGTGAGGGGAAAATGAATCCGCGCGTTAAAGAAGTTTATCCGAATCAAAACCACACTGTCCTGCTGGTCTTCGACAACGGCGAGGAACGGCTGTTCGATGTATCGCCCTATCTGGAGAAAGGGATTTTTACAGAACTCAAGGATCAGACTTACTTCCAGACAGCACGGACCGTGATGGGAACGGTATGCTGGCAGAATGGCCAGGACTTCTGTCCCGACACATTGTATCTGGAAAGTACACCCCATAAAAGCGGCCAATTGCAGGCCGTTGCCGAAACACCCCCTGATTATGGAATTGGAAAGGATGAAAGTTCGGATACAGTTCCTTAATTGAAGGCACAGTAATTCCAATCATTGGAACCCTTCTATTCCGCTATTTCCAACCATTGGAAAGAATTTACCAAGGCTTGGAAAATTGCATCGCGAGGCGAAATCCGGGAATGAATACATGAATTTTGAACACGCAGTTTAATCAGGGGTCTTAAAAACAGTATTTAGAACAAGGAGATTAACCATGGCAGGAATTGAAGTAATCAACCAAAAGGTGCGTGAACAGAGCGCATTCATCCCCACATTGAAAGCGGAAATCGGCAAGGTGATTGTTGGGCAGGAATACCTGATCGACCGGCTGATTATCGGCATGCTGGCGAATGGCCACGTGCTGCTTGAAGGGGTTCCGGGGCTGGCGAAAACGCTGACCATCAATACACTGGCGTCCGCGCTCGACACCTCGTTCCAGCGCATCCAGTTCACACCCGACCTGCTGCCCGCCGATCTGATCGGCACGCTGATCTACAACCCGAAGGAAGGCAACTTCTTCACCAAGAAGGGTCCCATTTTCGCCAACATCATTCTGGCGGATGAAATCAACCGTGCACCCGCCAAGGTGCAGAGCGCCCTACTCGAAGCCATGCAGGAACGACAGGTAACCATCAGCGAAGAGACCTTTACGCTGCCAAGCCCGTTCCTGGTGATGGCCACCGAAAACCCGATTGAGCAGGAAGGCACCTATCCCCTGCCCGATGCGCAGGTCGACCGTTTCATGCTCAAACTCAAGGTAGATTATCCCTCCATCGAAGAAGAGCGGCAAATTCTTGACCGCATGGCCCATTCGGTCACCAACATTCCGATAAACGCCGTGCTGCATCCCGACGAAATCATCAAGGCGCGCGGAATCGTCGACGAAATCTACATCGACGAAAAGATCAAGGACTACATCCTCAGCATCGTATTCGCCACGCGCGAGCCGCAAAAATACGGACTCGATATCGGCGATTATATACGCTACGGCGCTTCGCCGCGCGCCACCATCTTCCTGACGATGGGGGCCCGCGCCCACGCCTTTATGCAAGGCCGCGGCTATGTCACGCCGCAGGATGTAAAATCCATTGCCGCCGACGTCCTCCGCCATCGCGTGATTGTCTCCTACGAGGCCGAAGCCGAAGAGTTGACCTCCGAAGACCTGATCGAAAAAATCCTCAGCGAAATTCCGGTGCCTTAGCATGGCCGATCTTGACCACAAAGAGTTGCTGAAGAAGGTGCGGCGGATTCAGATCTCGACGAAACACGCCGTGAACGACGTGTTTGCCGGGCAGTACCATTCCGTCTTCAAGGGGCGCGGCATGGAGTTCGACGAGGTGCGCGAATATGTGCCCGGCGACGATATCCGCTCGATCGACTGGAACGTAACCGCCCGCACCGGCACCCCGCACATAAAGAAATTTGTGGAAGAGCGCGAAATGACCGTCATGCTGGTGGTCGATGTCAGCGCGTCGCACCTGTTCGGCAGCGGGAAGCAGATGAAGCGCGACCTCGCGGCGGAAGTCGCCGCGGTGCTGGCTTTTTCCGCCATCCGCAACAACGACCGCATCGGACTGATCCTTTTCGCCGAGGAGGTGGAAAAATACATTCCGCCGAAAAAGGGGACGCGGCACGTATTGCGGCTTGTCCGCGAAATGCTCACGCACCAACCGCAGGGCAAAGGAACCAACGCGGCACCCGCGCTTGATTATCTCAACCACGTCAGCACACGCAAGAATGTCACCTTCCTTATCAGCGACTTCATGTTCAGCGACGAATATGAGAAACTGCTGAAGATTACCGCCCGCCGCCACGACCTCATCAACGTGATCATCGGCGACAAGCACGAAATCGCCTGGCCCGGCATCGGCGTCGTCCACTGGCGCGATGCGGAGACGGGCGAGCAGATACTGGTCGACACCTCCAGCAGACAGGCACGAAAAACCCTGGGAATCGAACAGACCCGCCGCGCCGGGCAGATTGATGAAATGCACCGCAAGGCCGGCATCGATACCATCCGCCTCTTCGCGGGGGAACCCTACGAAAAAGAATTCATCAAGTTTTTCCGGCAGCGCGCCAGCAGAAGATGATTAAGCCACTCCACATTTTAACCCCTCTTTTCGCGGCGGCCCTTTATGGATGCACGCCGGAGAAAGCGCAGATCATTCCGGCGGATCAGCTGACGGTCGAGCATTCGATCAGCACCAATTCCATCCATATCGGCGACCCGGTGGAACTGACCGTCACGGCATACTATCCGACCAACGCCACGGTTACTCTCCCGCCCTTGGAAAAGGGCAAGGACATTGTCGTGCAAAACCGCGACTGGCACGACGAGCCCCGCGAGGACGGGTTGATGCAAACCGAGTTTTCCTTCAAGCTGACCTCCTTCCGCGTTGGCGACCACCTGGTTTCCACCAATCCGATCAGCTGCACGCTTGATGACGGCACCGTGCTGACCACAGACTTCCCGGATATTCTGCTGCGGGTTGAATCCGCATTAACGGGCGTAGAGACCAATTCAACCGAAATCGCCGACATCAAACCCCCTGTAAAACTCCCGGCCAAATTCCCCCGCTGGCCGTGGGTGATTCTGCTTGTTGCGCTGATTGCTTTCCTGACCGGACTGATCATATCCAAGGTCTGGAAAAAGAGACCGCTGGAAAAACCTGCGCCGCCGCCCCCGCCGGCACATATCATTGCGCTGAAGGCGCTGGAAGCGTTGAAAAACAGGCGCTGGCTTGAAGAGGATCAGTGCGACCCGTTCTATACCGAGCTCTCGCTGATCCTGCGCGGATATCTTGATGGACGTTTCGGCCTCAATGCACCGGACTCCACCACCGAGGAAATCGTCAGGGAAATGTACCATGCCAATCTCCTCCCGGTTCGCCAGCAGAATTTATTGAAGGAGTTCCTGCGCCAGGCCGACATGGTCAAATTTGCCAAGGACCATCCCGACAAAACAGCCATGCAGGGTGCCTTCGATACGACCAAGCATTTTGTGGAAGAAACCAAGAACGATCCGGCCAATCAGTCGGATCCGACCGATCGAGATTAGAAACCATGCGATTTGCCTATCCATATTTGCTTTTAACGATGCTGCTGATACCGCTGTTTGTGTGGCTTAAGCTCCGCATGCAGCGCAAACAGACGATGCAGTTCAGTAGCGGTGAAATCCTTGCCCGGTTGCCGAAAGGCTGGCGGGTCCGGCTTCAACCGGCACTGCCGGTGCTGTATGCGCTTGGCCTGATCTGCCTGAGCATAGCGCTGGCGCGACCGCAGCGCGGACTGCAGGAAAGCCGCGTACGCACGGAGGCCGTAGACATCATCCTGCTGCTCGACCTTTCCACTTCGATGGAAGAGGCGGATTTTGAGTTTGGCGGACGGCGGATGCGGCGTATTGATTCTGCGAAACGGGTTATCAAGCAGTTTGTTGAAAAGCGGACGGACGACCGCATTGGCATGGTGGCGTTTGCCGCCCTCCCCTACGCCGTCGCGCCGCTGACACTCGACCACAGCTGGCTGCTACAGCGACTGGACGGCCTGCACACCCAGATGCTGGAAGACGGAACCGCCATCGGCGACGGCATCGCGTCGGCCATCAACCGCCTGCGCGACAGCGAAGCCAAGAGCAAGCTGGTTATTCTGCTGACGGACGGCATCAACAACCGCGGCACGCTGTCGCCCGAAAACGCGGCGCAGGCATCGGAGGCGCTCGGCATCAAGATCTACACCATCGGCGCGGGCGGAGGCATGCCGGTTCAGCGCGGTTTCTTTTCGGTTGGCCGTGCCCAGATCGACGAAAAAACGCTGAAGGATGTGGCCGAAAAGAGCGGCGGTAAATATTACCGCGCGCGCGACATGGAGGCGCTCGAAAAGGTATACGACGAAATCGACCAGCTCGAAAAAACCGAGATCGAAGTCGAGCAGTTCACGCGCTTCCAGGAAATTTCCAAACCCTGGATCGTGGCAGGCATCCTCTTCCTGGTGTTGGAACAACTGCTGGGGCTGTCTAAGCTGGGGAGGCTTCCATAATGAAATGGGGCGCACAGGATATGCTTTGGTGGCTGTTGGCTCTACTCCCGCTGATGGGGCTGACCGGCCTGATGATCCGGCATCGCGAAAACCTGCTGGCGAAAATGGCGGACCGCACAGTGTGGCAGGCCTTGATGCCCAACCGCTCCGTCAAACGCCGCCGCACAAAAAACCTGCTGAGGACCGCGGCTATTGCTTTGGTGCTGCTCGCCCTGGCCCGCCCGCAATGGGGCTTCCATTGGGAGGAAGTGAAGCAGCGCGGACTGAATATTATTGTGGCGCTGGACACGTCGAAGAGCATGCTGGCGCAGGACATCAAGCCCAACCGCCTGCAGCAGGCCAAGTGGGGCATCCAGGATCTGGTGAAACAGCTCAAGGGCGACCGCATCGGGATGGTCGCTTTTGCGGGAGGCTCCTTCCTACAGTGCCCGGTTACGATCGATTACGCCGCCTTCATGATGATGCTCGACGATGTCTATGCCGGAATCATACCGCGTGGCGGCACCGACATCCACCAGGCGTTGAAAACGTCGATGGAAAGCTTCGACACCGAGTCGGCGGCGGACAAGGTCATCATACTGATCTCCGACGGAGAAGGGCATACCGGCGACCCGCTCCAACTGGTCCCGAAACTCAAGGAACAGGGTATCCGCGTATTTGCCATCGGCGTCGGCACGCTGGAAGGCGAGCTGATCCAAGGCAAGGAAGGATTTATTAAAGACAGCAAAGGCGATGCGGTCATGAGTCACCTTACAGAAGGCGTGCTGGAACAAATCGCTTCACAAACCGGCGGCTTCTACGTCCGTTCCGCCTCCGGCGACTTTGGGCTGGAACGGGTCTACAAACAGGGCATTGCACCGCTTCAGCGTGACGAACAGGAATCGCGCATGGCGAAAATCTACCAGGAACGCTTCCCTTGGTTTATCGGCGCGGCGCTCCTACTGCTGCTGATCGAGGTTGGAATCCGGCCGGTCCGCACCCCGCGCAAGGCCGCGCTGTTGCTAGTGCTGCTGCTTCCTTTCAGCGCCCGGGCGGAGCAGTCGCCGCGCGAACTCATGAAGCAGGGGTTGAAGCATTATGAGAAAGGCAGCTACTCCAACGCGCTCCAGGCATTGGAAAAAACCGCTGCGGATTTTCCAGACATTGGGAACTACAACCTCGGCAATACATTGTACCGGCTGAAGAACTTCCAAGGTTCGGAAGAGGCCTTCAAGCAGGCGCTGCGCACTACCGATCTCGACCTGCAGGCCAAGACCTACTACAACCGTGGCAACGCCCTGCTGGCGCAGACCACGCAGCTTGCGGATCCGCAGCAGATCGACCAAGCCATTGAAATGACGCGCAACGCGGCGGACATGTACGAGAAAGCCATACAGATGGATGCGGTCGACATGGACGCGAAACGCAACTATGAAAAAGCGCTGAAGCTCCTTGAGAAGCTGGAAGAACAGAAGAAACAGCAGCAGGAACAACAGGAACAGGAGCAACAGAAGCAGGATCAGGATAAGGAGCAGGAAAAGAAAGAAAACAAGCAGGACCAGCAGCAGGATCAGAAACAGGACGACCAGCAGCAGAACAAGCCCGACGACCAGCAGCAGGACCAGCAGGAGCAGGATCAGGACCAGCAACAGCAGCAACCCGAAGACTTGAATGATGAGCAGAAACAGGATAATCAATCTTCTGCCCAACCACAGACGGCGGAACAGATGACACCGGAGGAAGCGCAACAGTTGATGGATGCCATGAAACAGGAAGAACAGAATAAACGCGCCGAGCTGCACCCGGTGCTGGGAGCCCCCGTCAAGGTGGACAAGGATTGGTAGGAGATCGGAAACTTGAAATTTGAAATTCGAAATTTGAAATTTCTGACTCCAATCATTGGCAGCCTCTTCCTTGCGGCGTCTGCCTTTGCGGCGGATGTGCAACTGAAGATGGAACCGCAGCTGATCAGCCTGATGGATCGCGCAGTGCTGAAGATTGAGTTTATCGACACCAATGGCGATGCGCCGGCGATTCCCGACATAGATGGTCTGGATATCCGCTATCAGGGGAAAAGTTCCCAGACCCAGATGATTAACTGGAAAACCACTTCCAAAGTCATTCACAGCTACATCGTCACACCGGCCAAAACCGGCGACTTCACGATTGGGCCGATTGAATGCAAGTACAAGGGCGGGAAAAAGGAACTGACGGCGCAACTGCGGGTGATCAAACCAGACGGCGACAAGGAGGCCCAGACGATCTCCGACATGCTGTTTTCCCGCATCCGCACCGACAAGGAAAAGCCTTTTGTTCATGAGCCGTTCACCTTGTTTCTTTCCATCTACGCAAAGGAAGGTCTGCAGCTTGCCGGTAACATTAGCTTCCGCGGAGGCATACCGGAAACCGGGATCGATGGTGAACCCGAGTGGAAGATGACCGGCCAGAGCCGCGAAGTAATCAACGGCACCATCTACAACGTCCACCGCCTACAGGGGCGGGTCGAAACCCTGACGGCAGGAACCTTCAGCTTTAGCCCATCGATCCAGGTCAACGTGGTGGTCCCCCGGGAAAAGCGCCGCTCGCATGGTTTCGACGATGCCTTTTTCGGAGACTTCTTCGGGCGTCAGGAGACCCGCCCGGTTGTGCTTAGCTGCAATACGCAGGAAGTGGATGTGCAGCCCATTCCGCTGGAACGCCGCCCGCCAAGCTATACGGGCGGGATCGGCAAGTTCGAGTTTGAGGTGGAGGTCAGCCCGACCGAGGTGAAGGCGGGCGAACCGGTCACGGTAAAAATGCGGATTTCCGGCGAAGGCAACCTGGCGCAGATCACCGCCCCGTCCATTCAGGAAAACCCCGACATCAAGCTCTACGAGGTCCGCTCGGTGCCCTCGGAATCGAACCGGGAAATCCGCTTCGAGCAGGTCGTGATTCCGCGATCGGACAATGTGAAGGAGATCCCGGCGATATCGTTCTCCTATTTCAATGCCCTGACGGCGGATTACCGAACCATCACGAAGGGGCCATTCCCCGTCACGGTCACAGCTGCCGAAAGCCAGGGAGCCCAGGTGATTGCCGTAATCCCGACGGACGCTGAAAACAAAACGAAAATTCTGGGACGGGACATTGTCTACCTGAAATCCATGCCGAAGCGCTGGATAACAGCCAACGGCACGGCCTGGTATTTTTCAAAGCGCTTCCTCGCATTGCTGGTACTGCCCATCTTGCTGCTGGCCGTGGTTTTCATGGCAACCCTTAAACGCGATGCGCTCGAAGTCGATGTGGCCCGCGCCCGGCGGCATAAAGCTCCGAAAGCCGCCCGGAAGAACATCCAGCAGGTCGAACATGCCATCCGTAAAAAGGATGAACCCGCCTTTTATGAAGCGTTGTGGAAAACCCTGACGGAATATTTCGGCAACCGCCTCAACCTTGCCGCCGGCGAAGTTTCCCTATCGGCGGTACTTTCCCGACTGCCCGGGGAAACGAAACAGGAAGCGGAGACACTGACCATGCTGTTCGACCGCATTGAACAGATGCGCTACGGGGTCGGCGAACCCGCCGACCATTCAAAGCAAGAGATGAAGGAGATGCTCGCGCAAACGACCCGTATCCTGAAAAGATGCGAGAGGATGAAGCTATGAAAACAGGCATTGCCATAACCGCGGTTTTCGTCCTGCTTTCGACCGGGGTTGCGTCCGCCGCCGCCGAAGGAACAGCCGATTTCCCGCAGCAGTTTATAAAGGCGCAGGAGGCCTACGATGCCGGCAACTTGACCGGATCCCTTTCGATTTACGGATCCATGATCAGCAACGGATGCCACAACGTGGAGGTTTACTACAATCTGGCCAACGCCTGCTTTAAAAACGGCGATCTTCCCGAAGCGGTGCTGAACTACCGCAGGGCATGGTATCAGCAACCGCGCGACCCGGACATAAATGCCAACCTGCGCTTTGCCCTGAATGCGGCGGGTGCCGTACCACCCGTGACCAACCTGTTTGAGAGAGCTTCCGCTGTCCGCTCGATGAAGGAATGGATTGAGGCCGCAATTGCCGCCTATCTGATAGGTATCCTGTCGGTTATCCTGGCCCTCCTGATCCGTCCGGCAAAAAGCGTGCTGCTGAAAACCAGCTTGATTCCAGGCGCGGCGATGCTCATTTCCCTGGGTTGCCTTTGGCCATGGATGCAGCTCGAAACCTACCCCGAATTCGTAGTGGTCAGATCGGGTGCCACCGCCCTGTTCGGACCGGTGGAAGGAAGCACCGCCCACTACAAAATACCCCCCGGTGCCATCGTCCGGCAGCGGGACATCGACTCGAAGGGCTGGATGGAAATCGAATATGATGGAAAAACCGGCTGGATAAAACGTGACTTAATAAGTAGAGTTTCACCTTGAAGTCGGTTGTTAATTAGTATCTTTTACTAGGCATCTATGAAACAGAGAGCTCCATTTCAACCAAAGGCACTGCTGTGGTGGGTTGCCATCATCTCACTGGCTGTCAGTGGAGTGCTGTATTTTCTTCTGGCGGAACAGGCCAGGCTTGATCAGGCTATTCAGGCGCGGCGCATGCTGTTCGTGCTAATCGCCGTGATCATTGCCGGCGTCTGCCTGATTATTGGAACGGCCGGACGCTGGTTCTACCCAAACCAGCGCTGAACCGCCGAACATCCAGCCTTTGGAAGATGGTTTCCATGCGTTTCCAATCCCTGGAAAAAGTCGTTTCTGTTTTTCCAGTCCCTGGAAATTTTGCTATACAGTTTTCCAACTATTGGAAATCAGGAGACGTGGCGTGAAAAGAGATATCGAATGGGTTGAAAAACTCGAAGACGGAATCAAGCGCAAGGTGCGCATCAAATTCCCCGGCCACGGAAAGATCAAATGGCAGTTCAAGCGCTCCGACGAGGCGATGTGGGATTACGACACGCCCCCATCACCGGCAGACTGGCTGGCACTGGAAGAAAAAATGGAAGCCTTCTACAACCGCCGCCGCGCTCCCTTCAAGGACCTCGAACTGGTTAAAATGATGCGGAAGAAAAACTCATGAACGGCGAATTTGAAATCTCCGAAGACTACATCGAACTCTGCCGCCTGCTTAAAGCCGCCAATCTGGTGATGTCCGGCGGCGAAGCCAAGGAAGTGATCGCCGAAGGCATGGTGACGGTCGATGGTGAAACCGAGCTGCGCAAACGCTGCAAGATCCGCCCCGGCCAGATGGTGGGGTTCGAAGGAAACAGCATCCGGGTTACGAACGCCTGATCAGCGCCGCGTAGGCGCCATCCGTACCGGACTTCGGCGGAAAGAGTTTTTTGGCTTTCGCCAGCCGGTACCCTTCATGCCCACGCACCCACTGGTTCACCAGGTTTTCGTTTTCTTCGGGTTCGAGACTGCACGTGCTATAGATCAGCCGCCCGTTATCCTTCAGCAACGGGGCGCAGGCGGAAAGGATTCCGAGCTGTATTTCGTTCATGGACTTCAGGCGCTCCATCCGCATCCGCCAGCGCGCGTCAACGCGGCGTCGCAGCACCCCGGTGTTCATGCAAGGCACATCCAGTAGGATGGCGTCGAACGGGCCGTCCGCTGCAACGTTGCGCGGCTGCCGGGCATCGCCCTGGACAATCCGCACGGAATCGAGACCCAGCCGCTGCATGTTTTCCCGTAGCACCGCAATGCGGTCGTCGTGGAGATCCATGGCCACCAGCTCGCCTTCGCCGCGCATGCGGTCGGCCATCATGGCGGTTTTTCCGCCCGGCGCGGCGCATGCGTCGAGAATGCGTTCCCCGGGCAAGGGCCGGAGCAGATCCACACAGGCCGAGGTGGCGGGATCCTGTATCGTAAACCAGCCTTCATGATAGCCCGGCAACTGCTGGACGGCCTGCCCGCGCGGCACAATAAAGAAGGCTTCGCGGCAGGCATATGGATGCGGCGCAAGTTCAATGCCGGCGGCTTCCATTTTTGCGCAGAGTTCTTCGGGAGTGATTCTACTCTTCTGCACCCGTAGTATCGTTTCCGGCGGCTGGTTGTTCCATTCGCAGAGCTTGCGCGCATCGATTTCGCCGAAAAGCCAGTTCCACCGCTTCAGAACAAAATCGGGATACGACAGGCGGATCCCGTCCGGCTGCTTTTCCAGCGTCTGCAGAATATCGGTCTTGTCGCGCTGCGCCCGGCGCAGGACGGCATTGAGCATCCGGACAAAGCCCTGTCCGCCCCGCTGCCCCTTGGCGGCCTCGACCGTCTCGTTGATGGCGGCATATTCCTCGACATGATCCATGAAGAGCAGTTGGTACAGTCCCGTGAATACCAGCGCCTCGATGAACGGCGGCGGCTGCTCGCTGAGCATGCCCTGGGCAATCCACTCCAAGGTTCGCCATTTGCGGATCACACCGTTCACCACTTCGGTGACGAACGCACGGTTTGCATCCACCCGCGCCAGATGGCGGTCCGGAAACTGGTGTTCATCCATCCAGCGGCAAATTATATCTGCCGCCACATACCGGCTATTGGTCTCATTCAAGGCAAACTCTCCATCTCATGTTTTCAAGGGGGCTGAACCATTGCGGATTTTCTAATGTTTGAAAAGCATTTGCTGGGTATTTTCCAATGTCTGGAACCGCTGTTTAAAGTCTGTGTCCTGCCATTTAACAGACAAAGCGCATTGATTGGCTGTTGCATCTATATGTGTAATTCACTCCCATGAGTAGGTGCATAATACAACCTGCCGCAATGGCTGCTTGACGAATTCCCGACCCCGCTCGGGTTCGACCAAGCGGTGGTGCGCGGCCTGCGCGAAGAGATCAATTAAGGATTCCACTGGGCCGGCAATGCCTGCAGAAGCAGCTCGAATTCGAGCTGCTTTTCATTTCGCTGAACGAGGAACGGCAACCGATCACCGACCGAGTGGTTGAATATGATCCGGTAGATATCGTATTCGGTTTTGACCGGAACGCCTTTGACTTCCAGAATAATATCGCCCGGCAGCATGCCGACCTGCGCGGCGGGCGTGTCCCGCCAGACTTCCTCCACCGGCACGCCGTTGCCGCCGAAAAACTTTTTCCGAAGCTGGGGATCGATCTCCCCGAACGACGCACCGACCCACGGCCACTGGTGCGAACCTTTTTCAATCAACGAACGGGTAATGACCATCGCCAGGTTGGAGGGGATGGCAAAGGCGATTCCCACATTGCCGGCATTATCGGAATCCGGTGCCTGGATGGCCGTGTTGATACCGATCAACCGTCCGTCCACATCGATCAGCGGACCGCCGCTGTTGCCCGGATTGATGGCCGCGTCCGTCTGAATAAAATCTTCGTACGGCAACAGTTGAACCCGCCGCCCCTTCTGGCTCACAAAACCGACGGTCACGGAACTCTGCAGGCTGAATGGCGATCCAATCGCAATCGCGACTTCACCCACCCGGACCTTGTCGGAGTCGCCGAACTGCACGGGCTGGTATTCGATGTCCTTTGCGCGGATCTGCAGCACCGCCACATCCGTAACTTCATCGCAGCCGATTTGCTCGGCGGGCAGCTTGGTACCGTCGTTGAGTACCACTTCAATCTGCCGGGCATCCTTCACCACGTGATGGCTGGTTAGGATATGTCCTTCCGTATCGATAATGACACCGGATCCCTCACCCGCCAGCGCCTTCTGCACCCGGTAGAAAAACCCAAAGATGTCCTTCTTCACCTTAACCTCAATGGCCTCCGTGCGGATCACGACCACCGATGGCATCACCCGTTCAACCGCATCGGCAATTGACGATCCCAACAGGCGCGCCGCATTGTTTCCTTCAACGGGAAGCTGCCGCGGCGAAAAGCCTGCTTCCGGAATGGGGGCATATTTTTCGATAGAGAAGTTGCGGCCGGTGCGACCGTTATCGGCACGCCACGGCCTGGAGATCAGCGTACTGAACACCATCAACGAACAGAACAAGATTACCATGGTCCATTTTCTATCCATCACATCCACTCCGTCCTACTCCGGTTGCTCCTTGATACCGAACGGTTCCGTAGACAGTTCCCCGTCCTTCTTCACCAGTTTTTCGATCTTCTGCTCCACTTCGTTAAGCTTTTTCGTACAGGACTTCACCAGTCCCGAACCCTCCTCGAAATGCTTTATCATCTCCTCCAGAGTCAACTGGCCGCTCTCCATTTCACCCACCAGCTGTTCAAGCCGTTCAAGCGACTTTTCAAAATCCGCGCTTTTCTTTTCAGCCATTCCCCACCTCCGTAGAACATTTTCTTACTCTATTTCCTCAACCGTTGAAATTACTTTTCCTTCCGCAAGCCGGGTAGTGAGCCGCTCACCTGCCGCCAGGTCATGCGCCCGGCGGACCACACGGCCATCCGCCTTGTACGTCAGACTGTAGCCCCGTCCCAATACCGCCAGCGGGTTGAGCATCCGTAGCTGCGCGGCCAGTTTTTCCGTCCGTTGCCGGTCCATGGCCAGCCGGCTTTCCGTGCGATGTTTCAGCAGCATGCCGATTTCGTCCACCCGTTGCTGCGCCTGCTGAACACCGAAACGAAGCAGGCTGCCCATCTGCGCTTCCAACCCCTGGATATTCTGCCGGTGCCTCAGCAGCAGATTCTGCGGCTCCCGGAAAACATAACTGTGCGCCGCGCGGTTCAGCCGCAGACGCAGGTTGCTTTCCATTGTCTTCAAATTTTGACCCAACCGTCGGCGGTACAGTGCCAGCTCCGTCTCAAAATCGGTTTTTTCGCGGATGGCCAGCTCGGCGGCGGCCGATGGGGTCGGCGCACGAACGTCCGCAACAAAGTCGCTGATCGTGAAATCGATCTCGTGCCCCACCGCCGAAATCACCGGCACCTCCGACCGGGCGATTGCACGGGCAACAATCTCTTCGTTGAAACACCAGAGGTCTTCAATGCTGCCGCCGCCGCGCCCGACAATCATCACATCGATGTCGCCGCGCGAGTTCAGATAGTCGATCGCCTTGGCAATGCCGTTTTCCGCACCCACACCCTGCACTTTGGCGGGCACCAGCAGAATTCCAATATTTGGAAAACGCCGTGTCAGCACATTGATGATGTCCCGGATCGCCGCGCCCGTTGGGGAGGTCACCACGCCGATCTTACGCGGCAGCACCGGCAGCGGTTTTTTCCGGGAGGCGTCAAACAGCCCCTCATCGGCCAGCTTTTTCTTGAGCTTTTCGAACTGCTCCTGCAAGGAGCCCTTGCCAGCCTCCTCCATTGCGGAGGCAATCAACTGGTAGCGGCCACTCACCTCATACAGGCTTGGCCGGGCCAGCATCTGGACCTTCATCCCATCCTTCGGCTTGAAGGGAACTTTCGCGTTGTCGTTGCGGAACATGGCGCAGGAGACCGATGCCTGCGCATCCTTCAGGGTAAAATACCAGTGCCCGCTCGAATGCAGCGTCACCCGCGAAAGCTCGCCCTCCACCCACACCTCGCCGATGCCGCTCTCCAGCACCATCCGCGCCTTGCGGTTCACCTCGGCTACTGAATAGATTTTTCGTTCAGAGTTCATTCTTCGTAACTTATTGCCTTGAGGCTAAATTCAGTAGCACTCAACGAGCTTTGACAAACTGAAATATCCGTTCGCGCATCAATCTTCGTAATAACAGCAATCTTAGTGTATTTCCACATATTCTCGTCAGGCTGCTCGCTGAAATTCGAATGATCCCCATCTTCGCACCGAAAGCCATAACAAACGCCTGTCACCTTAAAGGGAGAATCAATAACGCCATCAAACTTATCAGGGCCGTTATAATCAACCTCGGGAGAAGCATCCTGAACCGCAAGCCGCCATTCCCGTTCATAGTGCCAGTCAATGGACTTTGTCAGCAGCAATGTCTCCTTAGCAGAAGAGTCCAAACCTTGATCAAGAGAAATCCGGATATCCTGAGGATAATGCGTGGTATATCTAATTTTGCTAAACAGCGCACTCTCCGGTCGTTTAGTTTCGTCATACTCCAGTTCAAGGCAGAGTCCTTTGTGCTGAGCTCCATAGTGAGCCCACATCAGAAGAGAATCTTCTACCTCTGAAACAGAAAAGGCTGTCCATCGGGATAAGATTTCCTTCCTCTTTACCTCCAACGCTACGAAGATAGGGTCCTGTTCCGGAAAAATGCGTGCCCTCTTCGGATCCCAGTCCAAGTACTTTCTTGCATCCGCATCCGTAAAATCCGGATTGCACCGAAGCCTCGAATCAAAAGGATCATTGAAATGTGAAGGGTTTGCTAAAGGTAGCTTTCCATCCAGCATGGCCAAAACACGCCGACAGTTAAACTCACTCTCCAAATCCGTATAGAAATAAAAGGTTTTCACGATGAACCCCTAACCAAACAACAGTTTCTCCGGCAGCGCACAAAACTATCGGCAACCGACTACCCT
>JAIPIO010000038.1 GCA_021734595.1 Kiritimatiellales bacterium | reverse complement strand
CCGTAGAACTTGGTGGCGATGAGTGAGAGTGTATCGCCGGTCACCACATGATAGATGGAGTGCGTCGCGGCTGTTGTTGTGGTTTTCACGGGTACTTTGTTTCCTGTTTGCTGGGTTGTCTTCGCCGCCGGTTTTGTGGTCGTGGCCATCGGTTTCTGCAGGGCCGCGAGCTGGTTGCGCAGTATCTGGTTTTCCTGCTGCAGCCGCTGGTACTGCTGGACAAGCTTCTTGACTTCCGCATTCTGGTTTACGAAGGCCGCGGCCAGTGTGCTCTGCACTTTCGTGATCTGCTCCTTGATGAATTCCGTTTTTTCGGATTCGGGGCGCAGTTCCAGATAGCGCTGGTAGTGGTAGATGGCGTAGAAATAGTTTGTTTTGTGCTGGTGGTAGATGGTGGCCAGATCCAGATGCGGGCGGGCCATTTTAGGGTTTTTATCGGCGGCTTCCTTGAATGTTTCCTCGGCCTGGTCCCAGTCCTTGATATCCATGTAGGCCTGACCCTGTTTTACCAGCGGATCTTTCTCTTCGCGCTGGTCGCCCGCCTGTTCTTTCGGTTCGCAGCCGCTGAGCAGCAGACTGGCGAGAAAAACAAATAATACTGTAGCGCGCATGGTGTTATTCCTTTTGTTTTGTTGATTGGTTTCTCAGCGTTCGAACACACTATAATCCGTCAGTGACTTAAATCCCGAACTAAATTTTTCAATTATTTCATCCTTTTCATCGTGCAGCAGGAAAAGCGCCTCCACACCGGGGTGGTTTTCCACCCACTCCAGACCCTTTTCGGCCCCCATGACAAAGAGACCGGTTGCCATGCCGTCGGCCTCCATGCAGCTGGGTGCGAGTACCGTGACACTGGCCACATTGTGCAGGGCGGGGCGCCCGGTGCGCGGATCCATGATATGGGAATAGATGACGCCGTCCTTTTCAATGTAGTTCCGGTAATCCCCTGATGTGGCGACGGCGCGGTTGTGGATGTTGATGATTCCCTGAAGGGATTCGCCGACCGGGCCGGTGGAGGGTAGCTGGACGCCGATACGCCACGGGACGCCATCTGGATTTGTTCCCTCGACGTAGACCTCGCCGCCGATCTCAACAAAGTAGTTTGCCAGGCCGGCCGCCCGGATATCCGCGGCCACCGCATCCACGCCGTAGCCCTTGGCGATGGCGCCCAGATCGAGCTGCAGGCCGGGAATGTCCTTTCGTATGGCGGAGGCGGTTTCGGCATGCAGGTGCCGCCAACCGCACGCGGCGCGGGTCCTCTCCACATCGTCGTCAGGCGGGACTCCGGCATGGTTGGATCGGCTGCCGAAACCCCACAGGTTCAGCAGGGGATTGAGGGTGGGATCGAAAGCGCCGCCGGTTGTATCGCTCAACCCGAGGGCGGCCTGAACCACTTTTGCAAACGGAGCGGAAACCGGAAACGGTTCCGTCGAACCCGATTGGTTAAAGGCCGAAATTTCGCTGGCGGGATCCCAGGTGGACATCTGCCGGTTCACCTCCGCCAGGGTATTGCCAATGGTCTGATCCAGTATTTTAAGCGTTGAGCGCGGAACCCTTCCCGTGATGGTGATGGAATAGGTGGTGCCCATGGTATAGCCGTGCAGGCGCGGATGCATCACGGTCTGGGTACGGTTGAAGTACAGGAAGCCCAGCACGAGCAGGATGAACATGCTCAGACATAAACGGAGGATGCGCTTGTTTGACAGGGGATACATCAGAGTTCCACAATCAGCTCAATTTCCACCTTCACCCCTTTCGGCAACGCGGCTACCTGTACCGTGGAGCGTGCCGGGGCGTTGTCGGTGCCGAAATATTCCGCATAGACGGCATTCATGATGGGAAACTCCGCCATGTTGCTGAGGAACACAGTGGTCTTCACGGCCTTGTCCAGCGACGAGCCGGCGAATTCAACCACCGCCTTGAGATTGTCGAGTACCTGCCGGGTTTGTTCCTCGATCGTGCCATCAATCAGTTCACCGGTGACGGGGTTGATCGGGATCTGTCCCGAAGTGAAAAGCAGGGTGCCGCACTTGACGGCTTGGTTGTAAGGCCCGATCGGCGCGGGGGCATGGTCGGTATTTACGATTGTTTTCATATTTTCTCCTTGGAACAGCAATGTTGTACTCCAAAACGCCTGTAAAATAAAACCGTAATCTTTACTGAAGCCAGAGACTCATTGTCTGCATGACAGCGGAATAGGTCGAATTGGATGAAAGGTTGTACCATTCGCCGGGATCGATATTGTGGTCGTACAACTCTTTTTCACCATCGGTCCATTCCGTATAGCGGAAGTGCCCGTCGCATACCGTTCGGCCCGTGCTTTTTTGACTCACTCCGACCGCATTCCATGTTTGCGCTGGATCCTCAATGAGCGGAACGAAGCTTTCGCCTTCGAGATTGCCAGGCGGATCGAGACCTGCCAGTTCGGCCAAGGTGGGATAGATGTCGACCAGTTCGACCACCCCGGTGCAGATCATATTGCTAAAGGGCATTTGCGGAACATAGGCCATGAGCGGAACCTTGGCGTCGTAATCATAGAGATAGGTCTTGTTCCACCACCCGCGCTCGCCCTGATGGTAGCCGTGGTCGGTCCAGAGAATGACAATGGTGGTCTGCCACAGGCCGAGCTCGTCCATGGCATCCAGCACCTTCCCGATCTGGGCATCCGAATAGGACGAACAGGCCGCATAGCAGCGCAGGAATTCCAGGCGGTCGCTGTCGTCCATGGCATCAAACGCCCGCTTGTTTGCGTTGTTCGGAACAGCCAGCGGAGGCGCTGGCGAGGCATCGGCCGGATCCACGTGCAGCACGAGGTTGGTGAGCGGATACATGTCGAAATATTTCCTGGGTGCGACGAACGGGTCGTGCGGTTTCTTGAAACCCACCGCGAGGAAGAACGGCTCGTCGCGTTTTTCACGGAGTATTTCAACCGCCTGCAACGCCATGATTCCGTCGCCCAGATCGTCGTCCTCGCATTCCGGCGCGCGCCAGCGGCACCAGCTCACCAGCTCCACGGCATTGCTGGTCATGTTCACCCATTCGCCGCTGTTTCCCGCAGGGGTTGCGGAAAACGTGTTCTGCTGCAAGTCCCACGAAGGCGGATCCAGCTGCGTGCCATGCAGGATTTTCCCGAGGCTGGCGGTGTAGTATCCGTTCGTTCGGAAGCATTGCGGCAGCGTGACCGCATTTGCGACCACTGCGTTGGTGCTGTCGCGAAAGAAGTCCTGATTGTTGGCAATCCCGGTGGTGTCGGGGCGCAGGCCGGTGAGGAACGAGGCGCGGCTGGGGTTGCAGAAGGTCGCCTGGCAGTAGGCATGGTTGAACTTGATCCCCCGGGCGGCCAACCGATCGAGGTTCGGCATGTGAACGGTGTTGGCGCCGGCGAACTCCTCGTGGTCGCGCAGGTCGTCCACCACAAGCAGCAGCACGTTGGGTTTTTTCTCCGGATCGTACGGGCGGGCGACCCGGTAGAACGTCTGGCTGGGTGACACCGACGGATCCGTATAAGAAACCATTGCCCCGTCCGCGCCATTGGTCGGGAAGCCTGTTTCGATCGTTGTCCAGCTAGAGAGATCGGCGCTGCGCTGGATATCGAACCGCTGGTTCAATGCTGCCTCCCAAGCGACGGTGCACATCCCGTTCGTGGAATCAACCTGCGTGCCGGCGATGGAAAAGGGCGCGGGTCCGAAGAATGCACTTGCTGTCAGCGAAACAGCGAGCAACAGACCCAGACCAAGCTTTCCCTTCCCGATCCCATGTTGGTGCACAATATCCTCCTCGGAACTGGAAAGTTGTACTGCAAAACGCGCGCAAAATGAAACTGAAAACAAGCAGGAACTGACATAGCCGTCCTTAATCCCGAAGTTTATCCGTGAGCTCATCACAACCCGTGCGAACAATGGGGTCGATAAAAAGCGGTTTGTTCTGTCTTAAAATGTACTGGGGTAGCGTTTTGATATGTGTGGATATGCCATAAAGAAGTGATCATTTTCCCAACATGGGTTGTTGTGGGTCAGGAGATATGTAAATGGTAGTTCGGTTATTCATCATCATGCTGGTTGCTTGCTGCACCTTGTCCGCAATTGGCGAGGGAATTCCCGAAGGGCCGCAAATCAGGATTATTCCGCTGGCGAGTCCGCTGAAGTCGGAAGACCGGTGCGGCCAGTGGATGCACCCGGAATATACCGCCGAGGATATTCTCGAAATGATCGAAGGGCTCAAGCCCCAGGTGCTGGAACCCTATATCACCGGGGCACAGAATCCCAAGGCAAAGGTGCCTGTCCGCAAGGGCAATCCCAAGATGACGGTAAAGGAGTTTCTGAACGCGTCGCTCGATGCCGGCGCACCGGGCTGCATTATTATCCCCAAACTGAACCTTACCTGGATTTCGTGGGGGAAGGAAAAATATTTCTGGGAGGCGGCGGAAAACAACTACACGCTGCCGCTGAAACGCCCGATTCGGATTACCAACCTAGACAACTGGAATGGTTTCATCGAAAAGCATGGCGAGAAGAGGGCCAGGGAGGTGCTCGAGCGCCTGAAGGATATTGGCTATGAGCAGCTCGGCGTGAACATGGCCGGAGGCTACAAGGAAGGCTTTGGGCATCTCTCCTTCGCAAATTTTTTGATCAACAAAGAAACCTGGGAACTCCGGCTGTCCACGCTGGAAAAGATGAAAAGGGATCCCCATATAAACCAGTACTATCTCTATATCGACTATCCCGGGCAGATGGACGAGTTCATGGAGCTTCCCGTCGATAAGCAGGCGGACGTGTTCACCAAGGTGATACGCCAGGGGCAAAAGAAAGAAAAATTCACCTTTGTCTATCCGGTACTGTTCGATAAATGGGATGCGAACAAGCAGCTGACTTCCAAAACAGGGAAATACAAGGGGGCTTCCATGTATGAAGTCATCCAGAACGAAATCAATCCCGGCCATAAAAAGAGTGCGGCAACAATCGGGAAACTGCATCTCTTCATTCTTGCCGGTCAGTCGAACATGAAGCACATGCTCCCGTTTGACACGTTTACACCGGCGGTGACGGAAGCATTCCGTGGCGATGACATTGTGGTGGTCAGGAATGCCGTTGGTGGCTGCCCGATCCGTCGGTGGTACAAGGATTGGAAACCCGCGACCGAAGGGTTCGAGTACAACGATTCCCGCACGGGACATATGTACGAAGGAATGCAGCGCAAGATTGCGGAGGCCTTAGGGGATCGCAAACCCGATACGGTGACGCTGGTCTGGATGCAGGGCGAGCGCGACGCTGCGGATGGCCAGCACGGAGTCTATGCTGAAAGCCTCAAGGGTTTGATCCGCCAGTTGAGCACCGACCTGAACCGTCACGACATCAACTTTGTGATCGGCCGCCTGAGCGACACGCGCGTTGGGGAGCCCGGATGGGATGCCGTGCGGGAAATCCAGGTGGAAACAGCCACCCTCTACAAACGCGGCGCCTGGGTTGATACGGACGACTTGAACGGCCCAGACAACGATGTGCATTATACGGACGATGGCTACAGGAAGCTCGGCGAACGCTTTGCAGAAAAGGCGATCGGGCTGATGCAAAAACAGTAGTTTCCAATGATTGGAGGAGAACGAGTATGAATTTGTGGCGCAGTGTATTTGTTGCTTTTGGTTTGCTGATTGCGTTTCCCGCGTCGGCGGAACGCATTGTGTTCAAACTGAATGGAAACGGTGATCCGACGCACGGGGGAACCGATTCCAGCTGGAAGACGATGCCGAGCGGCAGTTATGAAAAAACCAAGGATCCGCGGGTCGCGGTCTATGGGGTGGATCTTGATTTTGATTCGGCCGATGATGTGACCATTGAGTTGCGGTCGCCCACCGCCAAGGCGGGCAAGCTCCTGCTGAATGGCGGGGGAAAGGGCGGCATAAGCCTGGATGGAAACGAAAAGGGCGGATTGAACAAAGACGAGGTTCTGCGCATACGGTTCGACACCGATGTAACCATTGCCGGATTTTCCCTGAATGCTTTCAGTGATGAGTCGGCAGACTATTGCGCCAACGGGAACATCTGGACAACCACCAGTCCGTCGGTCTCCGGGCTTTCAATTGACTTACCATCGGGGCAGGACTTTGAGATCAAGCTAACCAATCCATCGGGTTCCGATCAGTTCCGGTTCGGATCGATCGATATCATTCTGCCCGGCAAAACCAGGCGGAGCTACGCGCCCAAAGGTCCGATCGTCCGCCTCCGGCCGTTGCAGAACCGCGGAACCTCCGGGATTGACGGCGACTACTGGCAGTACGATGACTACACGGCGCAGGATGTCCTGCGTATGATAAAGATCATGAAACCCACGGTGCTGGAACGCTACATTTCCGGACCGCTGGATCCCGATGCCCGGGTGCCGGTCGCTCGCGGCGAACCTCCGATGACCGTAGCCGAATTCCTGAACGCTTCCATGAAGGCCGGGGCTCCGGGATGCACCATTTCGCCGCGCATCAGCCTGGAGGTACTCCCCGGAAAGCCCTGCAAGTGGAACAAAAAGTTTTCCGATTGCTTCTACGCTGTGGCTGACAACCTTTACAACCTGCCCATTGATCCGCCGATCCGCACGCTGAGTCTGGACAACTGGGGCGGATACAGCAAAACCCATTCCGACGGTGAGATCAAGGCGATGCTGGACAAGCTGGTCGATATGGGTTGGGGGCGGATTGCCGCCAACTATATCGGTGGAAACCACAAGAGTTACGGAATCATAAAGGTAGGCATGTTCGGGGTGGATCATGATACCTACTTGCCCAAAATGAACGCCCATGCCGCGATTGCGCTGAACCAGTCGATTGAGGATATCATGCTCTACATCGATTTCAGGAATCCCGCCGAGGAGTTTTCGCAGCTTCCTCCCGATGAACAGGCGGCCAAGCTCTACGAGATCGCAGCATTGCAGAAGAAGCACGACTTTACTTTTGTGTGGCCGGTGATCGGTGCGGACTTCTGGGATGTGACGAAAGTGTTCACCAGCAAGACCGGCCCCTATGGTGGCAAATCGATATTCGATGTCATGGTTGATGCCATGCATAATGGCAGTCAGGCATCCACCCGCGTTGCGAAAGGCGACCTGCCGAACATTGTCCTTTTCCTTGCCGATGACATGGGGCAGGGGGACACCTCCGCCTATCAGGATTTCACCGGGATCGCCGCTACCAGCCAGGTTTATACGCCGTCGATGGAAAAGCTGGCGAAAAGCGGGATGCGTTTCACCGACGGACATGCCGCGGCGGCGGTCTGCCATCCCTCCCGCATGTCCCTGATGCGAGGCGGACGGCCGGAAAAGAATCCGGCCGATTTCGGCGTTCATGCACTACCGAAGATGCTGAAGCGGGCGGGCTACAATACCTACGGCATCGGGAAGTGGCATGTGTGGTACCGGGGTGGGGGCTCGGATAAATTCGACGTAGAAGGAAGGAACTACCATAGCCAAGTGCCGGCCGCCTATGGCCCGCTCGACTTCGGGTTCGACCATTATACCGGCACCGAAGACAACATCACCCACAGCCCGGCATTCATTGTGGATCGGCAATACATGAAATACCACGCATCCACCAAAACCCTGCGCCCGAACATGTCCAAAACCCCGCCGGGATACGGTAACCCGGAGGGACCGATCGAAAACATCTGCCAGCAGCTATGGATTAATGCCGCGCGCGAATACATGGCTGCGCACGCGCCGGGCGGCAGTCAGGCCAATCGACCGTTTTTTCTCTACTATGCGTCGCACGCCAACCATAAGCAGTATTTCCCCGCGACTGACATCGACGGGATCGACGTCAAGGGAAGCTGCCGCGTTGCCAGCGGCAGGATATTGTCGGAGAAAAACTTCGATGTGGTTAAACACAGCAGTCTGGGCGGCGGTTCAACCTATCTGGAAAACGGATTGATTCTCGAGCGATCCGAGATGGTCTGGGAAAACGATGTGGCGCTCTCGCTGATCATGGATTGGCTGAATAAAACCGATGACCCGCGCCATCCCGGGCATAAGATGGTGGACAACACATTGCTGGTTTTCGCGGCAGATAACGGTGCCAACATCGATCGGCAGGAGGGTGACATCATCCCTCATCCAAACCATGGCAAGCTGCGTGGTCGCAAAGGCAACATATGGGAAGGCGGCCACCGGGTGCCGTTCATCATGAGCTGGCCGGGGCGGATTCCGCCCAATACCACCTCGGCGGCACAGATCAGTTTGATGGATATGTATGCCACTTTTGCGGAAATCGCCGGAGAACCGCTGCGCACCGATGAGGCCCTGTGCAGTTTCAGTGCGCTGGATGCCATGCTGGATCCGGCCGTAAAGAACTATCGTTCCCAAGGCATTTATGCCGCCGACAAGGTTAAGCGCGACGAGAACTCCCTGCGTGACGGCGGTTATAAAATCATCTGGCACGGCAGCCGCAAGCCGACGTTCGTCGAACTCTACAATCTGGATTCCGACCTCGGCGAAACCCGCAACCTGCTGGGCAACCCGGAATATGCGGAGATCGAAGCGCGGTTGACGCGACGGGCCAGAGCCATGATTCCATCCGGGCGTCTGCGCCCGAATTAGCCGGGAGTTCCAATGGTTGGAACTTTGCTGTTGCGGATTTCCAGCCATTGGAAGTGAGGGATAATCTTTGCGTCGGGACGGCAGAAACATTATTTATAGCTCGGTCTGTTTAGCTTGGCCGGGAAGCAGATATGGTGTTGTTACGCATAATAATTCTGGTTGCAGGCTTGCTGATGGCGCTCCCCGCATGGGCGGGCAGCATTGCGTTTAAACTGGGTGAAAACGGCGACCCAACTGATGGTGGAACTGATCCGGCGTGGACGTTGCAGGGAAGCGGGAGTTATGAAAAAACCAGTGACCCACTGGTAGCGGTTTACGGCGTGGATCTTGATGCCGATACCGTTGATGCTGTGACTATTGAACTGCGGACGCCTTCGGCCAGTGTGGACAACCTGTTCCTGAACGGCGGAAGCAACGGCGGGATCGGCCTGGCCGGCAACACGAAGGATGATATCAACACAAACGAAGTTTTACTTATCCGGTTTGGCTCGGACGTGGTTATCAATGGCTTTTCCCTCGCGGCATTCAGCGGCGAGTCGGCAGACTACAGCGCCAATGGCAGCACATGGACCACAACGGTTGCTGATGTGACCGGGCTTTCCATCTCGCTGCCGGCGGGGAATGACTTTGAAGTCAAACTGACCAATCCAGCGGGGTTGGATCAATTCCGTCTTAAATCACTCATTATTACACCCACGGTAAGTCACAGCTATGCGCCCAAGGGCAACCATGTTCGCCTGCGTCCGCTGCAGAACCGCGGGACGAGCGGCCTTGATGATGACTATTGGCAATATCCCGACTATACCGCACAGGATATACTACAGATGATCGAACAACTGCAGCCCACCGTGCTGGAACGCTACATTTCCGGGCCGTTCAATCCCGATACACTGGTGCCGGTGGACCCGGGCGAGCCGACGATGACCGTTGCGGAATTTTTGAACGCCTCCATGGCTGTCGGGGCGCCGGGCTGCACACTCTCGCCGCGCGTCAGCCTGGAGGTGCTTTACAGCAAACCCTGTCCCTGGAGCACGGATTACACCAACTGTTTTTATGCCGTGGCCGACAATCTCTATAACCTGCCGATCGATCCCCCGATCCGAACCATCAGCCTGGATAACTGGGGTGCATTCAGCGATGCCCACTCCGACGAGGAAATCCATACGATACTGACCAATCTGGTTGCCATGGGCTGGGAGCGGATCGCGGTTAATTATATCGGCGGGAACCGCAACAGCTACGGAATAGTAAAAGTCGGTATGTTCGGAGTTGATCAAGACACCTATCTGCCGAAAATGTCGGCCTACGCGGCCATTGCCGCGAATGAATCGATCGAGGATATTCTCCTGTATATCGACTTCAGGAGTCCCGCTGAAGCCTTCTCCCAGCTCCCGCCTGATGAGCAGGCCGATAAGCTGTATGCGATTGCATCCTTGCAGGAAACGAATGACTTTACTTTTGTGTGGCCGGTCATCGGCGCGGACTTCTGGGATGTGACGAAAGTGTATACCAGCACCAACGGGCCTTACGGCGGGATGTCGATTCTTGAAGTCATGATTGATGCCATGCGGCGGTACAACCAGGTGCACACACCGTTGATGGATGTGTCATCATCGGGAACCGGCGAGCTGTCGATCCGCTGGCCAAAGTGGGGCGAGGGCTATCAGCTCAGTTCCGCTACATCGCTTGTGAACGGCATGGTATGGGTTGCAGTTACCAACGAGACTGTTGTGGGTGAGACCGACTGTTCAGTAACCATGCCCGTCGACAAGCCCCGGCAGTTTTTTAAGTTGATTTGGTAAAGAAGCCGGGCAATCGCATTGTCTTAACGAGCGGTGTCGCTGGACAGGTCTGGCAACTTGCGGCGGGCTTGCGCTGTGCGGGCGCGCTGATAGGCGGCGACGGCGTCGATCAAGCTTGCAAACCAAACCGCGAGCGCGAAAACCAACGGCAGCAAGAAGCTGGCCGCATGGACTTCGACATCCTCGGCGGTTTCAAACTCGAGACCCAGTTTATAGAACGCGACGATTATTTGGAGCGCCGCCCAAACAAACCAGCCGAACAGCGTTAGAAAGCCGGAGGAAAAAATGATCGCCGGCACCCAGCGTCCCTGAACGAACTGACCGGAACCGGGCAGAACGGCCGACATGATGATGGGAAACCGCGATGGTTTTCGGTTTTTTTCCATTGCAATGACTATGGGTTATTTGACTGGAGTTTATCAATGATTTTCAGGTCGGCCTTGGAGTAGGGGTATTCGCGGAGGCCGGAAACCTCGACCCATTTGTAACCGGCGCAGTCGAGAGGGCGCGGACGACCTGAAACGATGCGGGCACGGTAGGTGTGCAAGTCCATGGTAAAGTGGCTGTAGGCATGCTTGACGGTGAGCAGGAAGTCGCCGGTTTGGATGTTGACGCCGAGTTCCTCCTTTATTTCGCGGACAATGCACTCCTGAATGGTTTCGCCGGGCTCCTGCTTGCCGCCGGGGAATTCCCACAGGCCACCGAGCATGTCGTCGATTTTGCGCTGGGCAATGAGCACTTCGCCCTTGCGGTTGCCGATGACGGCGGCGCCGACGATGATGTGCGGCACCTTTTTCTTCGGTGCCTTCACCGGATAGTCTTCGGGGCGGGCGGATTTTTTGGCAAGGCAGACGCGGGCGAGGGGACAGGCGGGGCAGTTCGGGTTGCGGGGGACACAGACGGTGGCACCCAGTTCCATGAGGGCTTCGTTGCAGTCGCCGGCGCGGCCGTGGATGAGCAGGTCGTCGGCGAGCTGCTGGAGTTCGTTCTTGGCGGCAGTGGAACGGACGTCCTTGGGAAAGGCAACCAGGCGGCTGAGCACGCGGATGACGTTGCCGTCGAGCACGGCGAGATCGAGGTTGAAAGCGAGGGAGCCGATGGCGGCGGCGGTGTAGTTTCCAATGCCTGGAAGTTTCAAGATATCTTTTTCCAAGGTTGGGAAACGTCCTTTCCAATCATTGGAAACCAGCTGCGCGGCCTTGTGGAGGTTGCGGGCGCGGGAGTAGTAGCCAAGGCCTTCCCACATTTTCAGCACATCCTGAAGCGGGGCTTCAGCTAGGGATTTGAGGGAGGGGAAGCGTTTGACGAAGCGGTTGAAGTAGGGCGTGGCTTGGTCGACGCGGGTCTGCTGGAGCATGATTTCGGAGACCCAGACGCGGTAGGGGGTACGGTTAGAGCGCCAAGGCATGGCCCGGCGATTCGATTCAAACCATGGCAGCAGGCGCCCGGTTACGGCACGTTTGACTTTTGCGGTATCTACACTCATCCAGGGATGTCGCCGACGCCGTTGAGGATATGATCGGGGGAATAGGCGTAGGAGTCGACTTCTTCGCGGGCGGTACAGCCGCTGAGTACAAGGACGGTGGATATTTCAGACTCGACCCCGGCGATGATGTCGGTGTCCATGCGGTCGCCGACGATGACGGTGTCTTCGCGCTGGCAGCCGAGGCGCTTGAGCGCGCTGCGCATCATGAGGGGGTTGGGTTTGCCGACGAAGTAGGCCTTGTGGCCGGTGGCCTGCTCGATGGGGGAGATGAGTGCGCCGGTGGCGGGGACGATGCCCTGCTCGGCGGGGCCGGTGAGGTCGGGATTGGTGCCGATGAGCTTGGCGCCGCGCTGGATGTATTTTACGGCACGCAGGATGTTTTCGTAGGTGTAGTTGCGTGATTCGCCGACAATGACGTAGTCGGGGTTGACGTCGTTCATGGTGATGCCGGCGTTGTAGAGGGCGTTGATGAGGCCGGTTTCGCCGATGACGTAGGCGGTGCAGCCGGGGCTTTGCTTCGAGACAAAGGCGGCAGTGGCCAGGGCGCTGGTGTAGAAATGTTCCTTGGGAACTTCGAGGCCGAGGCGGCTGAGCTTTTCCTGCAGTTCGCGCGGGGCGCGCTCGGAGCTGTTGGTCAAGAACAGGAAGCGCTTCTTCTCGTGCTTGAGCCAGTCGACAAATTCGGGGACGCCGGGCAGCAGCTTGTTGCCGTGGTAGATGACACCGTCCATATCGCAGATGAAGGCTTTTTTCTGGCGGATGTTTTCCATGGGTTTCCTTTCCAATGATTGGAAGCAGGTTTTGACGTATTTTCCAGGCTTTGGAAAGTCAATGTTGGTTATATTCCAATGGCTGGAAAAACATTTCAAACCATTGGAAACCCATCGGGCGAAGGTCCCAGCCATTGGCAGAGGAGAAAGGTGGACGGCTACTCGTCTTTTTTCTTTTTCTTCTTTTTCGCGGTTTTTTCCTTTTTGCCGGAAGCTTCCTGGTAGGAGGATGCCTCTGAAACGGGGCCATTGAGCTTTTCCAGCCAATCCTCCTTGAGGAACGAGTGGTTGTTGCTGTTTTTGGCGAGAATCTTGTCGCCATGCTTCACAAGCACAACGTAGCCGGTGTAGACGCTGCCGGAGGCTGAGTTTTTATCGACTACCTCTCTGTCGCTGTTCTCGCTGCCGCTACTCGACTCCTTGGATGCTCCACTGGTGAGGGTTTTTGAGGCGACGGCATGCTTTACCCGTTGGCGGCCTGCGACGGTGAATTCCTGGCTTCCTTTCTCGCATAAGGTTGATGAGGATTTGCTGCCGACGCTGCGGCTCATGAAATACCATTCGAGTTGGTAGGTGTCCGGGGTGGCGGCGGGGTTGGAGAGGGTGATGTCGAGGTTGTAGGTTTGCGTTTCGGTTGTTTTGCGGGTAACCTTGGGATCTCTGTCGCTGTTGGAGCTGGTTTTACCCATGATTTTTTCGGTTTTCTTGTCTTTGTCGAGGTCTGCTTTAACGGACACACGCGCAGAGTGGATTGCAGACGCTTGCGGCGTTGCGGAGGAGGCTTGGCTGGCCTTGAGCTGGCGCGTGCGTTGGATGGCGATAACGGTGGCATAGTCTTCGGCAAAGAGTTTTGTGCAAGTGGTTTGATCCAGCAACGCTTTTTTGTAGGTGATCGGTCCCGCCGGCGTTTCCATAGTCACGGTATCGGCAGTCAGCGCAATAATAGTGCCGGTACGGGTTTGACCGGATTTGAGTTTGATGCCTACGGAACTACCGATTTCGGGCGCTTTGAAGGTTCCTATAAGTTCGGCTTTCTGTGCTTCATAATATTCGCGCAGCTCGTTGGCATGGACAGCGAACACCTGTGCCGCAAGGGCGATGCCCAGAACGATGATGGTTTTCCGTGATGATGAAGTCATATTTATTATTCCTTAATTGAATGGATGTGAAATGGGATGTCTATTAATGGCCCCTGTTGTTATTTCTTTTTCTTTTTCTTCTTGCTGGTGCTCTTTTTAGCCGAAGAATCTCCGCTGCCACCGCCGGAAGCGAGTTGCATTTTGCCGCTCAGGTTTGCAAGATTATCATCTTTCAGCAGCGCCCGTTGATTGCTTTCCTTCGCAATGATTTCTCCGTTGTGGCGCACGAGCACGACGTACGAGCAGTATTCCGTTCCGCTTACCGTCTTTTTGGAATTGCCACTGCCTCTGTTGCTGTTGTTGTTTCTACTGGAAGATTTTTTTGATTCCTTGTTGACCACCGGCTTGGACAAAACAGTGTATTTGATGTTTTTCTGCGCAGCAACAGTGAACTCCTTACTGCCTTTGTCAGATATCTTCGGTTCGCCTTTTGATTTGCCGAGACTTCTGCTGAAGAAATACCATTCAAGCGTATAGGTGTCATCGTGGGGGGTGGGATTGGTGAGCGTAATGTCGAGGTTGTACGTCTGGGTTTCGGTGGCTTCCCTTGTATTTTTGGCTGATTTGGTATCGAGTTGCTTATCGAGGTTGTCATAGATGTTTAAACGGGCACAGTGGAATACTTCTACGTTCTGTTCCCGGTCAACCGCCTTCATGGCCGCATAGTTCTGCCGTTTAATTTGCCTGGTTTTGTGCGCAGCGTATATATGTGCATAATCTTCGGCAAAAAGGATTGTGCGGGTGCGCATATCCAGTGCCGTTTTTGGGTAGGTAATTGGTGCAACCTCGGTCTGGATGGTCACGCTGTCAGCTGAGAGTTCCTTGAGGATTCCGGTGCGGGTATTTTTGGTTGCAAACGTGATCGTTATTGAACTGTCGATTTCCGGGGCCTTGAATTCGGTCAGCAGTTTGGCTTTCTGTGCTTCATAATATTCAGTTAAACCGTCATCGGCTGCCGAAACTATGGCAGGTATCACCATAAGAACCAGAACCGCGATCCATCGGCGTGCAATTGTAGTGTACATATACTCCCCTTTATTCAGATAAATCGACGCACCATAATATGTATGTTTTGCGTAAATGCCAGAGAAATATTCGCGCTAGTTCGGTGTTGTCCGCATCCGCCGCGAATCATCGTCTAGTGGAGGCGTTCGTGCGAATTATTTCTTCTTCTTCTTCTTTTTACCTTTGGTTGATCCCTTGTCCGGGGTGCTGTTGGCAACGCCCATTGAAGGATTGAGATTTGCAATGTTTTCAGGTTTTAGCAGTGTTTTACTGTTGCTTTGCTGGGCGATGACCTTTCCGTTGCAGCGCACCAGCACAACATAGGCATAGTACTCGGAGCCGCTGGTGGTCTTCTTTGAGTTTCCGCCGCCTCCTTTTCCGCCTCTCCCACGACTGCGGTTTGAAGTCACGGTCGACTCCACCTTGACAACCGGCTTGGCCTCCACAGAATGCGAAACCATTTTCTGGCCGGGAATCGTAAACTGTTTGCTTCCCCTGTCGTAGACCGCAGGGTCGGATTTTTCCTTCGATGCTACTTTGCGGCTGAAGAAGTACCATTCAAGCGAATAGGTGGGCGAGTGCGGGGTTGGATTTGCCAGCGAGATATTCAAGACGCATGTCTCGGTTTCCGTTTTCTTGCGGGTATTGCCTTTATTGCTGACTTCACTGTCTTTTTTGCCATCGCTCTTGACCGACAGGCGTACTCCCTGGGCAGTCGCTACCGAAACATACCCAGCCGTTGTCGCAACAATTAAAATCGCCAACCATTTGTTTCTATTGAATATGCACATGCTCCATTTTCCTCCTTTATTCAGATGCAATGATGATCTGATGTAGCAGAAACCGGTTATTTATTCTTTTTCTTGCCCTTCTTTCCTCGGCTCAAAGGGGTTGGTGCAGCAACTGAACCCTTAAGTTTTTCGAGCCATTCGTCCGTTAGAAATGTTTTGGTACTGCTCTTCTTGTCGAGAATCTCGTCACCGTGTTTAACAAATACGACATAGCCTTTGTATTCGTCGCCGGATTTTGTGACCGTTGGTCCAGAACTGTCGCTGGTAGCATTCGGGTTTTCGCGCTCGACGGAAAGTTCAGTAAAGGTGAAGTCCAGTGAGGTGGCGGTATGTTCGGCCTTTTTATTGCCGGGGATCGTGATTTCTGTACTGCCTTTATCTCCAGGTTCCGGGTCGCCGTCGCCATCGTCTGTGATGGGGGTTTTTACAAAATACCATTCGAGCGCGAAAGTATCTTCGTTTGCTGACATGTTAGCCACTGTGATTTCCAGTGTACACGTCTCTGTTTTTGTTTTGGTTTCAGTCGTGATTTCTGTGCTGCCTTTTGTGTCAACGGTCTCGTCTTTGTTGTTTGATTTCTCGATGCTGTCCTTGATCGAAACGCGTGCCGCATGCAAACGCGCCTCGCCAATCTGGCGCGGATTTCCTTCCTGTTTGTTTTTGAGAGCCCGGGTGCGGGCAATGGCGTTGTACTCCGCATAGTCCGCCGCAAAGAGCTGTGTTCTGGTGAACGAATCCAGCATCATGCGGCTGTAGGTTACCGGGCCGACCTTCATCTGAATGGTCACGGTATCAGGAGTCAACAGCGCCAGCGTACCGGTGCGGATGTTGCCCGTCGTAAGCTTAAGCGAGATCTCGCTGCCGTCTTCGGGTGCGTTGAATTCTTTCAGAAGTTCGGCCTTCTGCTCTTCATAATACTGCCGCAGGTCGACGTTTTCCGCCAAAGTGACAAGCGGGACCACCCATAACAGAACAAGAAACATACGGTGTAATTTGAACATCATCAACCTCTCTACCATTAGCAATTACAAGCCACTACAGTATCGGAATAATACCTAAGGAGTGCAAGGAAGCGAGTAAATTATTCCGCGCCCTGATGAATCAGGTGCACCGTTTGTATCTGCCGATGTGTGGCGGATTGAATTCTCATTTCGTATCCACAGGCTGTAAGCGTTTCTCCGGACTTTGGAATATGCCCAAGCGTCGAGAATATATAACCCCCCAGCGAATCATATTCATCACTTTCCGGGAATCGGGCACTGAGCTCATCATTGAGTTCGTGAACGGAAATTCTGGCGTTAACCAGCAGGGATCCGTCAGGGCGCTTCTGTACCTCCTCTTCCTGGGGATCATATTCATCCTCGATCTCACC
>JAIPIO010000037.1 GCA_021734595.1 Kiritimatiellales bacterium | reverse complement strand
ACGTTCAGCTTAATGCCGTATTCAAAGAAGGGCTCATCGGGATCAAGCTCACAGGTGACGAGATCCGGCTGGTCGTTCAGGCTCTCCTTGCGCTCCTGGCGGATGTTCGGCTCTTTACGCACAATAGCGATGCTTGCTTCTTGTTCGTTCGCAACAATAATCTTCGGGTTGGAGACAATATTCACCCCCTGGTTTTCTTCCAGCGCACTCAGCACCAGTCGGAATTCATCCGCGCTCAGAACAGAAGTCAACACTTCGGTGGTCACATCACCCTTGATGGCCTGGTAGGTGGGGGTGACTCCCTTTAGCTGATGCAACCCGGAACCGGGCACCCGTTCACCAAAATCACTATAAGCATCCACTTCTTCATAACTCAGCCCATTGATATCCGTTACGCGGCTTTTATTTTCGGTGTCAGTGATCGTTCTGGATTTGGTCGACTGAACCGATCCGACGGTGCCGGCACTGTATGCCTGCAGCACCTGCCAGTCGATGCCCAGATCCTCCTGCGCCACTTCGTTCAGTTCCAGGAATTTAGCTTCGATAAACACCTGTTCGCGCGCCACGTCAATCGTTGCAAGCACCGTGCGCACTTCGCTGATATTGGACTCCGTGCTTTTTACCACCAGCATGTTGCGGGAAGCAAATTCAGAGATTTTGGCGTCGGCCGGCAACAGTTCCTTGATGAGTTTGGCTGCGTTAGGTACCGTGGCGTATTTCAACTTGAAGGTTTCCACCACCTGGGGCTCCGGCGCACCCTCCGGCCGCCGACGGACACTGTACACTTCGGAATCGGAAACTTTTTTGTAGAGCTCATAATCATATGAATCCAGGATCGACTGCAGCGCCGGATACCATTCCACATCTTTCAGGCTCACAGAAACCTTGGCGGCTTCTTCCAGTTCCGGGACAATGATATTGGCACCGGAAAGCTGGGCGAAAAGGCTAATGGCTTCTTCCAGTCCCACTTTATCCAGCCGAACGGAAATCAGCTGCTCGATCTGCTGCATCGCCGCATCTTCGGACATGGGCATTGAAATGACGTCTTCAACAGCCATCTCTTCCATAACCGGTTCCAAGACGGCGTCATCTGTCGCGTCCGCTTCGAGTGTTGCACTGTCCTCCGCTTCCAGCAGCGCCACGAGCTCTTTGGCGGCGATATTCGTCTCGGCGGGAGTTATCGGAGTTTCAGCGGCTTCTTCGGCTTTGATCACCACTGAAGCGAGCGCTTCCCCCTCCGGGACAACGACCGGCACGGGTTCTTCAGCAACCGGCGCGGGTTCCTCGGCGACCGGCGCGGGTTCCTCGGCGACCGGCGCGGGTTCCTCGGCGACCGGCGAGAGTTCCTCAGCGACCGGCGAGGGTTCCTCAGCGACCGGAACAATAACCGGATCAACGGCGGCGGCATCGCTACCAACCGCGTCAGCGGACTTGAGCATATTTTCAAGTACTTGGTCCGTATCCTGGGCAACTGACAGGCTGAGCATCAATCCCCCTGCAGCAAGTACCAATAAAATTGATTTCATCATTCTCATTTTGTCACCTCATCCTTCACATTTACCGAAACACTACCCAACGCCTCAGCCTTTACGCGCAGAAGCTTCACACTTCCTGGAGGCTGAACCGCCGCCACTCTCCAGAAATATTTCCCATTGCCTGTATCAACCACAATCATCTCGCCGACCGATTTGAGATGGTTGTTAATGATCGCAACAAACTCATTATCATCCGTGCTGCTGATACCGTTAATGACTATATTTTTCCTGGCCACATCCCACCCCTTGCTAACGATGGTCTGCCGCTGTTGCTCAACAGGATCGGCTTTCTTCTTCTTTTCGACAGCCGACCTGCCCCAACCTTCTGGATAGAAGCCGACCGGCCAAAATGGATCTCTAATTTGCTTTGTCATGGCTTCGGTTTTAGCAGTATCCGTGCCATCAGCTTCCTTATCTTGAGAAAAGGCTGGTGATAGCAACAATACGAAACAGATGCTGCATCCAATCCATTCTCGGAAGTTTCCAGACCATGTTTTTCCTGTTGTCTTTGGCTGTTTCATAACATTACTCCCCACGGATCAAAGGCCATTGCAAAAATATCTGTATGTCGTGCTTCAACGGGCTTTTACCCGTACTCATATCCACCCCGGTAATGCGGACAAGCGGGTTCCGGTTTTCCAGCAGTTTCAGTAACTCAACGAGTTTCTCATAACTGCCATGCGCCGCAACGCGCAGCGAATAGGACTCCAGTTCCACCGGTTTGACTTCACTGTCCCCATCCGAGTTTTCGCCGTCCGCCACCACCGAGGCAGGCGCCGTATTGGCCAGTTCATCAATGGCATCCACATCTATCCCTGCGGCGCGCGCCTGGGAATAAACGAGCTCGGCCGCCCATGAGAAATAATTCTTTACTGGCGGAGAACTGGCTACGTGCACCTTCATCTCGGCTATCGACTGCGTGAAATTGCGGGTGACAACATCATGGTCTTTGAGGGTGGTCTGAGCGGAATCGATTTTTGCACAAAGATCCTGTAGTTCCATTTTGGCCACAGATATGGAGGCGAGACTTACTTTGATACCGAAAACAATCCCCGCCAGCATTGCTGCAACCACCACCATCCCGAGAAACAGGTATTGTTTCTGTTCTTTACTCAGTGCGTTGAGTTTCATCTATGATGCCTCCTGATTTCCCTGTTCCTTCAAGTTTAAACTGTTGGATGATGGCTTCGTCGCTGCTGAGCTGTTTCCGCATCGAGGCAAGCTTCATCGAATCAAAAACCGATGAAAGCTGTTCTGATTCAAGCAGGTTTTTCCGCAGTGCGATCACAGCACCTTCTGCATTTTCTCCCTTGGAAACCCCCTGCAGTTCAAACCGGTAGTCAAGCGCCAGTTCTTCCGCTTCGGCATACCTCCCTGCACCGCCCTCACTCCGGATCGACAGCCGAGTGGCTTGAATGGTTACAGGAATACGCTCCTGTATTTTGCCGAACATTTCATCCCACGAAATCTGCGAGCCTTTCCATGCGTCAATGAGAACCAGCGCTTTGCGGTTTGCTTCGTATCCGCGTTTCTCTTTATGGAACTGCGCCAGCTTCGGTTTGAGTTCCGACCACAATTGCTGGTTGCTCTTCAGGCTGCTCTGAACCTCGCTGTACTGCATAAGTTTAATGCCGCTGAGCATGGCAATAAGAATAATCGGTGTTACCACGAAGCAGACTAGCAGGAACCGCCCGCCCACCGCGCCCTGATAACGCAGTTCCGCCTTCCGTATGAGATTAACCCGTGTGTATTTCATGATTCCTGCAATCCTCCAATAGCTGCTCCAACTGCCGCTGCAAAACGCGCCTCCTGGCCCACCAGATTCGAAGGAAAGACATCCTGTTCAATCTGGATGTTTTCAAAGGGATTCCATGAAACCGCTTCAATCTGAAGTTCCTGCTGAACAATTTCCTTCCAATGCGGAAGCAGACTAGTGCCGCCGGAGGCATATACTTTCGTCACTTTGCTTTTCTGATGGCGCTCCATGAAATCCCGCGAGATGGCCAGCTGCTTAAGGAACGGGTTCATGACATCAAGGATCGTGGCCGCAATATTGATGGATTGATCGGAAAGAATCGTGCCGGCAAGTTCGTCGTCCACACCCAGCTCTTCCACAATTTTGTGGCGCAGCATTCTGCCCCCGAAGCCATATCTTCCAACGAGGGAAATGACCCCCCTGTTGATAAACGCGAAGTAACTCACCTGGTCCCCGGACTCAATCAGGCAAACCGACTCGTTGCCGCATTCCTCGCTGCGGGCATGCAGAAAAGCGGTGATGGATGCGAGTCCCGACACTTCGATGGACAGGGGTGCCGGCGGGCCGGAAGGAAACATATTGAAGAGGAAACGCGCGTCGTCTTCCGGGATCGCCGCAGCGAGGAAGCCGGAGTCCTGCCGGCCTTTACCCTTGTTCACCAATACGGCTGACGCACGGTATTCTTCACCCACATTCAACAGTTCCCGGATCTGCTCCTCAGGGAGCACTTCCGAACCGGCTGTCGGCGATGCATTGATAAGACGAACCACGGTATCTTCGCTCGAATAGGCCAGACAGCCGTAATGCGGGCACAGATTTCGCGGCAAATCGATCCGTCCCGATTGCTGACTGAAGTCAACCGGGGGCAGCAAATCAAGTCCTGCCAGACCAATGCCGGTACGGCTTTTTTTCAGTCTGACCACTTTGACTGCCGTTGATGAGAAATCTATTCCCACCAGATCCGACAGCCCCTTATGCTTTTTATTTTTATTTAATAGACCCATCATGGTTATGCACCGTAATTAACTTCCACTTGTTTGCGTCTCGCACTTTGCGTCCTTTTTTCGTTCACACCGGACATAGAAAGCAGGTTCCGTACCATATTTATAACTATCTTTCCCCTTGCTACTGCGACGAGGTTTAGGATAAATGCAGTAGGTTTCACTGGTAAAAGCTGTAAACAGACTATACAAGGAAACAGATTGTGACTGACAATACAACCAACACAACCCGGACGCCAAAAGCTCCGGATGGCAGGCCTGCTCGGTCATCCACCACCTCCCCGTGGCTGGTTGTCGTTTTCCTGCTGGTCGTGATCTCCATGTTGCAGGTGGGCAGCTTTCTGCTGATTCATATGTCTGTTGGACGTTTCGGTTCCGGGAAGGCTAAATCCGAAGAGAACCCGGCCGCTAAATTCAGCCTCAGTGCCCCGCTTGATCAAGCCAAAGAGGTTGTCGCAAAAGCAAAGCTGGTTCAACCGAAGCCATCGGAACTTACCGAGACTCCGGCGAAGAAAGCGCCGGCTTCCAAGGAGGAAGAAGCCAATGCGCCTGCATCCATGGAAACAACCGGCAAAAAAAATCTGTTTAACCGCAAAAAAGATTCGGTAAACTGGCCGCACCTGTCGCTTACAGGATTTGGCAAAACAGGTTCAGGCGGTTTTGCAATTGTAAATGGAAAAAGTGTATTGCTGAATGGCTACATTGAAGGGGCGCAGCTCATAGAGGTCAGGGAGCATGATGTGGTTATGGAATATGAGGGAAAGGTGAAATACCTGACCATCCTTACCAAGGAATAGGGAATCCGCGATTCTTCACCGTCATGGCGGAGACGGTCCTATTTAAGCAACGACCGTATGCGGTCCACTAACCGGTCATATTCCTCGGGCGCAATCAGATAGGTGTGGCATCTCCGTCCGCTCACTTGTTCCACCGTTTCGACGAGCCGTTTATTAAACGGATTGAGCACCCCGACCATCAGGTCGTCCCCCAGTTCGCCGAAAGGCAGAGCCCCTGCGTGGCAGACGATGTTTCTCGGCAGAATGGTGGCCGTTTCATCCGGTATTTCAAACCCGGAAATCGAGAGGCAGGGCACCCCGGATTTCGTGGAAATATAATTCATGATGCGGTTCATATGGATAAAACCCCGGTCGTTGAGCACATGCAACACCGTCACCGGAACATCCACCTCTTTTGACGACATTTCCGTGAGGTCATGCAATACGCTGGAATATTCCTCCTGCGAAAGCTGCTCCTCTTCATACAGCCGCCAGGCCAGCGACAGTTCCTCGCTAAGATCCGATTCAGCCGTTGCCTTTCCGGTACCCGTCGGCTTTCCGGTTCCGCCAGCCGCTCCGGCGGGTGAAACCAGCGTGTGCAACCGCGCAATCTGCGCAGATATCTCCTCCGGGTGCTCTCCCTCGAAAACATTGTACTGCTCAACCACATATTCGGCGGCGTCCGTATCCGCATTGTCCATGGCCGCATTCGCCAGCAGGGACAGGTATTCAAAGGCGCGTTCACGCTCGCCCCCTTGAAGATAGGCACCATAAAGCGCCTTGAGTGCGAGCGCATCACCGGGCATTACCTCAAGAATCTGTTCCAGCATGGCAATGCTGTCTTGCAGTTGGTTATCTAAATTTTTATCGGCCATAATTGAGTTCTCCCGAAATGTGCACCCACTCAACAAGCAAAATATAGACCATTATACTTTTCATCAAGAATATATACCCACGGGAAAGCGAGCGCAGAGAACCATCCATTCATTCTCATATTCAATAATAATGAATTCTCATTTATGCGATAAGCTTGTATATTCACCTTCCCCGCTTTTCAGGCATCCGCATTGATCGAAATATATACCAATCCGTACACTACTGATAACAGAAGTGCTTTGCTAATTATTGTTCCACTCAAAACCCAATTCAGTCCCATTCGGTGGCACAGGATTTGCGTATCTGTATATTTATAAAATAGAGAGGTAACAGTCCGCTATGAAGAAAGAGTCGTTAACACTGTCTGAAATTATGATCATTATGGCATCGCTAACCGTCGTGATTGTGCTGACCCTTCTCGCAAGCTACAGCTTTGTGAATGGGTTCGAGACCAACCAGCAATCGGAAACAGAGGGCCGGATGCTGGGAGCCGCCATTCGCCAGTTGAACTGAAAACAGTCAATCCGGCGGCCGGGCAGCTTACCAACGGATTCGCGATGCATCTTTTCCAGTCGTTGGAAACCAAGCGAGGCTGGCTCAAAGAGATGGCCGCGCAACGGCAAAACCAGTTCGGCTCACAGACGTGATATTGCGGATGTTTTCCAACGCCTGGAAAAATCCACCTCAGCAACCTTCCAATCTCTGAAAAACCGGTCCATGACTCTTCCAATAGCTGGAAAAACCTGTCATTCTTTTTCCAATCCTTGGAAAACATCATCCTACTTTTACCAATCGCTGGAATGCATTAATCGAAGGATGGCTGTTTCCCGGTCTGTTTAGATGGATGAAGCCGTTTGCCTTTACAAACGGCACGAAGATTGCTTATTACAGGCTATCAACCTTTATACTTAGGAATTGCATATGGTTAAGGCGACTAAAAAAAACAGAACGATGATTGACTGTATCCTGCAGATACGCCCTATCGATCGGGATATTCTCGCCGAAGCCGAAAAAGAGGCGAGTTCTTCCGAGCTATCAGTCGAGCAGCTTCTGATCTCCCAGGGGCTGATTTCAGATATCGACATGGTGCTGGCCACGGCTGAATATCTGGAGATGCGGCCGATCTCGCTGGAGCACTTTTCGCCGGAAGCCGGGCTGATGGAGCTGCTCCCCAAGGATACATGGAAAGCGCTCAAGGTGCTGCCCCTCTCCAAGCTGGGCTCGCGGCTGACCATCGCCATGGCGGATCCGTTCAACATCATGGGGCGCGAAAATATCCAGTCGCGAACCAACCTGGAGCTGGTTCCCGTCGTGGCGCTCGAACAGGAAATCAAGGATGTCCTCGAACACTTCACGAATGAACCTTCCAAGGCTCTGGAGGATATCCTGAAGGATATGGCCGATGAGGGCGAGGTCGAAGTGGGCCAGGAACTTCCGGAGGATGCCAATCTCGACGAGCTGCTCGAAACCGCCGGCGAAGCGCCGGTTATCCGCATCGTGAATTCCATCCTGATAGAGGCGCTCCGCAAGCATGCCAGCGATATCCATATTGAGCCGATGGAAAAAACAGTTCGATTGCGCAACCGTATCGACGGAGTGCTGTACGAAAATCCCAGCCCGCCGAAAAACCTGCAGAACGCGATTATTTCCCGCCTTAAAATCATGTCGACCCTCGATATTGCCGAACGCCGCGTACCGCAGGACGGGCGCTTCAAGATCAAGGCGCTCGGCAAGGAAGTGGATGTCCGCGTGAGCATATTGCCCACGGTGCATGGCGAAAAAATCGTAATGCGCATTCTCGACAAGACCGCGCTCGCGCCCAATCTGGGCGCACTGGGACTGGATGAACTGTCGCTGGAAAATTTCGCCTACGCCCTCGCCCAGCCCTACGGCATGATTCTCGTAACGGGTCCGACGGGTAGCGGCAAGACCACTACACTTTATTCCGCCCTGCAGGAATTGAACAAGGTGAGCACCAATATCGTCACCACGGAAAATCCGGTGGAATACCAGCTCGACGGCATCAACCAAGTGCAGATCAATCCCGTCGTGGGGTTGACGTTTGCCTCCGCACTGCGCTCCATTCTCCGGCAGGACCCGGATGTGGTGATGGTTGGGGAAATCCGCGACGGTGAAACCGCCACCATCGCAGTGGAAGCGGCGTTGACGGGGCATATGGTGTTGAGCACCCTGCATACGAATGATGCCGCCGGCGCAATTGCCCGTCTGATCGATATGGGTATAGAACCCTTCATGCTCTCCTCCTCGCTGCTGCTTACACAGGCGCAGCGCCTGTTCCGCAAGCTCTGCCCGGTCTGCAAGAAGGAAGTCGAAATCCCGCTGGAAGCCCTCAAGAAAAACCGGGTCAACCCGGAGCACCTGGCCGGCACCCAGTTCTATCAACCCTCCGGGTGTCCAAAATGCAACAACATCGGCTACAAAGGCCGGGGTGGCATCATGGAAATCCTGCTGGTAAGCGACACGCTACGCAAAACCATCCTGACCAACCAGGAGGCCTCTGCCATTAAGCAAATGGCGATTGAAAACGGAATGAGAACCCTGCGCGAAGCAGGCCTGGACCGTGTCAGAAGCGGTCTCACCACAATTGAAGAAATCATGCGCGTAACCAGCGAATAACGGAGACATTATGGCTGAAAGAAAAAAAACGAAGGCGGCCGGCGGGCGTATACTCGTCAAGGGGAGCCGGAAAATCCGGCTAAAGGAACTGTCTGTTTTTACCCGGCAGGTATCGGCCATGCTCGGTGCAGGGATGCCGTTGGTGCAGACGCTTATGGCAATGGAAGAGCAGACCGACAACAAGAATTTCAAGCCGGTGGTTGCCGGCGTCCGGCAGAAAGTCGAAGGCGGATCCATGTATTCCGAAGCCATTGCGTGTTACCCATCGATTTTTGATGAGCTCTACATCAGTATGATGCGGGCCGGCGAGGTCGGTGGCATCCTGCCCGACACCTGTGCACGGGTGGCCCTGTTTCTGGAGTCAAGCAACCGGTTGCGCGCCAAAGTGAAGTCGTCCATGATGTATCCCGCCGTGGTGATGATTGTGGCCCTTGCCCTTTCCACTGCGCTGATTGTCTTTATTGTTCCCGTTTTCGCCAGAATGTTTGCCGATTTCGGCTCGGAACTTCCAGGACCAACACAGTTTCTGATGAACGTCAGTGAACTGGTCAAGAAAAACTGGTTCATTGTGATAGCGGTGATCGCCGCGCAGAGCTATGCCTATAAGTGGTATAAAGGCACGGATAAAGGCGCATATACCATCGATGAGATCCGTTTGAGATTTCCCATATTCGGAACGTTGGCTACCAAGATCGCTGTGAGCCGCTTTGCATCGACCTTTGCCCAGCTGCTGCACAGCGGCGTACCGATCATGGAATCGCTTGAGATTGTTGGACTGGCCACCGGGAACCGCGTAATCGGCGATTCACTCCTCGACGCAAAAACCATCATTGAGGGCGGCGAACCGCTGTCGGCCGCGCTCGACGGAAACAAGTATTATCCCCGCATGGTTGTCCACATGCTCACGGCCGGTGAAAAAACCGGCCAGGTGGAAGAGATGATGGACAAACTGGCCGAATTCTACGAAAACGAAGTGGAAACCATGCTCGGCGGCCTAACCTCCATGATCGAACCTATCCTCATGGTTTTTATCGGCGGAATCATCGGTGGTATTGTGGTCTGCATGTTTCTGCCTATCTTTAAGATGGGAGAAGTCGTTTCGATGTAACGCTGTCACGGTACTGAATGAATGGCGAACAAAAATCAACATGGCCCGAACTGGCGGCAATTCTGGCCGTTCGCCTGATCGTACTGACTGGATTTCTTGCTCTAGTCACGCTTATTCTGCCCAGTGACGATATCGCCTTTTATACCTTCATGGCATTCGCCTTCATCATCACCATCCCCTACTCGCTCTGGTTGCGGAACAAAATCAAGGCCACTCGGCGCGCGCCCCTGCAATTCCTGGTGGATCTTATTCTGGTCACCGGCTTGGTTTATTTTACGGGAGGGATTGGTAGCGATCTTACCCTGCTCTATCCGCTGGTTATTCTTTCCGCCGGCATTGTCGCAACGCCAAAGCAGGCCATTCAAATTACAGTGCTCAGTATTGTCGTCTATCTTCTTATGGCCGGACTTCTTTCACAGGATCTTTTGGCGGCGCCCGCTTCCGAAGCCGGTGCGTCCGCCCTGCATAGTATGTATTCCTCTGTCATCCTGCGGATCTTCACCTTCTGCTTCTTTGGAATGGCCAGCGTCTATGTTTCCCGGCGCTGCGGATACATCAACCGCCAGGAACAGATGTTCCGCAATATGACTGAATTTATCTTCCAGAATGTTCAGGCCGGTTTGTTGCTGCTTGATACGGAAGATCGGATTCTGATCGCAAATCACACCGCCTGCGAACTGCTCTTCCAACGGGAAGAAGACCTTGCGGCTTTGCCTTTCCCGTCTCTGATCGATGCCAAAACCATCAACACAGCCGATAGTATCGGCCATGCTGTATATTTCAAGCGTCCGGGAGGGAACCCGTTCCCGGTCACTTATCACAGGTCGACCGTAAATCTGCCTGCATCAATCGTCCCTCGCGTGAATGAGAAAAAGGGCGATGTGCCTGTCACAATCCTTGTATTTAATGATATTTCTCATATTATAGAAATGCAGGTTGAATTGAAGAATGCGGAGCGCGTTAGCGCGGCCACAAAAATTGCGGGAGAAATGGCGCATGAAATCAGAACTCCGTTAACCGCCATTTCCGCCTCAATCCAGCTGTTGGCGCAGTATGAGAAATATTCAGACGCGACCGATTGGCTGCCTGACAGCCCGAAGGTAACAGAGCGAGCAGAACTTTTTGAACATATATTGAGTGCAGTGGACCGGATGGACACGGTAATTCAGAACTTCTGCGATTTTTCGGAATATTCACCGGAGGATCTCATGACCATCATTAAGCTTGACTCTGCCGCTGAAGAAGATGGTTATATTAGACAGTTTAAAAACGTAGAGAGAGGGATTAAAAATGGCCAGAATTCTCATAGCAGATGATGACCCAACCATTCTTAGCCTTTTGAATAAGATTCTTATTTCTAAAGGGTACGATGTGAAATTGGCGAAAAACGGGGTCGCTGCGGAAAAAATATTCAAAAGCGATCATTTCGACCTGCTGATATCGGATATAAAGATGGAGCCGATGGATGGGATGCAGCTTTTGAAGAAAGTGCGTCAACTGCATCCAACGGTAGGGGTCATCATGCTTACGGCCTATGCAACGGTATCCACTGCGGTGGACGCCATGAAGGAAGGCGCTTTCGATTATATCCCCAAACCTTTTAAAATCGATGAACTGCTGCTTACCGTAAAGCGGGCGCTTGACTATCAAAACACCATTATGGAACAGGTCGGCACAACAACACAGGTGGAAACAAAGAAATACTTCGGAAATATCGTGGCGGAAAGCGATTCGATGAAAAATGTCTGCGAAATGGTCAAGCGGGTTGCTCCCACTAAAACCACCATTATGATAACCGGAGAAAGCGGAACCGGTAAGGAACTGGTTGCCGAAGCCCTTCACACCTACAGCGCCCGCAAAGAGGGACGGTTCCTGCCGATCAACTGTGCAGCGTTGCCGGAATCACTGATTGAATCCGAACTCTTCGGCCATGTTAAAGGGGCTTTCACCGGTGCCAACAGCAGCAAGGACGGTCTTTTTGAAGCAGCAAGAGGGGGGACGCTTTTCCTGGACGAAATCAATTCCATTCCGGCCAGCCTTCAATCCAAACTGTTGCGGGCCATCCAGAATAAAAGAATCCGAAAAGTCGGAGGGACCGATGAAGTGGACGTGGATGTCCGTATTCTGGCTGCATCCAACAAGAATCTGGAAACCTTGGTTAAGGACGGCTCCTTCCGAGAAGACCTTTTTTACAGATTGAGCGTAATCACGATAGAAATACCCCCCCCTCAATATACGCCCCGAAGATGTTCTTCCACTGGCGCAGCATTTCATTGCACAGGAACTTATCGAGGGAGCGCCCCCGCCGGTGATGGATAATGCTGTTTTAGCTATTCTGCAAAACTACAGCTGGCCAGGAAATGTCCGCGAACTACAGAATGTCATCCAGCACTGCCTTACATTTGCCAAAGATGGAAAAATAACCCGGGAAACACTGCCCTCCAAGCTGATTGTTTCATTCGAAGAAAACCCCGCCGCTCAACAGAGTGCCTTGACGACCGAGTTTGAGAAGGGAAAATCGCTTAAAGCTTTCCTGCGGGCCAAGGAGAAAGAGTACCTTAAGAATGTTATTTCAACGATGGGCGGGGATAAAGCCAAGGCAGCCAAGGAACTGGACATCAGCCTTGCTACGCTTTACCGAAAACTGCCGGAAGACGAGACAGAGTAGGTCATCGATATGAAAATCCCTTCTCAATGTTGAAAATTTCTCAGTTTTGGAACCCTTTCGCCGGTCAAAATATTTTTATCATGAACTCATTCAAATATTCAATTACAGATGAAACAGGAACAAAGTGCTTGTCTTATGGGCATAAATTAGTGGCATTCAATTCCCATACTGGTGTTTTCTTGAACAATTTTCAATGGATGGCATTTTCTGGCACAGGAATTGCTTCTACTGAATCCGCGAGTGGCGGTACATGGAGGTGAGCTCAACTACTCGAGGAAATGATAAATAAAAATTAAAGGAGAATAAAATGCATAAGAAACAAGGATTCACACTGGTAGAAATCATGATCGTAGTTGCCATCATCGGTCTGTTGGCCGCAATCGGTATTCCTTCCTTCCAGAAGGCACGTGCCAATTCCATCGCGAAAGCGAAAGCCAACAACATCCGTATCGTTGACTCCGCTGTTCAGCAGTGGGCAATGGAAACCGGCAAAACCGATGGCGCGACCATCGCATGGGACGACGCTGGCGACTATGTCAAGGGCGCATCTGACTCCGCTTCTGTTGTAACGGCCATGAAAGTCGGCGATGCTACCATTACGCTGCAGACCACCGTTGGTGGCGAATCAAGCTACTAATAGTTCTTGCTAGCTGAAAGAGCCCCGGATGCCCCGGGGCTTTTTTTTATCCGTTCATAATCTTATGCCTAAAAATAGATTGTCTAACCGCAAACGCAACAGGTAGTTTCATATCATGCTGAATTCTAAAAATATGCTGATCCTGGCCCTCTGTGGTGCAGTTCTGATTATCTCATCTTTTTACCTCATCTTGACAGCAGCGGGCGATGGCACCCCGGCCATAGCGGAACCCGATGTTATACTCTATCTTCAATATGCAAGAAACATTGCCGAGGGGCATTCCTTCACGTTCTCTCCGGGCGACACACCATCAACCGGCAGCACTTCATATCTCTACCCCCTGCTCCTCTCCTTGCTTTACCAACTTGGTGCCACGGGTGATGCATTCATCACGGCCGTATTTATACTAAACGCTGGTTTCTATCTGGGAATCATTGTTTTACTCTGGCTGATTACCAAACGGCTGCACCCACGAATCGTCCCGTTGGTACTGTTCATGACCGTCCTGAGCGGTCATACGGCCTCGGCCGTCCTGCGCCAAACGGATATCGGACTGCTTACATTCCTCGCATTGGCCACCTTCACATCCATCCTGTATGGGCGGCGCTACCTTCCTTTTCTCCTAATTGCCCTTTGCGCCATCACGCGACCGGAGGGTTTTGTTTTCTCCATCGCATTCATCTCCTGCAGCGTCATTGGGCTTCTCGCCAACCGTTTTTTCAGCAACGCACCGGGCACCACCAAGCAAAGCCGTCAGTTCCTTCTCTATGGAATAACTGGTGCAGTCGTTTTTCTAATCACATTGATCATCAACTACAGGCTCACCGGGCACTTCCAGTTCATGTCCGTTGCCAATAAGGGATATTTTAAAGTCTATCCGCTTACCGGGGCGGTGGAGCACATTCTTTATGATGCAGTCGGATTGCTAAAAGGGGTTTTCTTTGGATTGTCGGACAAGGCTCGGCAGTTCTACCTGCTTCCCCTGATCGGCGGTGCGCTTGGTTTGGCTGGCATCCTGTTATACCCGCGGAAAGACAAAACAATCCGACTCTGCGAATGCTGGCTGGCTCTCAGCGCCGGTGCCGCCATTGCCTTGGTGGCATCCAGCCAATGGCAGGGCATTTCCAACGACCGCTACCTCGGCTGGATCTTTCCCCTCTTTCTGGTTTACGTTTCCATCGGAGTGTTTGAAGTTCACGATCGCCTGAAAGCTCCGTATTTCCTGCCGATCTGTACCGCTCTGCTTCTTCTGTACCAGATAGTCTTCCTGGCCTATGTATTCTGCAACGCATACACCGTTGCCATCACTATGGAGAAAGATGAAGCGTTTGCAGGCCGGATCGCACAGGCCATTCCGACCACGGAACGCTTCGGGTATATGGATGTCGGTGGCGTGAACTATTATCTCCCGGAACATCAGGCCTACAACCTATGGGGCATCACTGCGCCGGGCTTCTTTGAAAAAGGTATTGAGCAACAACTATTCCACGTCATCGATCTCCTGAAACACCGCCCCGACCTCCGGTTTGAAAACTGGATCACCTACCTTAATGTCCTGGAACATCATCCATGGACGGAACCATTCATGGGGGAAGCCCGGTTAACGGACAGCGACTCCGCCATTGCCAGCCCTTGGAGTCTTGTGGTTTACAAGGCGGTATGGGACACACTTGACGGAGGAAATGAACCGCTGCTGCTGGGAGACCAGCTCAAGGAACTCAAACTCATCGACAGTATGGATATTGGCTATATCCATAGTGAAGAACAGCACAACTACAAGCGCTGGCTCCGGCTGAAGAATATGCGCATTCCACTGGTCACACTAACCGCAAAGCTCGGCGACAAAGACTATTCAGAGGTGGGGCGCGCCGTCATTGGGAGTGAATCCTTTGATGTTGGACCCGTGCAGAAAGGCAAACCGCTGTACATCGCCATGCGCACCGCGCGTACGGTTGAAGGCACAATCTATCACGGCAGGCAGCTCTCAAAAATCCATAAACTCGAGCTGGATGAAATGCAGCAGTTGAAACTGTTTGTAGACGACGTCGAAGTTCCTGTTCCGGAACTTGCGGTCGGCGAGGAAGGATTTAGCGAGGTGCTGCTGAAGATTCCCCCGCCCTACCTGCAGAGCGAAAATCCACGAATTATGATCGGTGGCGACCACATCTCATTTGCCTATTGGTTCTACCAGTGAATCCAACCATCAAGAAACTGCCTCTCCTGCTTTTTCTCGTCGTGGCCGCATTCTTTGCGGCCAACCCGTTCAGCCTGCTCGATTTCCCGCTGGACGACGCTTGGATTCACCGGGTCTACTCGCGCTCGTTTGCCGCCGGCCAGGGTTTTGCCTACAACCCGGGCGTGCAGGAGGCCGGTTCCACCAGCCCGCTATGGAGTATCATTACGGCACCCGTGCACTGGCTTCAGCCGCTCGGCAACGATGCCGTGGTGCTCGCCGTTAAGCTGATCGGTATAATCCTGGCGCTAATGAGCATTCATCTGGTCAAGAAGCTTGGGAAGAGCATCAATGGCGCCGAAACTGCCGGGGTGATTGCCGCATCCTTGTTCGCCATCGATCCCCGGCTCGCCTTTTCCGCCCTCTCCGGGATGGAAACCAGCCTGCTGGTAACCCTATGGCTCGGTGCCGCCCTCGCGTTTATAAAGAACCGCCCCGTGCTTTCGGCAGTACTGATCAGCCTCACGCCCGTCACGCGCCCCGAATCGCTCCTGTTGTTGCCCCTCTTCGGCATAGCCGCCGGGATTGCTGTTTACCTGAAGAAATGGCGGCCCAGACAACTTGCAACCCTCCTCATTCTGCCGATCCCCATGATCCTCTGGAGCCTCTTCTGCAAAACCGCCAACGGCCACTGGCTTCCAACCACCTTCTACATGAAAGCGACTTCGCTCCAACTGGGTACTGTGCAGCTACTGGCCTTCTGGAACTCGCTCTCATTTCAAGGACTGGTTCCCGTCTACATACTGGCCGCCGTTCTTACCCTGTTGTTTATCAACATTCTTATGACGCACCGCACCCGAAATACATGGCCCTTCACCATCTTTATGCTGGCCGCACCCGCCGCCTTTCTGGCCGGGGTCGCCTGCTCCCGCGAGATCGAGTTTTCCGGCTACTACTGGACGCGCTGGTTCGACCCCGCGTCCCTTATCCTGACCGCATCCTTCAGCATCGGCATCGGCATGCTCACCTGCGGTGCCGCAAACCTCATTCCCGGAAAAAAGGCGCCGCTCGCACTGAAAGCGTTCATAATTCTTGCCCTGGTGATTTCGCTTCCCAACTTTGTAAACTCCTTTGCCGACCGGCGTGGCCACTTGATTTCCGACTCGCGCGCCATCCGTCTGGTTAATGTGCGCGCCGGCGAATGGATCAGCATTAACACACCGAAGGATGCCGTCATCGGCGCCAACGACGCCGGTGCCATCCGCTATTTTGGCAACCGCTACACCCTCGACATGATGGGCCTTAACAACGCCGAGCTGGCATTCTCCAAAGATTCAAAAGCGGCATTCCAAAAAATGGACTGGCTCGTGATCTTCCCGTCCTGGTTCGAGGGTTCCAGCATTTTCCAGACATTGGAAAAGGTGGGAAGCTTTGCGATCCCGCCGGAGGAATACACCCTCACCACCAACAAAGGCCAGGCGCAGCTCGTCGTTTACCGCCGACTGAAAAAAGAAATGGCGCCCTGATCAGGATTGCTGTCGCCCCTTCGGGGACTGTCGCATTGCTCCAGTCTCACTGCGCTGTGCTTGTGTCGAACCCACGGTTCTCATCCTGAGGGTCGCATTAGGAAATGGCGCCCTGATCAGGATTCGAACCTGAGACCTACGGATTAGAAGTCCGTTGCTCTATCCAGCTGAGCTATCAGGGCGAACAATAATGCTGGCCTGCCATCCGTAGCTCGCACGCGAGCGAAGGATGGTCGGGGTGGACGGATTCGAACCGCCGACCTATTGCTCCCAAAGCAACCGCGCTACCAGACTGCGCTACACCCCGATATTAGTCGTTATTCACTACCAATCATTCCAATGGATGGAAACTTTATTCCAACCGCTGGAACTTTTTTTCCAATGGTTGGAAAGCGCGAGAATATCGGCTATTAACCACCTAAAGGCAATCTCTTTTTTCCAGCGGTTCCAACGGACTGCGACGGTGCATTGAATGTGTTGCAAAACGACAGGCCATGGCATCCTGCCGATC
>JAIPIO010000036.1 GCA_021734595.1 Kiritimatiellales bacterium | reverse complement strand
TTCCAATGCGCGGCCCTTCGCCAATGTCCATGTTCGGACTTCGGGGTCACCTGACATGCTCGCTTTCGAAGCGACTTCTTGAGGAGCGGGGGGATTCTCTTTCTTCGGTTTTTCACTTTTACGAAAAGCATAGTCGCGGAAGACCGGTCCGTTGGTTACGCAGGCCTCGCCGGGGACCAAATCCCCGTGAATAGCTTCGATCAAGTCGAGCGAAGGTTCCGTCGTCTTGAAGATGGGAAGAACCGGACCGCTCTGGGAATTTTTCTCGTATTCCACGCCCTTTTCTTCCACAACGAGCATCGCGCAGAACACGCCGCCGGGCACTTCACCGATCATTACTTCCATATTCTGCGGAACCCCCGGCTCGAGCGTGATCCAGTCGCCGATGACCGCATCGTTGTTGCCCAACCGATACTTGCGGGAATCCGACGACGTGCTGTGCCAGTCGTGCGCGATCGCACCTTCGGTATCCCCCGGCCAGCAGGCGTTGAGCACCAGTTTCCCATCCACGCGAATCACCATAATGTCGTCGCCCATGCCCCAGAAACGGAAGGTAATGCCGTCCTTGTGTACGAGCTGCCCCTTATAGTGCGCCATCCAGCAGTAGCCGACCGTATCGGCCTCGTCGAACGCCGCCGGGGCAACCGAGGAAAGAATCGGCGGAATCGCGAAGGTTGTGGCGTAGAGTTTTTTAGGCGACCGGTAATACCGTGCGATACTTGAGGGTTTCCATCCGTTGCGCACAAACTCCTTCAGCTCATGGGTAAACTTGTCAGGGTCCATAATGCCGGTGCGGCCGCGGCGGTCGCGCTTGAAGTCGTAGAAGGTGCCGACAAAGTCGTTGCCGATGGTCCGCCCGCTGCCGAAGACGCTGACTTTTTCAAGCGCGGGCATCATATCGAATCCGCCAATGCCGCCGCCGATGCCATCCTGCATGCCGGACATTTCCGGCAGCTGGATGTCGGGCATGCTTGCGCGATTGACCTTGGTGACGATGCGTGTCGTCGGTTTGGGCTTGGCGGTTTTCTTCACCTTTACCTTGGGCTTGCGCAAACGCATTTTCGGGCGCTCGACGGGCGTGGGCGGAACAAACTTTTTTCCTTCCTTCTGGGTGATCGTAAAGACTCCCAGCAGCCCCGCCAGTAGAAAGGCGACCACGTGGACAACGATGCTGACCAGCACCCCGCTGGGCATCCCCTTGATGATACTCTTCGATTTTTTAAGCAGTATCTTCATACCGATTCTTACAGGGAGGGGAAACGCGGTCAATACCACCGCTTCGGCCGCGTCGGCCAGCACCGGTTGCATTCATCGTCAAACGTTTTCCCGATGGGCATATTTCGCAAATTATCCACATGGTCAAACCACTTATCCCGTGTTTCCTTGTGGGCAATGACTTTGCCACGGCTGTCTGTGATAATGACCATGTAGCCCGTATAGATTTCCCCCCGCAACTGCCCATTCATTGCGAACTCGACCAGTTCAATGGTCCGGCTGGGCAATTTAAAGACACTGGCGCTGCCTTCCGTCAGGCGGAAGGACGTTTTCTGGTAATCAAGGAAGATATAGTGGTCCCCGGCTTTTTCCTCTCCTACAATAAAGAGCTCGGCCTCCAGGTCCTGGTTATAGGGCTGGCTGGACCCCTGCTTTATTACCGCCGTGAAATTGTTGTAGGTTGAACTCGGCAGATCGCTCAGGCTCTCCGGGAAAACACGCTGCTCGGTTTTCCTGGAAACAGACACATCAAGCCTGGGAGGATTTTGAAGTTCAATATAGGTGTGATCCTCTTCAGAGAATTGGTCCAGGGGAAACTTCTTTTGGTTGCCCCGCGGCAGCTTCAGCACCACTTTGTCGCCCATGACATGGACAAATTCCGCCTCGAGATGTATTCCTTTGGCGCTGGTCCAGATATGCGTTTTCGACTCCGGCGGCTTTTCCTCGACGACAGGGGCCACGACCGTCTCCACCTTTTTCACCCGGTTGGTTTTGCCCTTCACCACATAGTCGCGAAAGACCGGGCCGTTGGTAAGACTGCATTCCCCTGCCGGCAGATATTTGTAGATTTCCTCGAGTTGATCCCGTGAAAACTCCGAGGTTTTAAACGCCGGGAGCAGGGGGCCGCCCTGGCGGGTTTGGGGATATTCCTCGCCTTCGACTTCAACCAACAACATTACGGCAACCTGACCACCGACCCACTCTCCGAAAAAAACTTCCATGTCCTTGGGTTCCCCGGCTTTCAATTCAATCCAGTCGCCCACGTGCATTGTCTGGTTGCCCAGGAAATATTTATCGGAATCGGCATCCGAGGGCTGCCAGTAGTCCAGATATTCCAAACGGCCGTCCCAACCGTTCAACAGAACATGCTCCCCATCCACAAAAACGCTGACATAGGCATCGCCCATGCCCCAGAAACGGAACTTGATGTCTTCCGGGTAGACCAGCTGCCCCTCGTAGTTTATGAAAAAAAAATAGCTCTCCAATTCAGGCGCCCCGAACACATCCGGCGCCACGGGGGAAACGATCGGCGGAATCATGAAATGGGTGGTATACAGTTTCATCGGCGAACGGTAATAGCGGGCCAGCTTCGATTTGCTGAAGCCACTCCGGGCATATTTGCGCAGTATATCCTGGAACTGCCAACGGTCCATGATCGCCAACCCCCCGCGACGGTCGTGGAGCAAGTGGTAGAGCGTGCCCTCAAAATCGTTGCCGATCGTCTGCCCGCCGCCGAAGAGCGACACCTCGCCCATATCCGGCATCAGTTCAAAACCGCCTATGCCGCCAACGATGCCGTCCTGCATGCCGGACATTTCCGGCAACTGGATGTCGGGCATGCTTGCGCGATTGACCTTGGTGACGATGCGCGTCGTCGGCTTGGGCTTGGCGGTTTTCTTCACCTTCACCTTGGGCTTGCGCAAACGCATTTTCGGACGCTCGACAGGCTTGGGCGGAACGAACTTCTTTTCTTCCTTCTGGGTGATCGTAAAGACTCCCAGCAGTCCGGCCAGCAACAGCAGCACGGCATGGAGAAAAAAACTCAACACCACTGCACTGGGCGTTCCCTTAATCAATTTCTGTTTACTTTTGAGCTTTCGCTTCATTTCAAAATCCCAACTACATCGATTTGCTGAAGGTCAAGCTGTTGACGCCGGCGGCGGCGCACGCGTCCATTACATCGATAATTCTGCGATGCAGCGCATCCTTGTGGGGCATTACATTCACAAAAAAAGGCGAACGCTGCGCGGCCGCGATTGCGCGCAGGCCGCGGATCTGCATGGCCAGATCTTCCAGGTTCCGGTCGTCGCGCGAAAAACGCATGCCCTCCACCTGCACGGTGCCGTCGGCGGTGATCTCGATGAGCACCTCGACAGGTATGTCCACCATGTCTTCCGCGGCGACATTGGCGGGCAGCATGAAGGAAATATCGCCCTCCTTCCTGATGAGCGCGGGGGTGACCATAAAATAGATCAGCAACAGGAACACCACGTCGATCAGCGGCGCGATCTGTAGTTCCAGTTTAACCTCTTCTGCATGCCTATACAGGTTCACGCGTCTCTCCTACTCTTCGTATGCGGAATAAATAAGGTCGTTCGCGCCCACTTCTGCGCAGGCGACCATGATCTTTTCGTTGGTTTTATATTTCACGTCGCCGGCGGAGCGGATAAGAATGCGCAGGTTCGCGTCGGCCTTGATTTCAAGCGCGAGACGCTCCTTGAGTTCCTCGATGCCCTTGAGTTCGTGCGACCCGATGAAGTATTTTTCGTCCCGGGTCACCGTGATCATCACGCGACCTGTTGTGTCCTCGGGCACTGTGGCGTAGGCAGCATACGGAATGTCGACCTTGGGCTTGTCGTCGATCACCTGCGAAGCCACGATGAAAAAAATCAGCAGCAGAAAGACCATGTCAATCATCGGGGACATATTGACTTCGAGATCGTCGTCGTTGTGTTTGAGTTCGAGTTTCATGGGTTTCCCCGGGGCGCCAAAGGTTTGAAAACTATTCCCCGTCCATTTTTTCGAGGGTTTCGAGATCCATGAAGCTGATCGGCTCCTTGCCGGTCTGCAGCGCATCGAACAGGAACCCGATGTTGCGACCGAGTGTCGCGAGCGTCTTCTGGAAGCCTTTCTTAAAAAAGAAGAAGAAGAACATGGCCGGGATGGCGATCACCAGGCCCGTTGCCGTCGTAATGAGCGCCTCCCCGATGTTCGCCGCCAGCAGCTCCGGCTTGCCCATGCCCGTCGTTCCCATGGTGTTGAAAGCCTTGATCATGCCCGACACCGTGCCGAGCAATCCGAGCATCGGCGCGCTCGCGCCGATAATCGATAGGTAGTCGATCGGCTTCATTAGTTTTGACATCTGCTCGACGGAAGCCTCCTCGACCGATTCCTTGACCTTGTTGAAGTCGATCCCCACTTCGCCATCGAGGCAGCGTTCAAGCCCGGCCCCAAAGGTGTTGGCGAACATGGAGGGGTTCTTGCGGCAGTAGATGAGCGCGGTCTTGCACTTCTTGCCGAGCATCATCTTGATAAGTTCGGGCATCATCTCGGTGTGCAGCAGGGTTTTCGGCCGCAGCGAGATAAAGTTCTGGACGATGAGCACGACCATGAAAAACGAGAACCCGCCCAGCGGCCACATGGCCCATCCGCCGGTTTTGATCAGCTCCAGCAGTTTGACCTGCTGAACGGCCTCCGCCGCGGTTTCCCCCTGTGCAAACGCCCCGCCCGCCATAAGCAGGGCCGCTATTGTGAAGATGGTCTTTTTCATGTCTGGTCTCCTCCGTTAGTCGTGATCCGTGGGTTGAAGTTGGTTGTAGAGCTTTGCCGCGTCGCCGGAGATATGCGTTCCGGCATAGATGTTCATGACCTGCCGCGCGGTGTTGGCTGCGGAATTCGTCATGGCCATATCGAGATAGAGTTGCGCACCAAGCCATTCGCTGGGCGCGAGCCACTCGACATCGTTGCCATGCTCGGCGATGACGCGTGTGATGGTCTTGATGGCCTTTTTCGGCTCGCCTTGCGCGCGCTGCATGCAGGCTTGCAGATAGAGGCCTGCCGCTTCCGATTCCACTTCGCCGTGGATTTTTTCCGATGTTTGGAAATCGCCGTCGGCAAGAGCCGCGAGCGCAAGGTTAACCTGCCCCTGCAGCACCAGTCCCGGATTGCCGGTGGAAATCAAGGTCTCCGCGACGTTCCAAACATTGGAAAAATCGCCGCTCTCGCGGTACGCATCCACCAGCATGCAGAGCGCGGACTGCATATTGTTGCTCACCGCCATGTAGTCCCGATAGGGTTCCATCACCGGGCCAAGCTTGGCAAGCACGGCGGCATAATCGCCCGCATTAAAATTTGTAACGACGGCTTCCGCGTCATATTTTGGGTAGAATGTGAGGCTTTTGATCTTGGATTGATCGACCGTGATATCTTGATCGGATTTGAATATCTGAAACGTGATATTGCTGCCATTCTGCTGTTGAAGCAGGGCCTTTACCACTTTGCCATTGATGACTTCGAGCCGCGCGGGCACGCCGGTCTGGGCGACCTCGTCCTGAGCCATTACACCTATCGCAAAGAGCAAAAACAGACTGCCCATCAACCGATTCATTATTCGCCCTCCCCGGTCTCAACCACAATGGTGATATTGGTTTTCGCTCCCGCGTCCATCAGGGCCTCTATTTCAGCTACCTCGACCGCACCCAGCGCCTCACGCGCTTCGGCGGTCTGCGGCAGGGTGTTGACATAGGGATCAAACAGCATGGCACGATAGGTATTGCGCCGGTCGTTTTCCAACCCCATTTTCTTCAGGCAGCGCGCACTGGCAAGGTAGGCCTCGGCCGCCCAGTATCCGCCGGCATGCCCCTTGTATTGGAAGTACGCGCGTTGGTAGAAGCCAAAGGCTTTGCGTGGGTCCCCGTTCTTTTCCTCAACCAGCCCGAGCTGGTAGGTGGCCTGCGCCACCGGCGCACCGCGCCACGCCGGCACACTGAGGATGCTCATGTTGGCTGCGCGGGCTTCGTCGATCCTGCCCAGATCGAGCAGCACCTGCGCCTTCATCAGCTGCGCCCAAGCCACGTCGTGGTCGGTGCCGTAGAGCTCCTGCGCCTCCTCAATGGTCTGCAGCACGCCTTCGTAGTCCTTTTCGGCATACTGCCCGAACCCGCGCAACTTGTAGGCCGCGCGCATATAGTCGGAATCCTCGAACTTAATGATGAAGATGCGCAGCAACTCCTCGGCCCGCGTATAGTCCTTCATCTCAAACGAGGCGTCGCACAAGACGGCCAGCACCGGAGGCGAAGCGTGTTCAAGATCCGGCAGTTCGTTCAACAGTTTTTTGCCGAGTTCGATCTCGGTCTTGTCGAGCTTGGCTTGGGCAACGCGCAGGCGCAGTGTCAGGGTGAGGTCGTCGGAAGCTTCCAGCGCGGCCTGCAGGTCATCGCGCAATTTGGTCTGCGCCGCGGTATCGAGCCAAACCACCGAAATCTTCACAAGCTCGGCAATCATCATGTCGACACCGTCCTGCCGCACATCCGTGCCGTATTTCACGATGGCGCCGAGATAGGTGGCCACCGCCTCGTCGATGAGCTCCTGCTGGATTTTGGTCTTGCCGATCCAGAACAACGCCTTGGCAATATCGGCTTCGGCCTCCCATGTTTCCAAATAGGACTCGACGCACCGGATAATCTCGCCGTACCGGTCTTCGGCTTCGTAGACTGCCGCCATCTGGAAGACGGCATAGGTGGCCTGACTAGGTTTGACGGCATTTGCAATGGCCGTTTCATAGTCGGCAATGGCTTCGTCTAGCAGCCCCTTCGAACCGTAAATGTCGCCGCGCATACTGCAGGCCTCCGGGAAGATGGAGGAATCGGGATAGGTATTGATCACATGGCTGAAGCGCTCGAACGCCTCGTCGTATTTCTCCAAGCCGAACAGACAGATGCCGCCCTGGAAACCGGCCTCATCAACCCAACTCCCGGAAGCAAACCTACGGATATACTGTTCAAAGTCCGGGAGCGCCGCGGCGTACTTTTGAAGAAAGAGCTTCGACATGCCGTACCAGTAGAGTGCGTTGCCTTCCTGGTGCGATCCGGGGAACTCATCAAGTACGCGCTTAAAGCCCTTCTCGGCCGCCTCGTAGTTGAGCAGGATCAGGTCGGCGACCGCCTGCATGTAGTAGAGCTCGGTATCGTATTTGGCGATGGTTGCATCGTTGGTGCGGACAAAACCGTCGATATAAGGCAAGAGTGTTTTGATCGGCGGCATGGTTTCGTGCTGCTGGTAGTAGCCGGTAAGCATGTAGGCAATCTGGCGCGGTGTGATCCCCTCCTTATAGTGGCTCATATAGTCGCATCCGCGCTGTTCCGCCTCGACCAACTCGTCGACATGATCGAGCAGGATGCCGACAAGCTCATAGATGGCGCGCTCGCCAATTTCACTGGAAGGGTCCACGGCGTAGACGATGTCGAAAAACTTCAGCGCCTCCCAGTAGCGTTTGACCGCCCGGTAGAGCTGCGCCATACGGTAGTCGATGTCGGTTTCGTACGGCGGAAGGTTCTTCAGCGCAATAATCAGGTTTTCGAGTTCGACCAGCTCCTTGGGCTTGTCGACCAGCAGACCGGTGTCGCCGGCCTTCTCCTCCTCGGTCGCCTCGCGCTCGTCGGCCTCCCCGAAGAGCAGTATTTCGCCTTCGGACATTTTCATGCCCTCCACCGGCGGCAACCCCGCATCGATGCGCAACTGTCTCAGCCGACCGTTCTGGTAGGCAATCAGTTCGTCACGTGGCAGGATCATGCGGTAGAGTGGCAGGGCGCTGTCGTATTCCCCCGCATCGTAGAGTGCGGCGGCAGCGTTCATCAGGGCGAGGTTCACGCGGATATCGAAGCGGGCGGTGGTGCGGTAGAGCTGCGGGATCCATTCGGTGATCCTTCCAAAGTCTGGAATCTGGATCAGCGCGTTGATCACCTGCATGATGGCGTATCCCTTGCGCTGTTCGCTGGGCGTGTGCTCGATCACGAAGGTAAAGGGCTCGATACACTCCGTCCATTTGCTGAGCGCAAAATAGGACTCGCCCAGCGTCAGGTGCAGCAGAATGAGCTCATCCTGCGTGTATTCCGGCTCGGGCTCTTCGTTCTCGAATTTGGAGCCGTCCTCTTCCTTGTCGTCATCGTCGCCTTTGGTCACCTTCTGCGCAATGACGACCGGGTGGTCGTTGTAGTAGAACGCATTGGTAACGGAGGTCACGCACCCCGCGTAGTCCTCGCCCTCGAACAGACAGGTGGAGAGCAGCTTCATGGCCTGGCGGGGATGCTCGGCCAGCGGCTGGTCGATATACTCCTGCAGCACCGCGGCCGCTTCGTCGAACCGTCCGGTCTGAATGAGAATGCTGGCCAGCTTGAAACGGATGTCCTGAGCAATGGCAATCACGCGCAGAGCCTGCGATTCCCCCACCATATCGAGATAGATGTACATCGTCGCGGCGGCATCCTCGAACTGCCCGGCTTCCATGGACTGGATAGCCTCGTTCAGCAACACTGCAGGAGTGGGTTCATCATCCGATACGGCTAGGCAGACCGGGTTGAAACCCATCAGGGCACCGATAATAAACGCCGTGCGGGCGACTGCATGAATCCAAAATTTTTCCGTTAACACCAAGTGATAACCTTGAAGCCTTCCCCTGCCCACGGCATCGCAATTTGACGATATACAACCAACAATCAGTAACCGGTCGGCAATCCCGAGTCAATCTTTTCCCGCCGCCGGAATCCCGCGCGGGGGCATATTTTCCAGGCCTTGGAAAAAACTTTCCAAGGCCTGGAAACCGAGGTGCCAAAGGCTGAAGAAGTGCTTTCCGCCTTTGTAAACAGGGTCTTTGCCCAGCGGATTTTCCCACTCGCCATATGGGGGAGGCGATGCCTTTCTCAAAAATTTGCCGAAAAATATGGTGGTTTTCGATTAAAAGCTCTATGTATAGAACACAAATAGGTACAGAGAAGACGGTGGTTCGCTCCGCCCAACACAATAAAGGAGAATAACAGCATGAATAAAAAACTTGGACTGATGATGATCTTCGTACTGGCAGCCGGCATTGCAATCGACGCTGGAGAAAAGAAGAATGCACCAAAAACCAGCGACGTCGAAGACGCCCTAAAGGCCGCCGGCCCGGAACATTTCCCCGAGAAGATGAAGGTTGGCAAAGTTGGCTCCGTCGAGGCGGGGGAAACCTACTATCACGCGTATTGCGGCGAGATGAAGAAGGCAGGCTATCGGGTTATCTTCATGGATAACAGCGGCAAATATCTTGGCTACTACCCGACCGAGTATGAGCCGTCCGACTATGAAGAAGGTGCCATACTACTCAATTCCGGCAGCTCCGACGATGAAGGGAATACGGACTATTTTACGTTGCCCGTCGGCAAGGACGGCCCCGCCGATAAAGTCAGAATCGATGGGACGCCTGTTACATTCGTGAAGAATCCGAAGAATGATCCCAAAGCTGCGAAAGCCACGACGCCCAAAGCGACAGGGTCCATTACCACAACAGTAGTTGCAAGCGTTCCAGTCAAGCCCGAATACCGTGAATGGACCATCACACATGGCGGCAAGAAAATTCCCGTGCGGGCCATCTATGTGAAGATGGCAGTAGGCAAGGTTTTCTTGAAAGCCGAGGCCAATGGTGCCACCCGTCCCTTTGACCTCAGCTCACTGTCAAAAGAAGATCAGTCCTACGTGAAGCAGTTTGAATAAGAAATAGAATCCTGGAGACACACCCGGCCGACGGAAGGGCCGGACTATTCTCCTGATTCGTTGCTTTTGACGGCATACAGGGTTTTGTGGGTTGCGATGTATAGCACTCCGTTAGCGGCTACCGGGCTGGCACTGATGGAGCCGCCGAGTTCGATGCGGCCCAGTTCCCGCAGTGTTTTTCCCGTAGCCAGCACCACCACCTCCCCGCGTTGCGAGGTGACGTAGACCTTGCCATCCGCCACCAGCGGTGAAGACCAAATGGAGCCGCGCGTCTCAGCGGTCCAATAGCCCTTGCCCGTCCCGGCATCCAGGCCATGGATGGTTCCGGCGCAATCCGTGATGTACACCAAGCCCTCGTGTATCGCCGGAGTGGACATGCAATGCCGGTTGAGTGGATAGGACCAAAGTAGGGCGTTCTTTGCGGCGTCCACACAATGCAGCCAGGCTTTGCGCTTGCCCCACCAGAAGTCGCCGCCTAGGGCATAGAAGACCCGGCCTTCATGAAATACGGGCATCCCTTTGATATTGCTGGGGCTTTCCTCGCGATTGCGCAGGTACTGGCTGATGTTTTCCTTGGGCGCACCCGGGTCCCCATCGTAGGACCAGATTTTTCTAAGGTCGACCGCCTCAGCCGATGTTGCCTCGGATGAATGTTCCAATGCCTGGAACGCGTAGAGAATGCCATCCCCACCGCCGAAGAAAACCAGGTTTTGTCCATTCACCACCCCTTGGGCCGGGGAGGACCAGGTGCAATGGAAGATGCGCGCGCCGATCCCCTCGCGCTCGCGGGCGGCCAAACGACCGGTTCGTTTGTCAATCACCACCAAGCTGGGTGCCTCCGGGGCATCCAACTGCTTGTGGGAATCGTCCACCCCAATCGATGTATTCACATAGAGGTAGGGGCCATCGATCAGAATCGATGCATGCGAGGAATCGTGCTGCCGAACACCCTGCTCCCCGATGAGGTCATAGCTCCAGATGATATCGGCATCCAGCGGCCCCAGCTCGACCACCGCTTCGCCGTCGGGCACGGCATGGCGCGCCTCGTCAAGATACGGACCATCATTGCCATTGGACAGCCCGTGGATGTCCAGGCACATGACTTCGCCGCGATTGCTTACGGTATACACCCGGTCGCCCTCCACCGTGGCCGGGGAGCACTGGCCGGCTTTGGGCCAGTCCCAATAGACACTGGTAGTAATCTTCGGCACGACGAGTTGCCAATGCAACGATCCGTCCTTTTCGTCCAGGCAGAGCATCACGCCGCGGTCCCCAATTCGCCGCGGATCCCGGGGATTTTCATTGCTGGTGCCGACAAACACCCGGCCTCCGGCCACCACCGGCGTGGAGAAGGTTTTCCCCCCGAGCGGTGCGGCCCACAGAATGTTGCGGCCATCGGCCGGATCGAACGAAGCGGGAAGACCTTTTTCTTCCGATACCATATTGCGCGAGCCGTCGCGCCCCCACATGGGCTGATCCGCAGCCAAAGCGGAAAGGCCAATGAAACCAAAGGGTATAATAACTGACATCATCAAGCCGCTTTTCAGATGCTGCGGGAATGCCCCGTTTGGGGTTGCTCTATATACCAGTTTCATGGGCGCTAAGGTAGGGAAACAAGAATAGAAGAACAAGATCAATCTCAGGAGGTTCAGTCTCCAGACAGCAACCCGCCCGACAACTTTCTTATTTATCATAATAACGGTAGGATGGATAATCCGCGTGCCAGTCGATCGTGAATCCCCTGAGGCCATCGTTTACGTTAAGCACACCATCGCGGCTGGTCACGTAGGGGCTTGCGCATATCGGCCACTGCTCAAAGTCCAGCTTGACGCCTTCGACCCACGCATCCGGGAATCCGCTTTGGTTGTTGTACCGCAGGCGGAACGGAATATGGCGGCTCGAGACATACTGGATTTCCTTCTGGCCTGTGAGCTTCGATACATTAAGCTTGGCGGCGCCGACTTTTTCGATAAACGCGTTGGCGGTCCCATACTCCCGGGCGTCGCCCGCTTCGAGAATCAAACCGAGCGGCGATCCTTCCAACACCAGCCGTTTGTATCCGGCCTGCACTTCATTTGTGCAATGCTGCCATTCCGCACGGCGTGCGCCGGCCGGACGTACCGCGATGTAAACGTCGCCTTCGCGCAAAAACCAACCCCAATCCGTTTGGCGGGTTTCATCAATGGACTCGGGCACATAGATGCATACGTTCTGCAAGGGCTTTTCCAGGCGCGCGGAGGTCCACTTGCCCGCGGCTTCGGCTTTTTCCTGCTCCACATAGGGGTCCGAGTCGGGGATGTCATAGAGATAGATGACCGTGTTTTCCCAATGCACCAATTGTTCAAAGGGGCTCTTGCCGAGCCAGCAGTCCAGACCGAAGACGCTGGCGGCTTCCTCCTCGTTTCCGTGAGGGCTGCCGGCATACCAATAGGGGTGAGAAACAATAATGCCGTTCAATGTATCCGTGCTTCGATAAACCAGCGCGGAAGGAAAAACGTGCTTAACCGGCTCGTTGTCTCCGGACTCGTCCAAGCGGAAATAACCGCCGCTCATCGCATAATTCCGCGCCACATAGACGCTGCGCAGGTGGTTGCGCAAGATCTGTTCGCCGCCCCGCTCCTTTTGCTTGAGGAACGCATTGGCCGCCAGCGCGCCAATCATGTTTCCGTGCGGCCTGCTCTGTAGCAGCATATAGGGCAACGCAATGTTCTTGGCACCGATATTCCGGATAATTTCATTGGGGAGCGTTTTCGAACAGGAGGGCACAATCGCCGTTTGAAACCCTTCATTATCCCTCATCATATCCTTGATCGACGCACCCGGGGAAATGGCCCGGCCCGCCGGGGCCAACTCGTCCGACCCCGACCGCGAGTGCAAGTCGCCCCAATAAAGCCAAGCCAGCCACTGCGCGTGCGTATTGGGATAGGTTGTCTGCGCCGCCCGGTCGAGCATCGTTTTGGCGCGCGTCGCCGGCGGGAGCACCTGCCCCAGATGCGAGTTGATGGCCAGATCCGTCCAAATCCAGTCGAGCATTGCAAGGGACATCAGTCGCAAGGATTCCGTAGGCGCATATTCGGCGGCGGTCAACCAGATCTCGTTATGCACCCCCAGATAGATCAGGGAGAGATATTCCTTCATCGACGTGTGGAAAACTGTCCGGCCGTAGTTTTGGACCCATTGCGCGCCCAGCGCTTCCAATTCCTTGCCCGAAATCCCGTAGCAGGTTTTCATGTCGGGATAGGCGGCGCCGAAAATGGTGGCGGAAACACGCTGCATGGCAATATGGTTTTCCGTTCCTCCCCCGAGATATTCCGGGTAGGCCGCCGCCTGTGTCCGCATCGCGTCAAGAACCGGCGGCGGAAATTCGTTTTGGAAGCGACCGTAAAGATGCGCCAGCAAAATTTTTGTAAAATGCGCACTCTTCCCCGCAAACGGCGCTACCGTGACAATGTTTTCCCATGCCTTTTCATCGGCGGGGTCTGCGGCGAGCCGGGCCAGAACGACGCGCAGGGACTGCTTGCCGTTGTTCTTGTCTCCGGGATCAACCAGCCGGGCCTTCTCTGCCACCTCGGCCTGGCGCGCTTGCACCGCCGCCTGGGACGTGCAGTAGCGCAGGCGTTCCGCTTCATCGCTGGCCAGCGGTGTTTGCGGCGGCGGACGCGAAATGGAATCGATCAGTTCCGCAAAGGAGGCATATTTTGCCGTTGCGCCGGCCGTCATTACGGTCCCGCACGCTACAACAGCAGAAAGAAAATATCTTTTCAGGCAAGGTGCACATCGACCGCGAGAAATCGTTCTGGTGGTTGGTTTCATGAGCCGCAAGGTACGGGCAGTGAGCCGAAAAGCACAAGCACAATAATTGAGGATCACAGGAAACCTCAATCGTTGGCGACTTTTCGCCGGGTTCCTCCGCCGCCAAGGCTGCGGCGGACAAGGAGGGCATTCTACAGACACTGCGGGATTGTAGGCCCGATGCCCCATCGCTAATGATTCAGGCAAGAAACCGGATTGCTCGCACAGCCATGCTTGGTCTTCGGGATCATAAGTTTCAGGCAACGCGTCCAAGCGGGTAATCCGGAACACCTTCATGCCTTTGGCTGAATGACGATCTTTTAACCTTGTGCCTAACGGCCTTTTGCTTCTATGTCATATGTACTTTGAGGTCAGGTGGCCCGAATCATTAGCGACTCTGGGATTTATTCATCCTGTGGGTGAATTCGGTAATTGTAGGGCCGGGAATGGCTGAAGGCCTTCCCGCCCTACAAAAGTCGCTAACGATTTAAGTTAGGAGGATAACCTGTTGGGCGATCATGAGCCAAACCGGAATCAGCCAAGGCATCTGTATATGGGGGCGAAATCTATGCATCACCTGTTCGCGAGGTTCATCTTGTTGGTTGCGCTATCTTGCGCAAGCGTTGCATCCGCATTCAATCCGCCGGCTGACGGGCAGGAGGATATCACGCTGAGCATTGACGGAGTACCGGAGAAGGTGGCGACCGACAAGTTGCTCGCCTTTACCGTGACCCTGAAAAACGAACGTGCCGAGCCGATTGGCGGCACCGTGCACCTCTGGCTCAATGACGACTGGGATATGGTCAGCTCCAACGCGGTCTTCCTTGCGGCCGAACCGGGGAAGAATGCAACCATTGCCTGTTCCGCCCGGGCGCGCGACAGCGTACTGAATGCGCTCTATCCGGTTCACGCCCGCCTTGTGCTCGCGGGGAACGATAACCCCATCGAACTTCACCCCATTGCGATTTTCGAAGCCGGCAAACCCGCCGTCGAAACCATTGCAGCAGCACCGGCAGAAACCGTACTGACCGACGGTGTGCTGCGGCTGGACAGCGGCGCGAGCCGCCAGGTTTATGCCCGGCAAAAGGACAAGACAACCGATTTGGGTCCGAACTTCTCGGGTTCGGACAAGGCCAGCGGCACACAACTGAGTTGCGGCACCACCACACGCGGCGGCGTACCGCGTGCGGGCTTTGTGGTCCATCCTCCTTACCGTGGCGCGCACGGCGTCACATGGAACGACTTCAAGCTGGCGCTCCCCGCCGGCAAACCCGCTGTGCTGACGTTCTTCACCGCCCTGCGTGACCACCGCAACACGGAGCCGGCCAGCGATGGCACGGAGTTCAAGGTCATGGTGGTTGGCACGGACGATGTGGAAAAGGAGCTCTTCACGCGCTTCAGCGACAGCAAAATGTGGGAGCCCGCCGAAGTGGACCTGAGTGCCTATGCAGGCCAGCCGGTCACGCTGCGTCTCTGGACCGGACCGGGCCCAAAAAACAACACGGTCTGCGACCAGTGTTACTGGGGCGATCCTGTCATCGCCATCGGAACGTTGCCGCCGCAGCCCACCGAGACGCAGTGGCAGGCGCGCGAAAAACAGGCCGCAGACGCTGCCGCATTGGCGGTAAAACAGCGTCCGAGGCGGGGCTCCGGTGTTTTCCGTTTGACGGTCAACGGCCAGCGTTACGGGGCGGCCGTAGTGCTGGGCGAACAAGGCCTGACCGATGGTGTCATCGCTTTTTCCGACGGGGAACGGGTCTTAACCTACCGCGGGTTTTTCTGCGACATCGATCGCGCCGGAATCGGCGGCATCGAGAACGGCCAACCGGTGTTGCGCGTAGACACCGAAACCACCTGGGGCGGTACATGGTGTGTGACGCACCACATCGCGCGGCCCACCGGAACGCTGGCGGTGCAAACGCGTCTCTGGGTGGACCACGGCGCCTTGCGCATCGCCTGGGACATGCCGGGTGTTAAACGCGACGCACGTGGCTCGCCCCGCTTCACGCGGCTTGGCATCGGCGCGGCAAGCGAACCGGTCTGGCGCGCCTACGCCGGTTTCGGCAATGTGATAGAGAACCCCGGGGCATTGAGTTTGCGCGGCGGTGGATTCACCCTCAGCACACGGCATGTCGGCGCGGATTATCCGAACGGCCTCAGTCTGCTGCAGGCTAGCGATATCTTCCCCGACCAGCTGATACACGAACCGGGCGCGCGGCGTTACGCGCTTGAAACACAACACGATGCCTGCTTCATGTTTGTACCCTCTGCAAACGGCGCATTCGACGCCGCCCGCGCCTACCGCGACATCTGCGGTTTCAAAAAGGGTCCCGGCGTGGATGCGCTGTTGGGGCGGATCTGCCTCGATCAATGGGGCGGCGATTATCTGAAGGCGACCGAAGACCTCAAGAAAGCCGGTCGCTACGGCCTGCATGACGCCGTTTTCGTGAAGCACGTATGGCAGCACTGGGGCTACGACTACCGGCTGCCGGAAATCTATCCGCCCGCCGGCGGCTTGGAATCCTTTCTCGCCATGCGCACGGCAGCGGAAAAGGCCGGCATGCTCTTCTGCCCGCACGACAATTACATCGACTTCTATCCCGATGCGAAGGGATACAGTTACGACCACATAATTTTCAAGGAGAACGGTCAGCCGCAAAAAGCGTGGTTCAACAAAGGGCGTCAGGCGCAGAGCTACCGTTGGCTGCCGCATGCATTCCGGCCATGGATGGAGGAAAACATGCTATCGATCCGTGACGGCTACCGGCCCGACTCGCTTTTCATCGACGTCTTCACCGCCATGCCGCCGATTGATTACTATGATCGCGCGGGCACCTTTTATCCGCGTACCCGCACGGTCAAAGAGTGGCGCGGTGCATTTGATACCTGCCGCAATATTCTTAAGCGCGATGCGCCCATGTTAAGCGAGGCGGGAACCGACGCGCTGATCGGATCGCTGGACGGGGGCCAGTCCGACCACTTCCATGCGCTGCGCTGGATGAGCGACTACACCGACGCCTGCCGCACACCGTGGCACGACATGGCCACGCACGGGAAAATGGTGCTGTTTGCCGGCGGGCTGGGCCCGCGCTACAGCGCGGTCGACTGGCACAAAGTAAACCGTCCGATGCACGGGTACGGCAGTGACGACTATCTTTCCAACACCGTGATGGGCGGGCGGAACCCGATGTGCGACGGTCCCTTCTCGCGACGCGCGGTGATGACCTACTGGCTGTTGCACGACGTCTGCGACGAACTGGCGCATTCGGAGCTGGAGAGCCACTCCTTCGGTAAAACCATCCGGCAGCAACACACAACGTTCAATAAAGGCGGGCAGACGTGGGTCAACCGAAGCACAAATGATGTTTGGGTTCTCGAGAACGGCAAAGCCCTTCCCTCCTACGGTTTCTACGCAGAAACAGCAACCGCACGGGCGGGCATCGTCGTTCTTGACGGCCTGCGGGCCGGGTTTTCAGAATCCAAGGATTCCTTTTTTGCCGACGCACGTCCGCTTCATAGTTCCATCCACAAGATGCGGGCCGGGGCGGCCACCACGGCCGGGGCCTATTTGGAAAACGGCCGGTTTGATGTGACGGTCAGGTGGACAGTACTGGATGCCCCCCTTGAAGGGTATGCACCGTTCGTTCACCTGTGCGGTAAAATCCCCGATGCCTCAAGCGGGGAAGACATTGCCTGGCAGGT
>JAIPIO010000035.1 GCA_021734595.1 Kiritimatiellales bacterium | reverse complement strand
TGATGCCGAGGCGCAGGTTGGCCGAACTGGTGTCGAGCATGTTCACGGTACCGCCGGACATGTTGACCACGGCGGTGGTGTTCGACGCGTTGCCGAGGCTGAAGTAGCCGTTGCCGTCAAGCGTTGTGCCGACATTGACCGTTGCACCCTCCTGGATGTTCATGGTGCCTTGGGCCAGGGCCGTCGTCTGCCCGACTTGCAGGTGTTCCACATTCAGTGTCGCGTTGGTGATGTTCAGCGTACCCACGCCGATGCGGTTGGCGGCGCCGTTGCCGTAGCCGATCTGAAGAACGTCGCCGACATTGACGACCGAACCGCCGGCAATGTTGAGCGTACCGGTTGAACTCCCCACTGCGGTGGAGACGCCGACGCGCAGGTCGCCGCCGCCAGCGCCTTCGATCTCGCTGCTGAATATTGAGCCGCCATCGACGTTCAGGATGCCGGTACCGCCGTTGTTCCCGACGTTCACATGCTGGGCCGCGAGGAGGTCTTGAGCACCGTTCATAAGCCAGACGGTGTTGGACAGGTTCACCGTGCCCATGCTGCCAAGCTGGTTGCCGATTACGGTTATATTATCATTGGTCAGGCCCACATTGTGCAGGGTCAGGAATCCGGTCGAGTTCGTCCCGGTGCCCACGTTGACACTATTCACGATGAACTGGGCACCGCCCTGCACCGCCGCCTTGATATCCATCAGGCCATAGGAGTTGGTCCCCGTGGCTATGACCAGATTGTCGTTGAAGCCGCTTCCGGCCGTTAGCGTGCCGCCGGAAACATAGATTTCGCCATGGCTGTTGTGCCCTAGGCCGGATCCCAGTACGTCGCCAATCGTAACGGTGTTGTTGGTGAGGTAGGCATAGCCCTTGGTGTGCTGCTGAGGGGCGGCCTTGAGGTCACCGGCGGTAATGGTTGCGTCGTTGGCCGTCAGGAAGCCCACCGAGCCGTTCCCACCGAGGTCGCCAGCCAACCCGACGTCGATCTCGTTACCCGCGCTCAGCGTACCGCCGGTCATGGTTACGACACCGGTGCCATTCAGGTTGGAACCGATTTCAATGTCAGCCAAGGTGCTGACCGTGCCGCCGCTGATACTCATTTCGCCGCGGGTATTCTGGTTCTGGTCGCCTAGCCGGATGTCGCCGGTGGCATTGATCGCGCCGTCGGTGACCACCACGCGGCCGGTGCCGCGCTGGCCGCGCCCGATGGTCGCCACGTTTGTAATCGTCATGGTGCCGCCGGACATGAACAGCTCGCCGGTGCTATCGGCGATGTCGTTGACATACAGGTTGTTCATCGTCAGCTGCTGCTGGTCGCCTGCCGCGGTGTTGGTGTAGGCCGCATGGCTGCCCACGGTGTCGTCACCGATATAGAAGTTGTAGATCGACAGGTTGCTGTTGGTCGTGATCCGCAGCGTCGTGGTGTTGAGCGTGAGGTTGCCGAACATCTCGGCACCGCCGCTGAGGATGGCATCGGCCATGGCATCACTCACGCCTTCGCCGATGTCGAGCGATCCGATCACTCCGCTGAGGGTCGGCATCGCGGTTACGGCGGAGCCGAGTCCCATGCCCACCCTTAAGGTGTTGGTGACGTTGAGGGCGAGGGTCCCGCCTTCAACCACGAGTCCGGCGGTGGAGCCGTTGCCGTCACCAACCTGGATGACATTCATGTCGCCGAGCACAATGCCGGAGGAGTTGGAGATCGCCAGCGTACCGCCGGAGTTCTGCATGAAGCCAACCCGTACGTCGGTCAGGTTGGCGAAGGAGCCGTTCGAGTTGGTGACGACCATGTCGGTACCGGTCCAGAGCTGGTCGCCGAGGATGGTGAGCGAGTTGACCAGATCCGCCGCCTTGGCGTTGCCGCCGCCGAGCTTAAAGTCGCCGACCGTGCCCTTCAGGGTGGCGTTGTCGCCAAGATTGAGCGTACCTTCCGAACCGTTGCCGGCACCGATGAGCAAATCATTGGTTCTCAGGGCGTTTGCCACCATCACGATTTCGCCGGCGTCAAAGTCCAGCACACCCGTGACACGCGCGCTGGCGGCCACTTTCAAGCCGCCGCGCTGGTCGAGGTTGTCGTCGGAATCGCCGTCGGCGTTGCCGTCAATGCTCTCGTTGGTGACGGAGCCGGCAAAATTCAGCAGCAGCGAAGCGGTGGTGTCGGAGTTGTTGCCCACTTCCAGCGTAGCAAGGCCGGTCAGGTTGGCGTTGCTGATCACCGCGCCGTCGGTATTGATGCGCAGCTCCGCCAGTTCGAGATCCTTCGCGGCGCCGGTGTTGACGATGGCAAAGCCGGAAGAATTGCGGGATACAAGCGTATCGCCGAGTTTGAGCGTGCTGTTGGTGGCGTAGAACTGGCCATCGAGCTGACTGATGAGTTCGTAGCCGCCGACCAGATTGAAGGTGGAGTCGTTGATGGTGATGGAGTCGTTGTTGGCGCCGGCCCCGATGCCGGAGTTACTGTTGATTTCCATCTTGTTAGCGGCGACGGTTGCGCCGTTCTGGATAATGACCGTGCCCTGCGCGTCGTTGGTGTAGAGCGTTTCGCCCACGGAGGTGGTGCCGTAGTTGGCCACGTTGAGAACGCCACCCGCGTTGGATATGGTGCCGCCGTCGACATTGAGTACGCTGTTGTGGAAGCCGCCCGTATATTCCGCGGTGTTGTTCGCCAGACCGACATTGATCGCTTGGTTGCTGGTGCCGATATAGTCGCCATAGATCGTCATGGTGCTGGTGACCCCGTTGCGGCTGGTTCGCGAGACCGCGCCGACCTGCAGCTGATCGGCGTTGGTGAGGCTGCCGCCGGCGAGAATAGTCAGAGCGGCCGCGCCGTTGGCATAGCCAACCTGTGTCCTATACGTTGTTTCGGCCACATGGGCATCGACCGTCACGTTGTCGCTTTGCAGGCGCGCCCATGGGATATCCAGTGCATTGGGCACCGTCGGGATCCCGAAGGTCCAGTTGGCGGCATTGGTCCACAAACCGTCCGGCGATGCCGTAAACGCGTTGATGTCAACCGCGAATACCGGGCTGATGATGGTGAGTACTGCGAGAACGATTGCTACTGACAATAGTTTTTCCTTCATTGCTTCTTCCCTTCTTTTTGTTTTTCTGACTGCCATATTGAATACGTTCAATGTTACAAATCACATACGCGCACTCGGACTACAAATCCCGTCGACCTCGGTCAATGTATCACCTTAGTGATATATCCGTCAAATATTCATTAGCAAATCGTGCTAGATTCATTTTTTTCAAGGTGTTTGTATCAGATCACTAACAGCAGGCGGCCGGCGATGCGGCCAAAGCGGCGGGCACCGGCAAACCAGATGACGGCGGGCAGTAGAATGAGCGCTTAGACTATAGGCGTGAGGGAAGATACCCCGGCCAGTTACGAAAGAGCGCGAGGATTTTTTTGCAACGGATTAATAGAATCAACGGAAAACCTATTCATATATGTTCCTATCTAAATCCGCTGCCAACTATTCCCTGGCAAACGGAACGGGATAACTATTTTCCAGACCCTGGAACCTGTTGATAATGGGTCTTCCAATGATTGGAAAAATATTTGTGAGCCGGTGTAGGACGCGGTTGCCACTCGCTTCGCTCCTTGCTTCTGAGTACAGAAGCCTCTCTCCCGCAGGTCGAGTCCTTGTACTCAAGGAGCGCGTGGAAAACACCACACCTCTTTGCAGGCTGCTTGGCTGGCACCAAGGAACCCTGTCCTGCACCGCCTCCGTATCCTGCACCCGGGACACTGGTGCGCGCTCCATCGGAATGGAAGCACGCGCCACACCGGTTCTCGACTTTGCGATGAGTTGCGACAAAGAGCCCCTATTCGGCGATAACGCGATAGGACTGTGTCACTTCTTCAACCACCGTGGTGACAGAGATGCTGCCGCCGGTTCCAATGATGTTGGTGTAGACGCCACTGGCGTTGGTATAGGTCTGCCATCCGTCAGTTATCAGATCGTTCCGATACTCCACCCCGTAGGTCAGTGCAACATCACTGTCCCATGCGAGGATCATGCCTTCGTCGGGTCCGACCGTAACGGGACCGCCAATTACAATGTCGCCGATGGATACGGTCTGCTTGATTGTAAGAACATCCGCTGCAACCTGTAGATAGTCGCCGAATATTGCCCCGGTGAGCCCGCTTTCCCCGCCACTGCGAATCTTGCCCGTATTCCAAAGATTTTCGAAGTTGGTTTGGTTTCTGCCGGTCCATTTCAGCGAGGCGGCACCACCGGCTACGTCAATAAAGCCGTTCGTGGGATTTGAGGTAGCAATATTACCGTTAACCACCAGATTGCCCGCCAACAATGTGACACTGCCGGTGGAACCGACATTGTTAGCAACAAATAGATTGGAAACCGTTACACTCGCAGTGGGTCCGTCGATCGTCATGAAGCCGGCACCATTCAAACCAACCCGCGCGGCCAAATCCACATCGACACTGCCGCCAGTAATGTTGATAATTCCGACCCCTGCGGCATTAGCACCCATCCGCAACTCCTTGGCTAAAAAGCTGCCGCTGGAAACATTGACGATGCCGGTGGAACCGATGTTATCGGCGAGAGTCACCCATCGATTGAAGGCATTCCAGGTGCCGCCGGCGACATTCAACGTTCCGTTACCGTCGATGCTGGAACCAATAACCGACGCCATGTTGGTGGCATTGATCGTACCGTTGGTCAGGTTTAAGAACCCCTGTCCTTGAAAACCGAGCCGTATACCCGCCGTTCCGCCGTCGTCATCGAGCATGTTCACGGTGCCGCCGGACATATTGACCACAGCAACGCCGTTGGATGCATTGCCGATGCTGAAGTGGCCATCGCCAACTTTATCCGTACCGACATTCACGGTACCGCCTTCGATAATCAAGGTGCCGCCGCTGGTGGCGCTGGGCTGGTTGGCCACCCGGAGAATATCGACATTCACCGTACCGCCTTTGATGGTAGCGGTGCCGGTCCCGTTGTAGGCCACGTTCAGCGCGTTGCCCACATTGACCACGGCTGCGCCGTCAACGACAAGGATGCCGATGCCGCCGGCTACGGAACCCACCTGCAGGTTCCTGGTGATGAGCGTTCCGCCGGTGGCGTTGACCGTCCCGGTGCCGCTGGCGTTGTTGGCGATCTGTATTTCCCCGGCCGTGCCCGTGCCCATTGCATTGAAGGTGCCGGTTCCAGAGATGTTCAGCGTACCATTGCCCCCCGCACCGTTGCCGACCAGCACATCCAGATTGGTGGCGTTGACCGTGCCGCCGGAGAGGTCGAAGTTACCCACCGCCCCGTTGCCGCCGCCCTGGCCGATCCGCAGGGCCGCATCATTAATGTCCAGCATGTTCAAAGTTCCGCCGGACATATTAACGGTGCCCGTGGCACTATAACCGATATTATTACCGACGTTGAAGTAGCCGGCGCCGGTCGTCGTCGTGCCGATATTAACGGTACTGCCGGCCTTGATATTTATGGTACCATTCGCATTGAGGCCTTGCCCGACTGACAGTTGTTCCGTATTCAGGGTGGAACCCTCGATCATCAGCACCCCATTGGCATCGTTGTTCAGCCCGACATACACATAGTCATCCGCTGTGACGGTCGCATCGCCGATGATGTTGAACTCACCATAAGCATTGGCGTTTACACCGACACGGATATCTTCAAACCCATTGACATCCTGCTTATGCAGCGTGCCGCCAACCATAGTCAGCGTGCCGGTACCGGCGTTGGCGCCGATCGTGAAATGCTTTGTGTTGTCGTCGTTTTGTGCGCCGGTAGCCACCCAGTTGACATTGGTCAGGCTCACCACACCCATGCTGCGCGCTGAGGTGGCGATGGAGACCGCTTCGTCATTGGTGATGGTTCCGCCGCTGATGATGAGTGTGGCATCCGCATCGGTGCCACCGCCTACGTTCACTGCATTGGCGCGGATGAAGGCACTGGCTCCGATAAGTTCAGCCTTGGCATAGGCATTTGAATTGTTGCCCACCACAAAGGAGTCGGGCAACGCAATCGTACCGTTGGTGAGACGGCCGACCGTCAATGAACCGCCGGAAATGTAGGCCTCGCCATGTGAATTTTTTCCGGTACCGACTTTAAGCAAACGAAGCTCACCGGTAATCTGGCCGCCGTCTACGTTGAGCGCACCGGTGGAATCCACACCATTGGCAACCTGCAGCTCCCGGTCCACAAAATGGATCGTTCCGCCGGAAAAATTCAGCGTGCCTGTGGTGTTGGTTTGGTGGGCAATGAGCATATGACCGGCATGATAGGCGCCGTCTAAGTTGGTGACTGCATTGAGGAAATGCAGGTCCACAGTGGCGGCAGTGTTGGACACGTTGCCGGCCACAACGATTTTGCTCAAGGCCTCGGAGCCTGAGATAACCACATTGCTGATGACCGCATCGGCGTCGGCCCGCAGCTCCGGAAGGATCAGGTCGTTCGCACCGGCACCGCCGATGATGCTGATGCCTCTGGAGTTGCGGTTAACAAAGATTTCGTTCAGTTTGACCGAACTGTTGGTGATGTGGAGCGACCCATCAAGCTGGCTTTGCGTTGCTCCGCTGCCGGTCATGGTGAAGGTGGAGTCGTTGACGATAACCGAGCTGTCGTTTTTTGCCGCACCGATGGCGGTCCGGCCGTTGATTTCTATTTTTTCCATGGTTATGGAACCGCCATTCATGACTTCAACCGCGCCGACCCCGAGCATATCCAAATAAGAGGCATTGCCGTTGTAAGCGCCGACATTAAGGTCATCGTCGGCACCGAGGGTTACCGTTCCGCCATCGACAATGAGGGTGCCGTCAGATTTGCCGGGATTGACGCCCCATAAGGCTACCGTGCCGACATTCATGGCTTGGTCGAGCTGGATATAGTCCCCTTCTACCACCATTATGCTGTTGTTACCGACATCATCGCTGCCGGCCTGACTGACAGTAAGCACCTGTGCATTGGTCAGGCTGGCCCCGCTCAGGATTGCCAGCGTACCCTCCGGAGAATTGTTGTTACCCACCTGAATGCGGTAAGAGGTTATCGGCACATGGTGGTCGACAAAGACGAGGGACTGCACGCGCGCCCACTGGGTGGTCAATCCGGCCGCCTGGTTGTCGTAGTCGCTAATGTTTGGTACCAGGTTTGATCCTGCCGTGTTATCCAGCCACCCAGTCGCATTGGTCCAGTACCCATCACCGGCAATGAACGTGTTGATGGTGTTGGCGCCGAACACGGGGCTGATGATGGTGAGTGCCGCGAGAACTACTGCTGCCGAGAACAACCTTGTCTTCATTTTCTCTCCCCTTCTGTTTTCTCCTTAACTTTCAAGTGCTACATGTACGGTTTGTGTCATAGATATCATTACGTTCTCCCGCACATTCGTTTCCAGCGAAACACCACATGCTAGTACTTTCGCCGCTGGCGCGTCAATTTTTTAGTAAACGTCACTCGTTTCCCCCTGTTGGTCGGGTCCGTGTCGGCAAACGGGGAACGCCTGAAAATGGTTTAATCGGATATCTCTACAGGCCGCACCGCGATCCCGATTGCAGAGCGTCCCGCTCCATGCCTCCGGCCCCCAGCCTCAAGCCTCACAACCTCACTCCCGCAAGCCTTCTACCATTTATAGTATTGCCTAGGGTGGCGTGATGGGGTATCAATGACCCTCCTGATGAACAGTAAAGGTTGAAACAAAATGGATCCATTTATCGCGGGCATAAACAGACGGAAAGGCCCCTCCAAAGGCAAGATTATTTTCCTGCTGGTGCTGCTGGTACAACTGGTACTGGTGGGTGCCTATTGGCGCTGGCAGGGCGGCAAGGACGACAACGCCGGCCCGGAGGTGAAACCGGAACAGCCGGTAAAGAAAGGGGCGACCTCGGCGAAAGCAACGGCGGCGGCCTTCAGCCCACAGGCGGAGCAGTTGCTGACGCGGGCGCACGGGCTGCGGCAGGCGGATCAACCCGCACAGGCGCGCGACGCCCTCTACAAACTGCTGGAAATGAACCTGCCGGAGGCCCGGCAACGGGAAGTGATCGCCCTGCTGGGCGAAGTGAACATACAACTGCTGTGTTCGCCGATTCCGATGGCGGGCAAGGAATATTATGCGATCCAGAGCGGCGACAGCCTGGACCGGATTGCACGCAAATTCAAAACGACGATTGCGCTGCTGAAAAAGATGAACGGCATGACCTCGGACCAGATCCGGCGGGGCGAACGGATGCTGGTATTCAGCGGCTTGTTTACGATTCAGGTGAAAAAGAGCACCAACGAGATGGATCTGCTGCTGGACGGCGCACTGTTCAAGCGCTACCGGGTGGGCACCGGAAAATTCAACAAAACGCCCGCCGTGGAGTTTACCATTATAGACAAGATCGAGAACCCGGCCTGGTGGAAAGACGGCAAAGTGATTGAATACGGCGACCCGGAAAATGTGCTGGGCTCGCGCTGGATGAAAATCGAGTCGGCGACGCACCCGGAGATCAAGGGGTACGGGATTCATGGAACAAAGGAACCGGAGAGCATCGGAAAGCAGTCGAGCGCGGGCTGCATCCGCATGCTGAACGAAGAGGTGGAAGAACTCTTCGACCTGGTGCCGCGCAACACCCTCGTTACGATCGCGGATTAATTCAGAGGAGCAGCCGATGACAACACTAATACGCCTTCCCTTCGAAAAGCCGGTGATGGAACTTCAGGAAAAGCTCCAGGAACTGGAATCATTCAGCAAGGAGCAGGATATCGATGTCTCGATGGAGCTGGAACGCATGCGGGAGAAAATCGACGAAACCCGCGATGCGATTTATGCCAACCTGACGGCGTGGCAGAAAGTGCAGGTGGCGCGCCACCCGAACCGCCCCTATACGACCGACTACATCAACGCCATGACCACCGGCTTTGTGGAAATCCACGGCGACCGCATCCATATGGACGACCGCGCGATCATCGGCGGTTTCGCCCGGATCGGCGAACAAAAGGTGATGATCATCGGCCACCAGAAGGGGCGCGACACCAAAGCCAACCTGATCTGCAATTTCGGTTGCGCCTATCCGGAAGGCTACCGCAAGGCGCTGCGCCTGATGAGGCTGGCCGACAAATTCAATGTCCCGATCCTGACGCTGATCGACACCCCCGGAGCATTTCCGGGCGTGGAATCCGAAGAACGCCATATCGCCGAGGCCATCGCGGTCAACCTGCGGGAGAGTTTCAACCTCAAGGTGCCGATCATCTGCGCGGTGATCGGTGAAGGTGGCAGCGGAGGTGCGCTGGGCATCGGGATCGGCAACCGGATCCTGATGATGGAGCACGCCTACTATTCGGTGATATCGCCGGAGGGCTGCGCGGCCATCCTGTGGAAGGATCGCGCCTTTGCGGACAAGGCGGCGGAAGCGCTGAAGCTAACCGCCCAGGACCTGATCAAATTCAAACTGGCCGATGAAGTGGTGCCCGAACCCAAGGGCGGTGCCCACGCCAACCCGGAGCAGGCAGCGGAAAACCTCAAAGCGGCCATTCTCCGGAACCTCGCCGACCTTTCCGCCAAAACCACCGAGGAGCTGCTGCAGGAGCGCTACGACAAGTTCCGCGTCATGGGTGAGTTCGAAGAAAAACGCGCGTAGTTCCGCCTTCAGGCGGTCCGTACAAGTTGTGCCCAGAACCGCCTGAAGGCGGAACTACGAACCTTGATTCCGCGTAATTTCCACGGCGGAGCTTTTGGCGAAGCGCAGCGCGCCGGGTTTGTCGATGGTCACAACAACCTGCAGGACTTTTTCATCGGCCAGTGCGATGTCGGCGATTTTTTCGGCCAGCGCCTCGATGAGCTTGAAGCGGCTCTCCTCGACCAGTTCGAGAATGGATTTCTTGATGGCTTTGTAGTCGACGGTGTCGTTGAGGTCGTCGGAGCGCCCGGCCTTGCGCAGGTCGGCACCGATTTCGACATTAATGACGATGTCCTGTTTCTCTTTGCGCTCCTCGGGGAAGATCCCGATGATGCAGCGCAACGCCAGCTCGCGTATGAATATTTTGTCCATAAAAACCCCCTGCATTATTGGATTAGAGGATTACTGGATTTTTGCAGACGGTCGCAACGTACGGTCCTGAATCCGTCCATCAATCCAATCATCCAGCGATCCATTCCGCTATACTCCGTTTCCTAAAAGGTGCTGACCGCCGTCGACCAGCAGAGTCTGCCCGGTGATGGATTCGGCTTCCAGCAGAAAGATCACGGCGGCGGCAATGTTTCCAACGGTTGGAAGTTTTTCGAGCGGGATATTCCCCGCCAGCTCACGGGCGCTTTCGGCCGTGCTGCCGGGTGGTGGCAGCACGGGCCCGGGCGCAACGGCGTTGACGGTGATGCCGGGCGCATATTCGAGCGCGGCCAACCGGGTCAGTTCTTCGAGTCCGTTTTTCGTCAGCGCATACGGCACGCAGGAGGTGTCGTGGCAGCGGACGCGGCGGTCGAGCAGGTTGACCACGCTCCCCCTCCCGGTCTGCGCGGCATAGGCGCGGATGAGCTCCAGCGGCGCAAACAGGTTGACCTGGAATTCGGCCAGCACCTTTTCCGGCGTGGCGTCCGCCAACGCATCCTTGTGGAAAACCGAGGCGTTGTTAATCAGAATATCAAGTGGTCCGGCCTGCTCAACCAGTCCGCGGCAGGCGGCGGGCGAACCCAGATCGGCACAGACGGAAAACGGCGAGAGCGCCTCCGCCGCTTCGCGCGAATGACGGTAGTGCACCACCACTTCAGCACCGCGCGCCTGTAGCGCTTCCGTGATCGCCCGGCCGATGCGCAGTGCGCCGCCGGTCACCAGTGCCCGTTTCCCCTTCAAATCCATGCGCGTTGTTTTAGCGCCTTTTTCCAACCATTGGAAGATTTCGCTTTCTTTTTTCCAGGGTCTGGAAAAAAATGGTTCCACGTTAACGGAGAAAACCATGACCACTCGAAAATATCTGTTCTGTCTGCTGGCGGGCCTGCTGTGCTGCGGGGTGTCCCCTGCCCCGGCAGAAGAGGCCCCGGCCAAGGTGGTCTATGTGATCCCTATCCGAAAGGCCATCGAACCGGCGCTGCTCTACGTGGTGCGACGGGGCATGGATGAAGCGGTGCGGGAAAAGGCCGACGCGATTGTATTTACCATGGACACCCCCGGCGGCCGAGTGGATGTGACGGAAGATATTATCAAGTTGATTACCGAAACCGATATCCCCATCTACACGTTTGTGGAAAACCAGGCTTTTTCGGCCGGAGCCATCATTGCGCTGGCGACTAAGCATATCTACATGGCACCGGGCAGCGTGATCGGTGCGGCCACCCCGTTGACGATGACGCCGATGGGCGGTGTGCAGGAGCTGCCGGATGAGGTAAAGGAAAAGATGACCTCGGCCGTGGCGGCGCTGGTGCGCTCGGCGGCGGAACAGGGCGGGCACGACAAGGAGTTGGCGGAAGCGATGGTGCGCGCCGATATGGAGTATGAGGTGAACGGGAAAGTGATCAGCAAGGAAGGCCGCCTGCTGACCCTCACCAACGAGGAGGCGGAACAGCTCGTCGGGGAAGATCCCCATCCGCTGCTCTCCGAAGGAACCGTGAAAGACCTCGATGAAATGCTGGAAAAAACCGGACTGGCCGGTGCGGAAAAACGGGTACTGGAAGTGACCGGTGCCGAACGGCTGGCGCGGCTGATCGCCGGGATGGCGTCTGTTCTCTTGCTACTCGGACTTGGCGGAATCTATATGGAGTTTAAGACCCCGGGGTTTGGAATCTTCGGTATCACGGGCATCACCTGCCTGGCGCTGTTTTTCTTCGGGCACCACATTGCCGGGCTGGCGGGCATGGAGGATGTGCTGGTATTCATGCTGGGCGTGATCCTGCTGCTGATTGAAATTCTTGTGATCCCCGGCTTTGGCATTACCGGCATTACGGGCATCCTGCTGATCTTCATCTCGCTGGTGAGCGCCATGAGCGAACGGATGCCCGGTGAATGGCGGCCGATTTCGTTTGCGCCGGAGACCTTCGCCAAACCGTTGCTGAATGTGACGGTGGCATTTGTCGGTGCCTTTGCGCTAGCGGCGCTGGCCGGCAAATACCTGCCGAAGACCCATGCCTTCAAGAGCATCACGCTCGATGCCACCATACAGAATCCGGGCGACTCATCGGAGTTGCTGGGACTCGAAGGCGTCGCGCGCTCCGACCTGCGCCCAGGCGGCACCGCCCTGTTCGGCGACCGTCGGCTGGACGTGGTGACCCACGGAAACTACATCAACCAGGGCACCGCCATACAGATTGTGGAAACCCACGGCAACCGGATTGTGGTGGAAGAAGCGTAACGGGAAATTCGCAATTTCATTTTTCCCCAGTCCTTGAAGCTCCTTGCAAAACCATGGCGGAGGCGGTTTGTTCTCAACCGCAATAATCATATAAATATATAATAGCAGCATATTTTCATACCATAATCTAACAGGTGTGATTTTTACGGTTTTGGTCAGCAAACTTTTTGCTGGAGGTTCCTTGGAGAAGAAGTTCCAAACAGTTGGAATGATGCGTAATGTATTACTTACTCATTGTTTCCTGATGTTCCATCCAAGGGCCGTACATTTCCTCGATGACGGCGAGGCCGCCTTCGTTATCCACGTCGAGCGCGGCGCCGCCGAAATGGGTGTAGATGATCTGCACGCGCGAACCGAACACATTGCCGACGCCTTCGCACAGGCGGGTCATGGGAACCAGCGAGCGCACCCGGTCGGACAGTTTGGGATGGCCGTGGCGGTCGTAGTAGAGCGAGAGCTGCATCAGGATGAATATACGCAGCCCCTTGAAAAGGCGCCAACCGGCAAACAGCAGCGAAAAGACCATCCGTATAATGTTGGCCAGGCGGGTTTGGTAGCGCCACTCGTACATTTTTTCAATATAATCTAGGTGGGCGAATTTAAGCGGTTTGCCGAGATGCAGGTTGTTGTGCCGCAACAGATCTTCGCGCACATGGAAGTAGATCATTTGAATGCCGGGGATTCCTGGCGATGGATGGTAGTACGACAGGATTTTTTCCGAGGTTATGCCGATGGAATAATCATAGTCGTCCATGTTGCTGCGGCGAATGAATTCATCAACCTCCCACGGCGTGAGCAACGGGATATCACAGGGCAGCACCAGTACAACGGTCTCATCATATTCGGAACCGCGAAGTTCTTCGAACGAATGTTTTGCGGTCAAGGCCAGCGAGCAAACGAAGCCGGTTTTAAAATTTTCGATAATGTTTTCGCCCTGTTCCGCAACGGCAACTTCGCCGTCACCGGACAGCCACGCCTCATACCGATGGAGATTCTGTTCCAGCCGGTCTGCCGGGCCGACCACCACCACATTGCGCACACGCTCGGACCGCTTCAGCGCCCGCAGCACATGGATAAACAGCGGAGCACCTTCCAGCATCAGGAACGCCTTGTTGTCGGACCTGACTTCGATGCTCGCACGTCGATCTCCAGCGAGCAGAACCGCATTGATCTGTTGCATCCCGCCCATAGCACCCTTGTGAAGAAGATGCATGGATTATAAGGATCCAAAGGCTTTCTGTCAACCGGAAGAAACGTCCGGCACGTCGCCGACGGAAATCTATTTCTGTGCCTGCAGCGTCATCAGGAACTCGAGGTTGTTTTTGGATTTTTTGAGCCGATTGATAAGCAGTTCCATGGCTTCGACCTGCGGAACATCCTTGAGCGCCTTGCGCAGAGTCCATATCCGCGCCAGCTCGTCGGGATGGAGCAGCAGCTCCTCCTTGCGGGTGCCGGAGCGTTCGATGTTGATGGCCGGGAAGATGCGTTTATTGACGAGATCGCGGTCGAGGCCCAGTTCCATGTTGCCTGTGCCCTTGAACTCTTCGAAGATGACCTCGTCCATGCGGCTGCCGGTATCGACGAGCGCGGTGGCAATGATCGTAAGGCTGCCGCCGTGTTCAATATTCCGTGCCGCGCCGAAGAAGCGCTTCGGCTTGTGCAGCGCATTGGAATCGACCCCACCGGAGAGAATCTTGCCGCTGTGCGGCTGGGTGGTGTTGTAGGCACGCGCAAGACGCGTGATACTGTCGAGCAGAATGACCACATCCTTGCCCTGCTCCGCCACGCGCTTGGCCATTTCGATCACGATTTCCGCCACCTGCGTGTGCCGTTCCGGCGGCTCGTCGAAGGTGGAGGCCAGCACCTCGGCCTTGGTGTTGCGGCGCATGTCCGTCACCTCTTCCGGACGCTCGTCAATCAGGAGTATGATCAACTTGCATTCGGGATTGTTCACCGAAATGCTGTTGGCCATTTTCTGCATCAGGACGGTTTTACCGGTTCGCGGCGGCGCGACGATCAGACCGCGCTGCCCCTTGCCAATGGGAGTGACAATGTCCATCACCCGCATGGAGATTTCCTCGGATTCACGCTCCATCACCAGCCGCTGGTCCGGGAAGAGCGGTGTCTGGTTTTCGAAGGGAACCCGGCGGCGCGCCATTTCGGGATTGTCGTCATTAATCCGATCAATCCGCAGCAGGGCGAAGAAGCGCTCCTTCTCCTTGGGCGGACGGATGGTGCCATCGACAAAATCGCCGGTGCGGATGGCAAAGCGGCGGATCTGCGAGGGCGAGACATAAATATCGTCCGGTGCGGGCTGGTAGGAGTTCAACGGCGAACGGAGGAAACCGAAACCGTCCGGCAAGATTTCGAGCACCCCGCGTCCGAGCATGGGACCACCGCGACGGCCGTGTGTCTTTAGAATTTCAAAAATAAGCTGATGCTTGCTGAACCCGGCGTACTCGCGCAGTTCGTATTTCTCAGCCATGAGCTTGAGGTCGATGATGCTGGTTTTCTGCAATTCAAAAAGTTCAAGCGGCGGGAGTTGCTCCTTCGGTTGTCTCTGCCCGTTGTTATCCCGGCGATGCTTGCCATTCCTGCCCCTGTTTTCAGGCGAGGTATCCCCGTTATCATTCCTGTCATTTTCCGGAGCGCGTTCCCCGTTATCCTCCGCCACAGGCTCCGCGTTTTTCGCCGCAGGCTCCGCGTTTTCCGGTGCGGGTTCTTCGGCGGGAGTGAAGTCCTTATCCGTTTTCTTCGCCTTTTTCTTCGCGGTCTTTTTTGCCGGCTTGCGGGCGGGTTTCCCCGGCTCTTTGGCACCCTCTGCCACCACTTCCGCGACAACCGCCTCTTCGTTCTCCACTACTGCATCGTTTTCTTTACTCATGTTGTCTTCCTTTCAGCCAGGGCACTCAAAATGGTCTGCCTGGTCTGTTTCTCCAGTTCTTCAACGGTTCCGTTGTTATAAATGATAATATCCGAAAGCTTTTCTTTTTCATTCAGCGGCATCTGTGCGCCAATGCGCGCCTCGATTTCGCCGATATCCAGCCCGCGTCCCGCGAGCCGCTGCGCGACCCGGTCTGCATCGGATGAAACGCAGACCACCGCATCCCATAGATCCGTGATGCCGCTTTCAAACAGCAACGGGATCTGCACCGCCGCATCCCGGCCCTCCGCCGCCTGTTCGGCCAGCCATCCAACCAGCCATTCTTTTACCGCGGGGTGCACCAGTCCGTTCAGGATTTTCCGGTCATTGGAATTTTCGAAAACCTTTTTTCCAAGCATTGGACGGTCGATCTCGCCGTTGTCCGCCAAGATCCCCCGACCGAAACATTCGACCACCCGGGCATAAACGGGCTCCCCTCTTTTCATCAGCTGGTGCGCCACATGATCCGTATCGCACACCGCAAATCCAAGCGTCTCCAGAATACGTCCGACTTCCGATTTTCCACACGCGATTCCACCGGTCACGGCGAGCACTAAAGGGTTTCGCGAGGCGCACGTCATAAAATATGAAACTGCATTGATGTGTTACGGATAAAAAAGGGAAAGCAGACTCTCTGCGTTCTGAATATGCTCATTTAATAGGCCGAACCGCACACAATGTCAACAAAAGTAATACGCAATTAAAGCAGTTCCTGATAGCCGCCCTGCTCCCGCAATTTGAGTACCATCTGCTTAATGTCCTGCGCACGGTCCTTCGGGCAGACGAGCGTGACGCCGTCGGCCTGCACCACCACCAGGTTCTTCACACCGATCACGGCGGTCAGGCGGTCCTTCGACAGGATAATATTTCCTTCGGCGCCGAGGGTCTCTGCGGTGCCGATGACGGTGTTGCCGGCGGCGTCCTGCGGGAAGTGGCCTTCGAGCGCGGGCCATGCGCCGACGTCGTCCCACATGAAGGTGCCGCAGGCCATGACGATGTTATCCGCCTTCTCCATCAACGCATAGTCGATGGAGATTTTTCCAAGGTTTGGATAGGTCGCTTCCATACCCTGGAAGATTTCGCCGCGCGCGGCGTATCCGGAGAGCGTATTCATCAGATCGAGCATTTCCGGGCAGTGCGCACCGAAGGCCTTTTCCAATGCCTGGATGGACCAGATGAACATGCCCGCGTTCCAGAAAAACCTTCCGGTTTCCACGTATTGTTTGGCGGTCTCTTCGTCCGGCTTTTCAACAAAACGGATCGCCTTGCGGAATTCCACATCACGGACGGTCTGGAAAATTTCACCGGATTCAATGTAGCCGAATCCCGTACTGGGCGAGTCCGGCTGGATGCCGATGGTCACGAGAATATCATTTTTCTCCGCCAGATCCATTCCCCCGCCGATGGTGGCGGCAAAGATGTCGAGATCGCCCATCACCTGGTCGGCGGTCAGGACGGCAAACACGCCGTTTTCATCCTTCGCCTTCACGAGTGCACCGCCGCAGGCGACCGCCGCGGCGGTGTCGCGCCCGATCGGCTCGCCGACAATGTTTTCCGGCGGGAGCTGCGGCGCGGCTTCGCGGGTGGCGTCAATCAAATCGGCATTGGTTACCACAAAAACATTTTCCGGCGGCATGATGCCTTCGAGCCGGTCAACCGCCTGCGCGATCAGCGGCTTGTCGCCGACGAGCGCCAGCAGCTGCTTGGGATGCTTCGACGTGCTCAGCGGCCAGAAGCGCTCCCCTTTTCCTCCGGCCATGATTACCGCGTAACGTCCTGTCATTTCAAATCTCCTTGTTTAACTTCATCCTTAATAGCACAAGGAAACCGTTGCGGTAAAGCCCGGGTCTGGGTTTCCAACCCCTGGAACTTTTCCCGGCATTTTTTCCAAGGACTGGAACCTTCAGGGAAGCTCCACCGTCCGCTTGTAAAGCTCCATGGGCAGGCTGTTGGTGGACTGCATTCCGCACCACCCGCCAGCAACGCATTCTAGCGCGTTGCCTCGCCCAGAAATCAACGCATCTCGACCTCCACGCGGAAGAAGCAAGCGGGGTTGGTTACGGATCCTGTGAGCGAGTCGAGGCCGTCGTTGCCGTAGATACCGGTTTGGCCGGGCACGTCCATCCAGATTCCCTCTGGCAGGTTGGTGCTCCAGA
>JAIPIO010000034.1 GCA_021734595.1 Kiritimatiellales bacterium | reverse complement strand
ATCGGTCGATCCGAGGATGTTTTTGCGGAACTCAAGCCACGAAACCTGATCCGGGTCGAATTCCACAACATAATAGTCCATCCGTGTTTCCGGGTTGCAGAAGTTGGCCTCCATGGCGGGATAAAAGGCATTGATGCAGTAGGCATCCAGTTCCTCCAGCCATGCCATAATCATGCCATCCTGAAGCTTGGCTGTTTTGCGGGCTGTAAATTGTTTGATCCAGAAACCAAACAGCTGATGAACGTCGATGCGGCGCCTTTCCAATAATTGGAACGTTGGAAGGATGCGCCCCGCCGCGTATTCATCCTCCCAGACTTTGCCGAATTCCTTGGCAAACTTTTCTTTTCCCCTTTCGCCGATCTCCACCGACGCTGCGCAAGCGGCCTTGCTGTACATCAGGTAATGCTGCTTGATGGTATCCCGTGCGGCCAGCTCCGGCCCCGAAATCTTTTTGCCGAGGACCACGGAGAATCCCTTCGACTCCAGAAATGAACGGGCACGCTGATCCAACTCATCCGGTGTCAATGCGATGCCTAGATGGTGGACCGGTTTCGTAAAAACAACCGCTTGATTGATAGCTGCACTAACTTGCATGCCTTTCCTCCTTCCGTAGTGTCCAGGCATTGGAAACTTTTTTCCAAGGACTGGAAACGCCGCATCTGCCGCCAATAGCTAAAAAGCGGCTTAGAATATCCTATCCTGTTGCCCGGGTTTTCTGCTATACCTTGATTGTTAACGATTGGATTGATAGCAAACAAGGAGGAAGCAGATGAATAATACACTTTCAAGACGTACAACCCTGAAAACCGCAGCTGCCACTGCGGGCGCATTTACCCTACCGCGATTCAGCATCGGCAAACCCGGCCCGTCGGCCAGCGGCAAGGTCAACGTGGCCTTTATCGGTTCGGGCGGCATTGCGAAAGTGGCGTTCTCCGGGTGCCAGGGCGAAAACTATGTGGCCATGTGCGATGTGGATGATGATCGTGCTTCCAAGAACTACAAGGATTATCCGGATGCTCCCAAGTTCAAGGATTTCCGCGTGATGCTGGATAAAATGGGCAAGGATATCGACGCGGTGGTGGTATCCACCCCCGACCACCACCACTTTCCCGCCGCGATGGAGGCCATGCAGCGCGGCAAGCACGTCTATGTCCAAAAACCGCTGGCCCACGATATCTGGCAGCTGCGCACACTGAAAAAGGCGGCGCACAAATACAACGTGATCACCCAGATGGGCAACCAAGGCCATGCGACCGAGGGGATTCGCCTTTCCAAGGAGTGGTACGACGCCGGCGTGCTCGGCGATGTCCGCGAAGTCTTCGCCTGGTTCAAGGGCCCAACGTTCAACGGCAAATATTTCCAGAAACCGGCCTCCTTCCCTCCGAAGGGCGAACCGGTTCCCGGCACGCTCGACTGGGATCTTTGGTTGGGCCAGACACCGGTCCGTCCCTATAGTTCGGAATATATTCCCGAAACATGGCGCGGCTACTGGGATTTCGGAACCGGCGAATTCGGCGACTGGGCCTGCCACACCCTCGACACCCCCTGCTGGGCGCTCGACCTCGGCGCGCCCACGCACGTCAGCCCGAAGCTTTCCAACTGCAATGGAACCTATGTCCCCGACTGGTCGATCATCACCATGCAGTTCCCGGCGCGCGGCAGCAAACCGCCGGTAAAACTGACTTGGTTTGATGGAGGGAAACGTCCTGATGCTCTGAAGGAGCTGGGGCTGATCGATCAGGCCAATGGCGGAAACAAAAAATCGAAAAAAGATCCATTCGGCAATGGCATGCTGATGGTTGGCGACAAAAAGACGCTGCTGACCGGTGGACGGCCCGACAGCCCCAAGCTCGTGGTTTCCGATGATGAGTGGCTGGAGTTTCGCAAAAACCTGCCGGCCAAAACCATTCCGCGCATCAAGGGCGGACCGTTTGTCGAATGGCTCGACGCCATCAAGGGCGGACCGATGCCCGGCTCAAACTTCGACTATGCCGCGCGGTTGACGGAAATCGCGCTGGTCGGCGTGATTGCCCAGCGCACCGGCAAAACCTTTGAATGGGATGGCGCCAAGATGGAGGTCAAAGGCGATCGCGAGTTGACCAAACTTGTTAAGCTGCCGCGCCGCAAGGGTTGGAACTACGGCGAAGATCTTTGGTAGGCGATTGAACAGATCGGAACGATGCAACCGATTAGGAGAGATAGGATGAAAAAGAGTTTCTTGGCGGTACTCGTTGTTCTTTTGCTTTCAGGTCTCGCGGCGCACGCCAAGGAACGCTGGTTGTTCCTTGGCGACAGCATTACCATGGGCGGGCGCTATGTGGATTATGTGGAAACATGGTTTCTGCTGAACGAGGCCGATGCGCCGGAAATCATCGATCTTGGATTGGGCAGCGAAACGGTTTCGGGCCTGTCGGAACCGGAGCATCCCTTCCCTCGCCCCTGTGTGCATACCCGACTGAAAAAGGTGCTGGAACGTGTTAAACCCGATCTGGTGATTGCCTGCTACGGCATGAACTGCGGCATCTACCATCCGTTTTCGCAGGAGCGTTTTTCGGCTTATAAAAGCGGGATCATCAAACTAATTGCCGACTCAAAGGCGATCGGTGCGAATGTAATCCTGCTGACGCCGCCCCCCTTCGCCGGGCGGGTAAAGCCGCGAAACCCACCCGCCGCGGGAGAGACTTATGGATTCAAACGCCCGGCCGCCGATTACAATGAAGTGCTTGCCAAATACGGCGAGTGGATTTTGTCGTTCAACGGCAAGGACGGTATTCGCGCCTTCACCATCCGTCCGCCCATCGAAAAGTTTATGGAAAAGTGCTATCCCAAGGAACCGGTTCATCCAAACAACTATGGCCACGAGCTGATGGCGGAATCCTTCCTGCAGGCACTGGGCAAAAAGACCGGTTCGGATATTCTGGAAACCGGCGTCAGCCCCCGTGACGCCAACCCGGAATGGAAGGCGCTGGAGACTCTCGTCAGAAAGCAGCGGATGACCTATGACCGTGTACTGCTCAACGACATTGGCCACGGCAATCCGGGTGTCATGAAACGCAGCAAAACCACCCTTGCGGAAGCAGAGCAGCAGGTGAAAGCCATCGACGCGCAGATAAAGCAAAAGATCAAAAAATGAGATCCATCTCCACCTGTCTGATGGTGTTCGTTGCCGTCAGCGCATTCGCGCAGTCGGATCCGCAGGCCACTAGGGAAACCCGCGCGCTCTATTCCAATCTCAGGAAAGTCGGCCAGAAGCATTTGATCTACGGCCACCACAACACGGTGGTGCAGGGGCAGACTTGGAAACATGAATACGAGTCGATTGACCGCTCCGATGTAAAGACCGCCACCGGCACATTCCCGGCCCTCTACGGCTTTGATTTTAACCGGGGAATTCACAAGCACGAAAAACAGGTGAAAGCCATTTTCAAGCGCGGCGGAATTATCACCTACAGCTGGCATGCGCGCAATCCGCTCAACATGGGAGCACCGGAAGACGCCACCGGCAATCCGCTGCAAAACCTGATGCCCGGCGGCAAGGGCAACCAGGTCTGGAGCGGGTGGTTGGATGAAATGGCGGACTATTTCCAATCATTGGAAGTCGACGGTGTGAAGGTGCCGATCATTTTCCGACCGTTTCATGAAAACACCGGCGACTGGTTCTGGTGGGGAGCGAAACATTGCACACCGGAGGAATACAAGGCGGCCTGGCGCTATACGGTGGACTATCTGCGGGGAAAGGGCGTCCACAACCTGCTGATGGCCTACTCCCCCTCCAAGCCCTCGCGCTACGGCTACGAGGAACGCTATCCGGGCGACGACTATGTCGACATTATCGGATTCGACCACTACTACCGCAGCGATCAGTTGGATTCCTTCATGGCCGACTGCCGCATGGTGGTTGATTTTTCCGAGGCTCGCGGCAAAGTGCCCGCCGCCACGGAAATCGGCCCCAAGGATAGCCTGGTGGCGGTGACGCGCAGCGACTGGTTTACCGGCGAATTTCTCGCGGCGCTGAAAGAGGACCCCGTGGCCTGCCGTCTGGCCTACATGATGACGTGGATGAATTCCGACCGAAAAAACAGTGTTCCCCTCCCCGGTCAGCGCAACCATGAGGATTACCTAAAATTCCACCGCGACCCGTTCATCCTCTTCTCCGACCGCCTCCCGCCGATGTATCGATGAGCGCTTACTTTTACGGGGCGTATTTTCCGAGATAGGTTTCGGCAAACATTTTGCCGATGCGTTTCATGCCTTCATAGTTGTAGTGCCCGGTCGGCGGGCCGTAGCCGGGCAGATAGTTTGATGATTGGGGATCAGTCTTATTCTGCGGAATGAAAGATACATTCTTCATGGTTTGCGCACAGTGCTGCATCCCCTCCACCACTTGGCCGCCACCAACCTGGAGCATCATGAACGGCAAGTCCTTCACGCCCGTCTCTTTGCGGATTCCGGTGATTAGCTTCTGGAGATTATCCCCGTAGGTTTCGGCGGGTTTCGGGCCGTATTTGGGCACACCGCTATCGGCCTCGCCCTGCACCCATAGTATGCCGCAGAATTCATATTCGGCTTTGCTGTAGTTGGAAAGCACTTCTTTGATATAGGCGATGAAGTCGCTGTAGAGCTTTTCCTTTTTTTCTTCCTTCATCACCGTCGCCTTTTCGACCGTCCAATCGGGATTCCAGCACCCGTAGAGCGAGGTGCCGCCAATGGAGCGCTTGATGAACAGGATCTTTTCATCCGGCCAGGCCTGCGACATGCCAAGGCCAAAAAACAGCTCGGGACCGAAGGTAAGTTTCAAATTAAATTTCTTTGCCGTGCCGGATGTGGGGACCGTTACATCCAGCGGAACGATCGGATTGCGGTTATAGGCAAAGCGTACATGCTGCTGTGCCTTTTCCAACCGCGCTTTGTCGTCAGCGGTCAGCTTGCCGCCATCACCGCGCCCATCCATGTTCGACTGCCCCGCCAGCAGGAACACCTTGATCTTTTTACCGGCATCCGGCTTTTGAAGTCCATCGGCCTGCGCAACCAAACTGGCCAATATCATTACCAGTACAACTCCTGCTATTTTCTTCATCGTTTCGTCTCCATCGCAACGTTCCAAATATTGGAAACAAAAGGTAGCGCATTTTCCAATGGATGGGAATCCATTCCTGTGTCATGTTTATGGGCTGTGGAACGTTACATGAAAAACGGAGGAGCTGAACAAACCATGAAGAAGCTGATCACCATGCTATCCTGTTGCCTGGCGCTCGGTGCTTCCGCTTCCACCATGCTCCTTGAAACCTTTGAGCCCGTTGACGGCATCAGCGCCGGTCCGATTGATGGGCAAAACGGATGGGTCGTTTCCAACGGCACTGCGGCCGTGCAGACGGGTGTGGTGCAGACCGGTTCCCAGGCCTTGGAGATCGATCAGGCCACGGTGATGCACGATGTTTCCAGCACGAACAGCGCGGTCTGGATACGCTTTCAGGCGCGCATCAGCGGCGCACCCACCAGTATTCCCAGCGTGGACAACCTGAGCACCAGCGCGGCATTCTTTGTGAATACCAACCTCCACCTCGTGGCCTACAGCAACGATGTCCCGGTCGATCTCGGCGTTTCCATGCCGGTTGACAGCTGGAAACGATTTGATGTCTACTGCGACTACGACCTCATGGTCTGGAACCTGAGCATGGATGGAACCACCATCGGGGCCGGCCTTCCGCTCCATTCCACCAACACCACCATCGGATCCGTCCGGCTATCCAGCAGCAGCCCGGCGTACGTTGACCAACTTGACGTTGCAGACCACGAGCTGGCTGCCGGCGCGCCCGACACCGATCTGGACAACATTCCCGACTGGTGGGAACTGAAATATTTCGGCGGCATCACCGCCGCTACCGCGGCCAGTCCCTCCGCCAACAATGGCATGACCTACCTTGAGACGTACATCGCCGGCGTGCAGCCGTTCGCCTACGACCCCTTTGTGTTTACGCATGCCGAACCCGGCAACCTGAATTGGATTCCGCAGCCCGACCGGCTCTACGACATCCAGTGGACGCCCAGCCTGTCTTCGAATTTTACCACCATTGCCACCGTCGAGTGGCCGATTGGAGAATTCACCGATACGCCTGATCCCGAGGAGCCCACCGGCTTCTACCGACTGAAAGCCCGGCTACCGTAAAACCGCATCATTTGCCGTAAACGACCTCGATCAACTGGTTCGGTGTAACGCCTGTTATAGTTTGCGTGGTTCCGTCCGGCCAGACGATGGCCACATCGACAGCTTCCGTTTGCAAGCCCAGTCCAAAGTGCAGGGCCGGATCGTTCTGGTTGCCCTGCCCGGTGGCGCCCTCCACTTGGCGGGAAAGAGTTTCGGTTCCCAATACGATTCTCACCTGGGCGCCGATGGCAGAGCGATTGACCGCACTGCCGTCGCCCTCCAGACGGACTTTGAGCCAGCTGTTGGTGTTGACACCCCGGTTTCGAAACAGTTTGCCGGCGGTCATCAGGTCGAGTTGTCCGTCGTTGTTGTAATCGCCCCAGGCGGCCTGTATTGTTTCCCCCAAACCTGCGATGGATTCATCGTCCACCTCGACAAAAGCAAAGTCGCTTTCGTTGTGGAAGAGTACCGAGTTGTTGGCCTCACCGCTGGTTGCAGTCGGATAAGCGGTCGTAAAGTACAGGTCCAACCGGCCGTCGTTGTCGTAATCCCCGGCGGCTGGACTGGCGTAGGATTCCTGCCAGTAGATTCCACAGGTTCCCAGATCCTCAAAGGTGTAGCTGTTGGCCGGGCCGCGGTTGCGGAAGAAATCCGATTCCGGTTGAATGCCATCCCCGCCCCAGCTGGATCCTCGATGCGAGAAGTTTCCGGAAAAGAGGTCGAACAGCCCGTCGTTATCAAAGTCTCCCCAGCAGTTTCCGATGGAATGCCCACCGGACCATCCCCGCTCCGTGCTGAGCACATTATATGCAGAAGCCTGCTCAGAGAAAGACGCTGCCCCGTTATTCACCCAGAGATCGTTGGGCAGAAGCCGATAGTTGGAGACATAGATATCCAGATCATGGTCCTGATCGAAATCGCAGGCAGTGACTCCACGCGACGCATCTCCAGTACCCAACGTGCTCATGGTGAATGACTGGCCGCCGTTGTTGATCAGCAGCAGGTTGGGAAAATACGGGGTTTCATAGCCTGAAACATACAGATCGACCCAGCCGTCATTGTTCCAGTCGCCCCAGACGGCTGCCTGGCAGGAATAGGGATCGGGGAATGCCGGGAGCGTAAAGTCCTCGAAGGTTCCCTGATTGTTCCGGAAAAGCCGCTTATTGGAGTGCGAGAACAGGTCCGTCCAGCCATCGTTGTCAAAGTCGGCGGCAACCACATTGCCGACCCACCGCAAATCCGTAAAATTGGTTCCGCCGTTGTTGACCCAGACATGCTGTCCCGCGGCAAGGTCGATCCACTCATCATGGTTATAATCGAACCAGCAGGCCCAGTTTATGTTGGCCATGCCATCCAGTCCGGTCGCCGCCGTCACCTCTTCAAACAGGTCGGGTTCCTTGTAGACCAGTTCGACTTTTTTTAAATCCTGTTGAACCGATGCCTCGTACAGGCCCGGGAATCCGGACACGGAAATACTCGTCTCATTAAACGGAGCAATCAGCTCTTCAGCATCCACCAACGTAAAGCGGTCCGGGCCACCGGCATACGCCGAGCCGTCAACGATCAATTGTGCCGCGCCAAGATCCGCCCACATCGAGACGTTGAGCGGACTGATCCCGTCCTGATCAAACACAAAGCGGAAGGTTCCCGACTCCGCCCCGCCAAGTCCCTGGTTCAGGCTGGCCAGATCAATCGCGCCAGCATCGCCGGTAACGCGGAACACTGCCGGCGTGTCTGCTCCGACGGACACCTGCCCCAGTGACACATCGCCACCGCTGACATCGAACAGCGCAGAATTGAGTACAGTATGGCTGACCGTATCACCGTTCAGGTTTACGGTGCCCGATTCAACATTCACGCTGCCGGACCCCGCCAGTGTGAAGTCCATATCGGCCGGAACGGCATCCAGATAAAAATTGTCAAACAGGGAGAGCCCGTGCGTCACAAAAACGCCTCCCAGTCCGTCCTGCAGCTGGACGAAGGAGCCGACGACGGTCACATCGGCATTGGAATACACCGTCGAACCGGTCACGGTGTCGATCACACGGACATCAAAGGTATATGGTTCGGAAGATTCGACGCACAGCTTGTACGGCCGGTTTTGAACGGGCGTAAAAGCACTGGTGCTGAAAACTGTCCCGGCCTGCTGGACGTACTGCGAGTAAACAAGAAACTGAACATAGCCCGCTCCGGTGACGCGAAACAGATAGTAGCTTCCATCGTCCTGGTAGTTAAAAATCAATCCCATAGAGGCGGAGCCTGCCGTGGTATTCTGCTGCTGCACGACAGACAGCCTGAATCCATTCGTCGAAGTCTGCACCGCCGTATTGATCAGCGACGCTCTTTGAGCAGACGAAGATTGCGCACCGATATCCAGCTTCCCGTCCTTGATGCGGTACTGCGAGTCCTCGTCCACCGGATTGCAGCGTTTCCAGTAGGTGCCGATCTGCCGGGCAATCTGTGCATCATTGGTCGACCAGCTGCTCTGCGTCTGATCTGAAAAAGTGTCCATAACCGCGAATCGCTCATCGTTCGGTAACTCGACCAGCTCAAAATCATCCACTCCGGCGCTTGATGCAGTGGCGTACACCCCGCCGATTCCGTCATCCAGCTTCAGATAGGAACCGCCGATGACAAGGCTGTCCCTCGAATAGACCGTTGCTCCCGAGACGGTGTCCACAATGCGTAAATTAAACGTATGAAACCCGACCGACTCCACACTGAGTTCATATTGCCGGTTTTGAACCGGAGTAAACGCTTCGGACGTACTGAAAACAGCACCGCCCTGCATAACAAACTGCGAATAGACCAGCAACTGAACCGAGCCGACTCCGTTTACACGGAACAGGTAGTAGCTGCCGTCATCCTGATAGTTGAAAATCAGCCCCATGAAGCCGCTAGATGCCGTATGGTCCTGCTGCATCACTGCAGACAGCCTGAATCCGGTTCCGCCGTTTTTGGAAACGGTTTCCGTCGCCGTGTTTACCAGGGAGGCTTTCTGTGTCAGTAATGAAACCGCTCCAATATCCAGTTTCCCGCCGGAAACGCGATATTGCGTCACATCATCCGCCGGGTTGCAGCGCTTCCATTTGGATCCGATCTGCGCGGCAATCTGTTCATCATTGCTCGCCCAGTCACTCTGGCTTTCTGCGGCGAACCGGTCTGTGATCAAAATCCCCTGCACCGTACCTTCCATGCCATTGCTGAGCGTTCCGCCATCTATCGTGATGGACCCATTGTTCACAATCGTATCGGTCACCGTCAAATTGAAGGGGGAATCTACGATCAACGTGCCTGTACCCAGCTCATTGCCGATCCGCAGTGTTTTGGCCGTGTCATTCCGATCCAGCGTCACCGTGGCATTGTTCTGGATGGTAACCGTGTCGGAATCTTCAACCGTCTTGGACGACCAGTTGGACGTCGCCAAATAATACACAAAGCCCTTTACAGGCTCGGACGAGAGAGTGAAAACAAATCCCTGCACCACACCCGCATAAACAAGGCAAAGCACCAGGATTATACATCCGGCAATGGTTCTCTTTTTTATTTTTCCAAACATCGGAGAATCACGGTAGCGGTTTTTCCAATGCTTGGAAAACCATTCTTCTGCCCTGTTTACACTAAATGAAGATTCAATTTCCCGACGACGTCACGGCTACCGGTTCTTGGTAGCGGTTCTCAGCACCGGCCCCGGCAGGGATTCGTTTCCGTGCCGGTCGGTTATCGTGACGCGGTAGCTACGCCGGGTTTCCGGCGTCAATCCCCAGTCGACGAACCGCTGGAGGCGAGGCGAACCGACCAGTGTTTCCAACGACGGCTCGGCGTCCGTTGCATACACGTTGTAGTGGCTGAAATCGGTTGCGGAAACATCGGGCAGTCCCAACACCACACAGCTTTTGGAGCTGTTCAGCGGCGTTGCCGCGCCCGGGGCCGGCGGCGCCGTTGTTTCCATCAAGGTTTCCTGACAGTCCGCAACGGCCAAGGGGCTGGTCAACCCGGACCATTCCTGGGCGGCGACCGCGTAGGTTCCCGCTTCCAATCCCTGGAGGCTCAACCCTTCAACCCTTTTGCCGGCCATTGCGTTCCAGTTGCTGTTATCTTTCCGGTAGAGGACATACCCGGCAACTTCCCGATGCAGCTCCGGTTCTTTCCAGCTTAAGGTTCCGTTTTTAAATTGCACATTCCGGGGAGCCTGCGGCCGCTTCCAGACCGCCACCCAAACATCCGGTTGTCCAAGCATGTCCGAATCGTAGACAATCTTGGTTTCGTCGGGGCTGCAGACGGGCGCCGGATGGGTGGCCTCAGGGTCGGACACCCCGGAACCCCAGCCGGAATACGACGATCCGTGACAGGAAATCGGAACAACTTTACCGGTGGCGATTTCCGTAACAAACACCATATTTCCGTAGGGGCCGGATTTCGGAGAATCCCCCACATGCCATGCTCCGGTGGTGATGCTGAAGCCGCCGTGGCCGCTGCTGGTTTTCACCAGTTCCCGTTCTGTTTTTCCGTCGTGCGACACCAGCCAAATGCCGCCGTCGCGATAACCGGCACCCCATGTCCCCGCCGGATTCCAGTCGGGATGGCCACCCAGCGGAAGCAACCCATGCCGGCTTCCATCAAGCTGGAGCACCCATTCGAGGCGGTCCTTTGTATCAAGCTCGTCCGGCCGGTAGTTGCTGTTGATGAATACGGAATGGTCGGCTGTCTTGGTAAAACGCAGCCGGTGCACCGTTGTGCCGGTCTCCAGCTTCCAGAATTTTCCGGTTTCCGAGTCCACCACCACCACCAGCGTTGGATCCTTGTCCATTCGTCCCCAGCGAAAAAGAAAGTACCGTTCGTCGGGATGCGGCGGCGCAAACTCCCTGAACCCGAGCTCGCCGACCGTTTCCGGCAACGGAATACTCACCAGTTTCGCGGTGCCACCATTGCGGATGTCGAGCGTATAAACCGCCGTCTCCTTGGCATCGCTGCGAGCAAAATACATCCTGTTCGTATCCGTCCGGCTCCAATAGAGGGATGTCATCTTTCCACCGTCCCCCGCTTTGGGCAGTGGACGGAAATTGGTTCCGTCCGCATCCATCAGCCACATCTTGGCCCCCGGGCGCCGGGCACGCCAGTACAGGGTGCTTCCATTGGCATTCCAGGCGGGGATATCATAGTAGACATGGCGCTCAATGGCCGGATGATCGGTCATTCGCCAAATCTCGTGTCCGGTGACCGGATCGCGGTAAACGCTGCGTTCGCCCTCCTTCACGTTCTCCTGCTTTGGCTTCTTTCCTGTCCGTGCAGCCAGCGCGATAAGCGCTGGGGCTTTTGCCGGTGGCTTGATCAGCGCGGCCTCTTCTTCCGTGGTCAGCTCGGCTGAAAATTTCACAAACCCATATTCAACCTGCTTCCCATCGCCCTGTACATAGAGTGATAAAGTTAATGGGCCGGTATCCGCTTTCCATTTTGTTGCCCTCAGCAGGTCCACCGCCACCACTCCCAGCGATGTTCCTTGCATAATAGTTTTTTTTGGACGTTCTTTCCCTCCCGACACCTTGGCACTGTAGCCGGTGCCGGTCAGCGCCTTTACCTCGAATACCAGATAAGGCGTTTGCCGCAAATCGACCAGTTTATATTTTTTTGAGCATGAAGTCCCCCAGGTTATTCCGCCGCCCGAATGGTCAATAAGCAGCAACGACCCCTTTTTCGCCGTGACCGTCGCCGGAGCTTTCTTGTTCGTGGCCTTCCACCCGCCCTCGGAAAAATCATCGATAATATCTTTTGCACGGCATGGGGAGGTCAATGACAGGCCCATAATGCAGAGACAGACAAAAACAGTGGCTTTACGAAGTTTCATACGTTAAACCTATCCCAACAAATTGGCGGAGTCAAAGCAAAGCACATCAGCGGCACGCCGCCCGGATGTTATGTAACTTCCAAACATTGGAAAAACCGCCCGCCGCCGGTTCCAATCATTGGAAAAAGGCTGAACTTAGCTTTGACATTGCCGGCGAATCCGGTAGATTTCCGCGGTCTTTTTTGAAAAACAATGGATGGAGTATTTATTATGTCGATGCACAGCAGTTTGAAATCAGCGGCCAAGATCCGCACCCGGCGCAATGTTCTGAAGCGGTTTGAGCGCGTCGAGGTTTTGAAAAAATCAGGCAGATGGAAAGAGGGCGACCGAGCCCACGGTTTGCCGAAGACCAAGGTCGAAGACTAAGAGGCAAAAGCCGGCGCAAGCCGGCTTTTTTATTAGATGGACTCCCCGCCACCCATCCGACTTCAGAAATACCTGGCCGATTGCGGACTGGGTTCGCGCCGCGCCTGCGAAAAGCTGATCGTGGCGGGAGATGTTGCCATTGACGGCCATGTAGTCAAGGAACTGGGCACGAAGGTGGATCCATCCGTTCAGCGTGTAACCTGCAACGGGAAACCGGTCGCAAAGGAAGCCCCGGTTGTCCTGTTGGTGAACAAGCCGGTGCGGGTGATCTGCACGTCGCAGGATCCACAGGGGCGACCGACCGTTCTCGAACTACTGAGCGACCTGCCGGAGCGGGTCTATACAGTCGGCCGGCTCGATTTCATGAGCGAAGGGCTGCTTATTGTAACCAACGATGGCGAGCTGGCCCATTCTCTGACGCATCCGCGCTACCACGTGGAAAAGGTTTACAGGATTTGGATCAACAAGTCGCTTACGTTCCAGCAATTGGAAAAAATGAAGCGCGGCCTTCCCTCGGAGGGAGAAACCCTCAAAGTACTAAACATCGAGGAAGGTTCGCAGGGACGCAAGGGATTTGAATATACCATTACCCTCGGTGAAGGCCGCAACCGGCACATCCGCCGCATGATGGACTTTTTCGACGTTAAAATATTCCAGCTGCAGCGTATTTCCATCGGCCCACTCAGGCTGGATAACCTGAAGCCCGGCGAGTGGCGCACTGCCAAACCGTCTGAACTGAAGCAGTTGCGCAAGCTGATTGGCGAAGCGAAAAAAAATGCGTAAAACACATGCCGGTTATTAAACCATGTGTTTTTTCGTCGGTATAAGCCCTTTGTGACAAAGGGTTAAAAAATACATTAAAAACCCGCTTGACTAATTCCCGCAATAACCTACCTTATTAATCATATTTAAAAACATTGAGAGTGGCGTGAGGGAACTGGCCCAGAGATCGCCCGGCAACCTGGAAACGATAAGGTGCCAAGGCCAGGCTTTGCATGGCAAAGCAACGATGTGTTCCCGGAAGGGAAAATGTTCGATGTCTTTCCTCAGAGTACCCCGCCCAGAATTGGAGTAGTGGAATATTGGATTGTTTTGGATTAATGGGATTTTCAGAGCACAACGGCAAAAAACCCAGTAGTTCACCCATCCTTTGGAAATAGAAAGGGAATAAAATGAGTACATACAAACTGGAAACAAACTGTCTGCATGCCGGTTACACGCCAGAGGCAACCACACACTCACACGCTGTGCCGCTCTACCGAACGGCATCCTACCGATTCGACAGTACGGAACACGCCGCGAATCTCTTTGCCCTGAAGGAACTGGGAAACATCTACACGCGGCTGATGAACCCGACCACGGATGTACTGGAACAGCGCCTGGCGGCCATGGAAGGCGGTGCGGCGGGACTGGCGCTCGCGTCCGGTACCAGTGCTATTTTCTACAGCATCATCAATCTGGCCGAAGCCGGCGATGAAATTGTTGCGGCCGCAAACCTTTATGGCGGAACCTACACGCAGTTTAACAACATTCTGCCCCAGTTAGGCATCAAGGTGGTTTTTGTTGATCCAACGAATCCTGAAAATTTTGCGGCCGCCATCACCGAAAAGACCAAGGCGGTGTACACCGAAACCATCGGCAATCCGGCGCTGGACGTCGTAGATATCCAGGCCATTGCCGATATTGCCCACGCCAACGGCTTGCCGTTGATCGTCGACAGCACATTCACCACCCCCGCCCTGCTCCGCCCCATTGAGCACGGTGCGGATATTGTGGTGCATTCGCTGACCAAATGGCTGGGCGGCCACGGAACCGGCATCGGCGGCGTTGTGGTGGATTCCGGCAAGTTCGACTGGACCACCGGGAAGCATCCGCTGCTCTCCGAACCGGACGCCAGCTACCACGATATCCGCTACGCCACTGATCTCGGCGATCTGGCACCGCTGGCGTATATTCTGCGGATGAGGCTGGTGCCGCTGCGCAACCTCGGTGCGTGCATCTCGCCGGACAATGCCTGGATGGCTCTGCAGGGTATCGAAACACTGCCGCTGCGCATGGAGCGGCATTCCGAGAACGGGCTGGCTGTGGCCAAGCACCTGCAGACCCACGGCAAGGTTGAGTGGGTCCGCTATCCGGGACTCGAAGACGATCCGTCGTACACGAACGCCCGGAAATACCTGCCGAACGGCGCCGGCGGCATGGTTGTGTTCGGCATCAAGGGCGGTGAGTCCGGTGGCTGCAAGTTTATCGAGGCTCTCGAACTGTTCGCCCATCTGGCGAACGTCGGCGACGCCAAGAGCCTGGCGATTCATCCGTCGTCCACCACCCATTCGCAGCTATCGGAAGAACAGCAGGCTTCCGGCGGAATCACGCCCGAGCTGGTTCGCCTGTCAATTGGTCTTGAGCACATTGACGACATCCTGTCTGATATCGACCAGGCTTTGGAGAAGATTTAATGGAAGTTAGAAGCAGTTTTTTCACATACGGAGCGAGTGACGAATCCCGCCTCGCGCTGCACGACGGGCGGGAGTTCGGTCCCATTACTTTGGCATATGAAACCTATGGCGAACTGAACGAAAAAAAGGACAATGCCATCCTGATTTTCCATGCGTTGTCGGGCAGTCAGCATGTCGCCGGTTTCAACCCTGAAGTTCCAGGGGTTGGAAACCTATGGAACAAGGAGTGCCAGACCGGCTGGTGGGATGACTTTGTCGGGTCAGGGAAAGCAGTGGACACGGATCGGTTCTTCGTGGTCTGCGCCAACTATTTCGGAGGCTGTTACGGATCGACCGGGCCGTCTTCCACCTGCCCGGAAACCGGCCATCCATACGGCGGAGACTTCCCGCATATTTCGTTCAGCGACATTGTTTCGTCACAGATTCCGCTGTTTGATCATCTAGGCATTGAAAAATTCCATGCCTGCGTGGGTTCGTCGCTGGGAGGACTTCTTGCGCTCGATTTTGCGGTGAGCTACCCCGAACGGGTTCACCGGGTGCTGCCCGTGGCATGCGGCCTTGAATCGACTACGCTCACACGGGTACATAACCTTGAACAGATTTTGGCTATCGAGAACGACCCGAATTACTGCAATGGCCATTATTATGACGGTCCGCATCCGCTGCGCGGACTGGCGCTGGCCCGCATGATTTCGCATAAAACCTTTGTGTCGCTCCAAGCCATGGAGCTACGCATGACGGACAAGTGCGAACAGGAGCATGACGAGTTTTCCTGGTATAAAATCAAGACACCGCTGGAATCGTATATCCTGCACCAGGGGCGCAAATTCTTGCGTCGGTTTGACACCAACACTTATCTTTACCTGATTGCCGGGTGGACGAACTTCAACCTGCTGCGGGACTCCGGCGCAAAGGATTATGCCGAACTGTTCAGCCCGTGCCGCGAACAGGAATACCTGGTCTACAGCATAGACAGCGATGTCTGCTTTTATCCGGAAGAACAGGAGCAGATTTTCAAGGTGCTGCAGGATGCCGGCGTACCCTCCGAATTTGTCAGCGTCAGTTCGGACAAGGGGCACGACTCGTTTCTGCTGGAGCCGGACCTCTACAGCGGAACCATAAAGCATTTTCTCGAAAAATAGTTCCAGTGGCTGGAAGACCGGTTCCAATGTCTGGAAACAATCCGGCCCGGCCCTTCCAATGATTGGAAAATGCGCCGGGCCGTTTTTTACAATAGCTGGACTATTTGCTGCCGATGCAGTAGATCGCTTTGTCGGTTCGCATAATCAGCTGATTGTTGGAAACAGCGATGCAGGCATTGACACGCGATTTGTCATCTTGAAACTTGTTGACTGCGAGCAGTTTGAATTTCGGTTTGGCTTCAAAAACAACCGTGCCGGCATCCTGTGATGGAGCATACAGTTTTCCATCCGCCAACAACACCGATGCGTAGATCAGACCGTCGATATCTTCGAGTCCTTCTTCAAACACCGTTTCACCGGTTTTGGCATCCAGGCAAATAGCCTTTCTATCTTTTTCCTGAACGAAGTAGATATAACCTTCGTGATAAACTGGTGAAGTTACGTTGGAGCCGATTTTCTGTTTCCAAAGCAAATGCGTTCCCGTCACATCACCTTTGCCGCCGGCGCGCACAGCAATTGCTGTGTTCTGGCGGGCGCCGATGGTGTAGACCACACCGTCATGGGAAACCACGCTCGGGCAAAGATAACCGTCCGGAGGACCCTCGCACCGCCACAGTTCCTTGCCGGTGGCCGGATCAAATCCCCTGATCTTAGAGGTACTAGCGCCGCCGCCCTTCTTTCTGCGGCTCTTTTTTTTGCTATCACCACTCTTTTTGCTATCACCACTCGGTTTTCCGCTGTCAGGTATGCTTAGGACCAATTCCTGCCTTCCACCCACATCCACCAGCATCGGAGAACCCCAGCATTTGTTGACGTCCTCTACTTCCCAAACAGTTTTTCCGTTCGATTTGTTCAGTGCAATCAGCTTCTGGCTTTCCACACTCGCATTAACAATCAGTAGATCCTTGTAGAGCAGCAACGAGGTGCCGCAGCCCCAGCCATGCGTGCCCTCGCCCACATCCTTCTTCCACAGCTCCTTGCCGTTAAGGTCATAGCAGTAGACCCCGGAAAGGCCAAAAAAGAAATAGAGGTGCTTTCCGTCGGTCACCGGCGTGCTGCTTGCGAAGCCGTGACGGGTATTGTTGCTGCCTTTGTAGTCCGACTCCGGCTGCTTTGGTTTGAATTTTTCCTGCCACAGAATTTTTCCGGACTTGCGGTCAAGACAAACCAGCTGCCGCATAAGATCTTCCTTATCGCCCGGTTCTTCAATCGATTCCCCATAACCGGAATAGCAGGTGACAAAAACCTTATCACCGGTAATGATCGGGCTGGATCCTCCGGCGCCCGGCAGTTCCTGCTTCCACACAATGTTTTTCTTCGAATCCCATTTGTCCGGCAGATTCTTCGCATTTTCAGCTTTTCCCAATCCACCCGGCCCGCGGAACTGTGTCCAGTCGCCCGGTGCGGCGGCACCGGCCATC
>JAIPIO010000033.1 GCA_021734595.1 Kiritimatiellales bacterium | reverse complement strand
GCATAAATTTGTTCATCCGAAAGATTGTCTTCGCCGCAGACGGACAGTTCACTGTTGCTGATATGTTCGGTCAGTACCCGGGCACGCGTTGAGATATGCGAAATGAGCAGGTGATAGGTCGCCGCATATTCGCGTCCGCCCCGGATTGATCCTGCAAAATATATTTTCATACTGAATTTTTCCAGCCATTGGAAATGCGCTACAGTCGGTCGATCGCCTCGAAAATTTTCCGGGCGCATTCGGTTTTGTCAATGCATCCCCAATCATCAAACGCTTCCGCGCCGGCAGCGAGAAAGCTGAAGGAGCCGTTATCCGCACCGAGGGTGGCGGGGGTATTGAGCACAATGCCATCGAGATTTTTCGCTTTTAGTTTGGCGCGGGCCTTTGCGGGGCCATCGGAGGTCTGCAGGGCAAAGCCGATGGCTGTTTGCCCCGGCTGTTTGCAGGCGCAGAGTGTTTTGGCAATGTCCGGGGTGGGGCGGAGTTTGAGCAGCAGCTCCGTTTCGGATTTAGGAAGCTTTTCGCCGGTTTTTTCGGCGGGCGCATAGTCTGCCACGGCGGCGGCAAAAATTATAATTTCCGAGCGTTGGAAAAGACCGCGCGCGGCGAACAGCATTTCTTCCGAGCTTTGGATGGAATGGATGTGTGTGTTTCCAATGTGCGGAAGGTTCTGTTCCGCAACCGGGCCGCTTATAAACTCAACGGAAAAGCCTCGGGCCAGTGCCTCCCCGGCAAGGGCTTTGCCCATTTTTCCGCTACTGGCGTTGCCGATGTAGCGCACCGCATCAAAGTATTCGTGCGTGGGCCCGGACAGGATGAGAACTCGTTTTTGCATCGCTGGTTCAGAGCACGGAACTGAGGATGACCTCGGTTATGGCGGAAGGAGCCGATAGGCGCCCGGCGCCGTACGTGCCGCAGGCCATCCGACCCACTTCGGGACCGATCTGGTGCCAGCCCAGCTTCAGCAGCTTTCTCGCGTTTTCCCCAACCACCTGCTGCGACCACATCTGGGCATTCATGGCCGGGCAGAAAATCCGCTTGCAATCGGGTTTTAATGCCAGCGCACTGCAGGAAACGATATCGTCACCCATTCCATGCGCCAGCTTCGCGATGATATTGGCCGTGGCGGGAACGATGACGAATGCATCTGCTTCCGTTGCCGGATAGAGATGCGGGTAGATCACTTCCTTGCTGCTGGTAAGGGTGTCGGGGAAGATCGACGTCAATACGTGCTGCTGCGTCAAGGCGGCAAACGTCAGGGGGGTCACGAAGCGGCAGGCATTTTCTGTCATGACCACCCGCACGTTTATGTCTGCCTTCACCAGTTGGCTCACAACCTCGGCAGTTTTGTATGCAGCAATACAACCGCTTACACCGATCAGTACCTTGGGTTTCATTGTGTCGTTTTGCTCCGGTTAAAGAGTATTGGTTGTCGTAATGAAGGAACTGGGATCCAATGCCACGCAACCAATAATCCACTACACCTCCAGCACGTCTTTTTCTTTCGCTACCAGCATCGCATCCATTTTTTTGATGAAATCGTTGGTATATTCCTGGATTTCCTTCAGCGCCTCTTCACGTTCGTCTTCCGTGATTTTCCCGTCTTTCTGCAGCGTCTTCACCTGATCGTTGGCGTCGCGGCGGATATTGCGAACCGCAACGCGCTGCTCTTCGGTAATGCGCCCGGCCAATTTGATCAGCTCTTTGCGACGTTCCTCGCTGAGTTCCGGAATCGGCACGCGGATCAGGCGTCCGTCATTCAGGGGCGTGATACCGATGTTTGCCGCCGTAATGGCTTTTTCGATCATGCCCAGCGATGACGGGTCAAACGCATTGATGACAATCAGGCGCGGTTCCGGTGTGGAAATGTTGGCAATGTCGCGCAACCGCGTCTGCGAGCCGTAATAATCGATGGTTATGTTTTCCACCAATGCCGGGTTGGCTTTTCCAGTACGAAGACCGGACAGTTCCTGCTGGAGAAACGCCACCGTCTTGCTCATTTTTTCTTCTGTTGATAACAGTACTTCTGTATGCATCCTTTTTCTCCGGTTAATGTGCTACCAATGTGCCGGTGTTTTTTCCCGTAAACACATCGACCATGCCGTTTTCGCTAAAAAAGTTAAAAACTATTATGGGAATATCGTTTTCCATGCACAATGAAAAAGCGGCGGCATCCATCACCCGCAGCTGCCGGGACAGGGCCTCCTGATAGGTGATCTTGTCATAGCGCGTTGCATGGGGATCCGTCATCGGATCCGCGGAGTAGATGCCGTCCACTTTCGTGGCTTTCATCAGAATGTCGGCTCCGATCTCCGAAGCACGCAGCGCCGCGGCGCTGTCGGTGGTGAAATACGGGTTGCCGGTGCCCGCGCCGAAAATCACGACACGCCCTTTTTCGAGGTGGCGCATGGCCTTGCGGCGGATGAAGGGTTCCGCGATGGCAGGCATCGCAATGGCCGTCATGACGCGGGTCTCGATGCCGACATTTTCCAGCGCGGACTGCAGCGCCATGCTATTGATGACAGTGGCCAGCATCCCCATATAGTCGCCGGTGGTGCGGTCCGTGCCCGCGCCGACTCCGGCCAGTCCCCGGAATATGTTGCCGCCGCCGACCACCACGGCGATTTCTGCGCCCAGATCAAGCAGCTGCTTAAACTGATTCGCAATCATGGAAAGAATCTCTGGATCGTGGTTCAGCCCTTTCTCCTTGTTTTGCAATGCTTCACCACTGATTTTCAATAAAATGCGCTTATACTTCATATATTCCTTTCCTGTGTAGTCGCGTAAATACTAGAACATGCAGGTGCGGCTGTAAATTTCCAATGTCTGGAAATTCCAATCGATTGCTTTTCCAGGCATTGGAACAAAGCACCAACAAAAGGAAATTGTCCCATGAAGCTTCCAACGTATAGAGTCCTGCTCCCCCTTGTATTGTGTTTGATTGTTCTGCTGCTGCTGCTGGCGACCCTCTGCACGCGGCGTCCGGAGCGCGAGGGGGTGGATGTCCGCGCCATATGGGTTACGCGTTTCGACTACACCACGCCGCAGGATGTAGCCCGGATCATTGGGAATGTAGCGGCCGCGGGGTTCACGGATGTCTTTTTTCAGATCCGGGGCAATGCCACCGCGTTTTATGCCAGTCGGCTGGAGCCCTGGGCCTTTGAGCTGTCGGGCACCAACGTGGCTGCGACGGGAACCGATCCTGGTTGGGATCCGCTGCAACTGGCAATCGAACGGGCGCATGCGGCCGGCATCCGGATTCATGCCTATGCCAATGTGCTGCCGGCTTGGCGCGGGATGAAAGATCCGCCGGCGGCGGCCGGGCAGCTTTGGACCGCCCATAGGGAGTGGTTCATGGTGGATCAGGCCGGCGACCGGATGAAGCCCACTTCCGGGTGGTACTCTTTTCTAAATCCGGTCCATCCGGATGTCCGGCAGCACCTGAAGGGGGTGTTCGGCGAGCTGTGCGACTACGATGTGGACGGCATTCACCTCGACTATATCCGCTTCCCGCACGACTACCACATGGTGGCGGATGAGCATTACCCCGGTGCTTCGCATGCCGAGATCAAAACACATGCATCGTTTTCGCATGACCCGCTGACGAAGGAGCTCTTCGCCAAAAAACACGGAACGCAACTTTCCGGGAAACGGTTTGATGAATTCCGGCGGGAGGCGATAACGAAAGTGTTGCGGGATATTCTCTACACGGTACGGGCGAAGCGTGGTGAATCGTGCCTGCTGACCGCCGCCGTGATGGGGGACATGCACGAGGGCTTCCGGGATGCCTGCCAGGATTCCCGCACGTGGGTGCGGCGGCAGTTGATCGATTGGGCGGTAACGATGAACTACAGCGCAACGCAGTTTGACGGCCGTCTCAAGGCCTACAAAAAGGAAGTGGGCCACTCCGGGCTGGATTCCGTCGTTGTCGGCATTCTCTGCACGCACGATGCGGATGAAATCATCCGCGAGATCCGGGCGGTCGAGCAGAGTGGTTGCCACGGCTACGCGCTTTTTTCGTATACCCACCTGTTCAACAAGAAGCACGAGCCTACCGACACGGGAAAAGTGCTGCTTTCCGAGTTGAAGTAGACGGGTTTCCAACCATTGGAAAAGGATTTCCAATGGTTGGAAAAAGGGTGCTACATTGTTTCGGGGATCGTGATGTTGGTAAGGCTACCCGGGACTGCCGGCTCGGTTTCCTCCTGCGTATCGGCAGGGTTGGCGGGTTCTTCAGCCGGCTTTCCTTTGCGTTTGAACCGGCTCAGTTTGCCAAGTGCGCGCTGGTGTCCTTCAAGGTCTTCGGCGTAACGGCAGGCGTTGGCAAGGCTGATCCATACCATGGGATTTTTCGGAGCCATCTCCGCTGCTTTTTCCAGTACCCGAACCGATTCCTTGTATTCCTTGAGCAGCAACAGGCTGTTTCCCAATCCTAGCCACGATCCGGGCACGTCTGGGTTGCCTTCTGTCAGCAGTTCGAAAATAGCCTTGGACTCCGCCGGGCGGTTGAATGCCAGAAATACCTTTCCGGCTCCAATCAAGGTCGCCTGCTTGCCGGTATGGATTTTGCCATTGATCTGTTCCGCATAGGCTTTCCGGGCAGACTCAATCCGGTTCAGTCCTGCCTGCTGGATGGCGGTGTTGTTGAGCAACGGTGCATACTTTGTGCGGTTGCGCAATAGGATGGCCGTTGTCCCGTCGAAATAGGCCAGTTTCCAGACATTGTATCTCAGGAGGTGAGCCAGCCCGCCGGCGGCCGCGGTCGGCAGGGTATTGAGAATGATGGCTTCCGGTTTGTGATCAACCATGATTGAGTCGTAGGCTTTTGCGTCACCCCTCAGCATGGCATTAAAATCATTTAGCAGGTCCGGATCATATTTTCCGGGACGGTAATCCAGGAAAATCTTCCGCTCCGGATGCTTCCATGCCAGATATCCGCCGTCCGCCGGCATGTTCAAGATGGCCGTGGGAAAGGCCTTGTTCCCGATCATTTCGTCGGCCCCGGCCGGATAAAGGTTTTCTTCGATGCCGAATCCCCGGGAGGATGCACTGCCCACATGGAAGTATGCGGAGTTGGAAACGATGGTCGCCAAGGATAAAGCGAACATGAGAATGAAAATAGCGGTGGTGCCGATGTGGAGTATTTTGATCTTCTCTTTGAGAATCGGGCCCATCGAACCGATGATATATTCACCGACCGCTGTGAAACTCAGGACAACAAAGGGGAAGGTCAGTACGGCAAAAAGCTGAATGCTCTGGATGGACCGGACCACCAGAAACGCACCGATAATAGCCAAGGTGGTGATCATGAAAGGCAGGCGCTTTTTCAGCGTAATCAACCCCCCGGCGCCGAGTATCATGACAAAGAAGATCAGGGGGTCGCGCATGGTGGTGCTGAAGTAATCGCGGAAAAGCGAGGTCCAGTAGACGGGGTGGGGATGGATCACATTGGTAACCACCTGCACGTGGAGGCGCGCCATATACGGATTGAAGAAGGTAAGGATAAGCAGAACCACCGCGAGAAGGGAAAGTATTCCCGGTTGCAGCTGGTTGCTGGTTTTCCGGGTAGTGAACTTGAGCAGCTGGGATGCCTGAACAGATGCCAGCAGTACGATAAACGGGCCGAACAGGAAAGAACCATGCGTGTGTGTCCAGATAATCTGGAGCGGCACCAGCGTTGCCCAGAGCAACGGATATTTTTTTACGGTTGAAAGAATGAAAATAAACAATGCAACAAAAAGCATCATCATCGTTTGCGGATTGACATCCATCACCGGGAACAAGAGCTGGCCGGCGATGAGCAGCGCAAACCCCTGGCTGATCGCTCCGCCCCATTTCCTTGCAACCCGCAGCAACAGAACAAACGCGAGCAGGGCACATGCCGTATTGAACAGAATCAGCAGGGTCGCCCCGCCGAGAGTCCACAAGCCATAGACCAGCTTGTCATACAGGAGCGTGGTGTTCACACTGTTTTCGGATTCGAGGATGGAGATCGGCGCATTCGTCCGGCCCTGCGCGAGATGCGTCCAGATATCGGGGTTGCTGATGGTGCGGATTCCGATAGAAGCAATAAAGACGAGCCCCAGAATAACCAATATGCCGGACACGTTCATCGACTTCTTATTCATATGCATCTCCTAAGTTATGAATTGAATACATGCTAGCGTTTGCGTTACAGGCATTTCAAGTTGCGAATTGAACCAAATCAGAACAGATCAAGCTGCGAGGAATCCTCTTTCGGTTTGTGGACCCGCTTCTTCGCGATCTTGGGCTGGCCGGTATCGCCGAACTCCCCTTCCTCCAGATTCGAAAGAATCTCGTTGGCCCGCGAGATCACCTCGTCCGGCAGTCCTGCCAGCCGGGCCACCTGAATGCCGTAGCTTTTGTCGGCTGCGCCGGGAACGATCTTGCGCAGGAAGGTAATGGTGTGCCCGCGCTCTTTCACCAGCACGCTGAAGTTTTTCACGTTGGGCAGTGTCAGTGCAAGGTCGGTCAGCTCGTGGTAGTGGGTGGCGAACAGCGTCTTCGCCTGCATGGCCGCATTCTTGCAGAGGTATTCCGCCACCGACCACGCAATGCTGATGCCGTCGAACGTGCTGGTGCCGCGCCCGATTTCGTCGAGCACAATCAGGCTGCGGGGCGTTGCGTTGATCAGGATGTTGGCGGTCTCCTGCATCTCCACCATGAACGTGGAGCGGCCGCGCGCCAGGTCGTCGCTGGCGCCGACGCGAGTAAACACGCGGTCGACCATCCCGATCTCGGCCGAGGCCGCCGGAATGAAACAGCCCATGTGCGCCATGATGGTGATCAGCGCCACCTGCCGGATATAGGTGGACTTGCCCGCCATGTTCGGGCCGGTAATGATAATGAGCTGGTGTGTTTCGCGGTCCAGCATCGTGTCGTTCGGCACAAACCGTTCCGCGTTCGGCATCTGCTCAACCACCGGGTGGCGGCCATCGCGGATATCCAGCTTCCCGTTGTCGGTCATCTGTGGCCGCGAATAGTTCTGTGTCAGCGCCCGCTCCGCAAACGTGGACAGCACGTCCACCTGGCCGATCGCCAGCGCATTGCGCTGGATCGTTTCCAAATGCCCGACCGCCTGCCGCCGCACCTCGGTAAAGAGCTCCTGTTCCAGCGCAATCGAGCGCTCCTGCGCGCCGAGGATCTTGTTTTCGTACTCCTTCAGTTCCGGCGTGATGAAGCGTTCCGCATTCACCAGCGTCTGCTTGCGGGTGTAGGCTTCCGGCACCTGGTCGAGATAGCTCTTGCTGATTTCAATGTAGTAGCCGAACACCTTGTTGTGCCGCACCTTCAGCGACTTGATGCCCGTGCGCTCGATTTCCGAGGCCTGGAAATCCGCCAGCCACTTGCGCCCCTGCGTGGCGGCTTCGCGCAGCTCGTCCAGTTCCGCGTGGAAGCCGGGACGGATCACGCCGCCGTCCCTCAGGTTGATGGGCGGCTCGTCCACCAGGGCCGCTTCGATCAGCGCAACCAGTTCGGGCAGGGAGGTGATTTCGTTGCCGAGCGCCTCGAGCATCGTTCCTTTGCCGGAGAGCAGCGACTTCACCAGCGGCATCTGCTGGAGCGACAGCCCCATGCCGCGCAGGTCGCGCGGGTTGCCGCTGGTCGATCCGATGCGCGAAATCAGCCGCTCCACATCCTTGATGTCGCCCAGAATGCCGCGCAGGCTGCGCAAGTAGGTTTGGTTGTTCACCAGCAGCTCGACCGCATCGTGCCGCGCCCGGATCTGCTCCAGGTTGTTCAGCGGCCGCAGCAGCCACTCCCGCAGTAGCCGCCCGCCCATCGCGGTGCAGCTGGAGTCGAGCACATGCAGCAGCGTGGCCTTGTACGCCTGCCGGTTGGAGTTGATCGGGGCAACCAGTTCCAGGTTGGTCGCCGTCGTTTCGTCTATCAGGAGATAGTCCGCCGGGTTTTTCACGCGGAGATTCCGGACATGGGAGAGGTTGCGGCGCAGCTCCGTCTTGACATAATAGAGCACCGCTCCCGCCGCGCCCAGGGCGGCCGGGAACGCCGAGCAGCCGAAACCTTCCAGCGAGTGGACATCGAAATGGCGCAGCAGGCAATCGGTGGCACAGGAAAACTCGAAGGTCCAGTCTTCGCCGGCGGTCAGCAGGGTGTTGCCGGCATCCAGCGCCATGCCGGTGATCGCCGGATCGTTCATCTGCGTTTCGGCAACGACGCACTCCGCCGGGGCATAGCGCGCCAGGTTGCCCTGCACGCTCAGCGCATCGTCCGACTCCTCGATCCAGAACTCGCCCGTCGACAGATCCATCATCGCCAGCCCGAAGCGCTCCTTTGCACGGTACACGCCGGCGAGAAAGTTGTTCTGGTTGCGGTCAAGCGTCACCTCGTCGAGGATGGTGCCGGGGGTGACGATCCGGGTCACGTCGCGCTTCACAATGCCTTTTGCCGTGGCGGGATCCTCCACCTGCTCGCAGATGGCCACCTTCTTGCCCGCCTTCACCAGCCGCTCCAGGTAGCCCGCCGCGGCATGGTAGGGGATGCCGCACATCGGCGTGCTGTGGCGCTTGGTCAGGGTGATGTCCAGGATGTCGGACGCGGTTTTGGCATCCTCGAAAAACATTTCATAGAAATCGCCCAGCCGGAAAAACAGGATCGTATCCTCCGGTAGCTCGCGCCGTATCGACCGATACTGCGCCATCATAGGTGTTTCTGCTTTCGCCATGTTCCCCCTGTGCAATTAAGCCATGCATCATACCGATCCGTTCGGTTGAATCAATTCCAATGCTTGGAAGAAATGTTCCAATGTGTCGGAAAAGAAGGGGAGGGAACCACGGATGGACACGGATAGACACGGATTGCAGGGCAACGGATCCATGAAAGCAACGGATGGTGGATGGAAAGGTTTCCAGGGATTGGAAGAAAAATTCCAGGGATTGGAACTGTGCTTCCAAGCATTGGAAAAGTCTCCGTCAGCCCATGTCCAATGCCCTGTTCTTGTGATGCCAAAAAAAGAGACGAATGACTCGCTTTAAATCCGGTAAACGCGTACGGTTTACTCCGTGATTCGGGTTGCTGGCACAAAAAAACCCGCCGAGGCGGTGTGAAGGGATCCAGATCCGAAAGAAATACTTAATACAGATGCATATGAATTACTATGCCCACAGCAAGGAGAACGAGCCGCCTGAAAACTGGCAGCCGCTCGAAGAGCATTTAAATGCCGTTTCAGAGCGATCTGCCGAATTCGCCAAACCCTTTGGCGGGGAACAGTGGGCACGGCTCTCCGGGCTTTGGCACGATCTAGGAAAAGGCACGCTTCCATGGCAGGCGTTTTTGCGGAGAGCGAACGGGATAGTTGATGAATTTGCTGCGTTTTATGAAGGGCATCCAACACATGCGGCCGTAGGTGCTCAACTGCTTTATGACTATTCCAAGGAGGCCGGCAAGTTGTTGGCTTATTGCATTGCCGGGCATCATGGTGGATTGCCCAACTGGGATGATGCCCCGGAGTCTGCATTGAAATCCCGGTTGGAAAATACATATGCGGAAGTAAAGGTTCCGCTTGGTCTTCCTGAGTTTCCTTCTGCTCTTTTTCGTTTTTCCGAAATGGATCGGTTTGGGTATCAGCTTCAATTTTTTGTCCGCATGCTTTTTTCGTGTTTGGTGGATGCGGATTATTTGGATACGGAACGTTCGCTGGATGCGGGGAAGGCTGGTTGGCGTTCAGCCTATCCCGAAATTAAGGAACTTGGCGATAGGTTTTGGGCCAAGTTCAATATGTTGCGCGAGAAAGCCGACCCGTTGAATATTGTAAATCAACAGCGCGAAATCGTTTTGAAGGATTGTCTGCAAAAAGTGGAGTCGGAATCGAAGTTGTTTTCTCTGACGGTTCCAACCGGGGGCGGGAAGACGCTGGCATCACTAGCTTTTGCGTTGGAATATGCAAAACGGAGTGGCAAACGCCGGATTATTTATGTGATTCCTTTCACGAGCATTATTGAACAAAACGCGAAAGTGTTCCGCGATGTGCTCGGTGACGATGCGGTATTGGAACATCACTGTAATTTTATTCCTGATCATGCGGATTGGAAAACCCGCCTCGCTTTCGAGAATTGGGATGCTCCCGTTGTGGTGACGACCAATGTTCAGTTTTTTAATTCCTTTTATGCGAACAAGTCGTCGAAGTGCCGCAAATTGCATAATGTGGCGGATAGTGTTGTGATTTTCGATGAGGTGCAGGCGATTCCGGTTCAAAAATTGAAGCCGTGTCTTGAGGTGATTAAGGAGCTGTCCATAAACTATGGCGTTATTTCCGTGTTGTGTACGGCGACGCAGCCAGCCATTGAGTTTTCGGAACAGTTTGTATCGGGTTTGAAGGATGTTGAGGAGATTGTTCGGGATGTCCCCGCGCTATTCGATGCGTTGAAGCGTACGGAGGAGAAGTTTGTTGGTGAACTGGATGCGCAGGCGGTTGCGGGGCGGCTTTCGGAGCTGGATCAGGTTCTTTGTATTGTGAACACCCGCCAGCAGGCTTTGGATGTTTTTGAGACTTTGTCCGGATCCGATTCGAATATTCACCTGAGTGCATTGATGCATCCGGCGCATCGTACCAGGAAACTGGATGAGGTTCGCCGTCGGCTCGATGACGGATTGCCGTGCCGTGTGGTCAGTACGCAATTGATCGAGGCGGGAGTGGATGTTGATTTTCCATGTGTTTATCGGGCTGTGTCCGGAATTGACAGCATTGCCCAGGCGGCGGGGCGCTGCAATCGCAACGGGGGCAGTAAAACACCGTGCCCGGTTTATGTATTCGAGTTTCCTAAAGATTCCGCCTGCTCATTTTTCCGGCAGGCGGCGCAGTCTGCCTCAAAATTGTTTGAACGGTTTTCCGGCAAGCTCACGGCACCGGAATGTGTGATGGAATATTTTTCTGATTATTTCTGGAAGCAGGAACAGCAGATGGATGACGGCGGCACGGTTCGGCAATGTCTTTTGGGGCAGTCGGGAGAGATTCAGTTCAAGGATATTGCCGAATTCAAGATGATTAAGTCCGCTACAATTCCCATTGTCGTCGCGTTGGATACTCCGGCTGTTGAACTGGCTCGTTCGTTGGAATTCGCAGAGCACACGGGTGGGATTTTGCGGAGGTTGCAGAAATATTCCGTGCAGGTTTATTCCTATCAGTTTGATGAAATCAGGGATTGGCTGGAAAGCCCGGTGCCGGGAGTGTTCGTGTTGACGTCGAATGAGCTCTATTCGGATCAAACGGGGTTGAAATGTCAGCCGCCGGAGGGGCAGGCGTTTTTTGGATAGTAAAATAGGAGTGAATAAATGAGCTATGGAATCAAGTTGAGGGTGTGGGGCGACTATGCGTTGTTCACCCGGCCTGAGATGAAAGTGGAGCGGGTGTCGTACGATGTGATGACGCCGTCCGCAGCGCGCGGGATTTTGGAGGCCATTTATTGGAAGCCAGCGATTCGCTGGGTCATTGACCGCATCCATGTGCTAAAGCCTGTTCGGTTTGATAATATCCGTAGGAATGAGATCGCAAATCGGGTGTCCGTTAATAAGAAGGACATGGAGGAAGGTCGGCCCGTTTGTCGATATATTGAAGAGGATCGCCAGCAGCGCGCTTCCATGATCTTGAGGGACGTTGAATACGTGATCGAGGCCCACTTCCACTTCACCTCGAAAGAGGATGTGAATGAAGGCAAGCATTTGGATATGTTCAAGCGCCGTGCAGTGAAAGGACAGTGCTTCCATCGCCCTTATTTCGGATGCCGCGAATTCCCCGTCAACTTCGAGTGGTGCGATGATATTCCCGAATCGCCGCTGGCTGGTGAGCGCGATCTCGGTTTCATGCTGCACGATATCGATTTTGCCAACGACATGGCACCTCGTTTCTTCCGTGCCGTGATGCAGGATGGAATTATCGAATGCTGTGAGGAGGTGGTCTCATGATCTTCCAGTCGCTAATCGCTCTGTATGACCGCCTCGCCCAAACAAAGGATGTTCCGCCTTATGGATTCAGTATTGAGGACATTGGATTTGTAGTCACCATCGATAAATCCGGCAATATGATCGGGCAGCCCGAAGATTTTCGGACAAAAATCACGGCTCAGAAATTTGGGTTCCGAACCTCGGAAGTTCCCTACACCAATCAGGTGAATGTTCGTGCCAATGCGGCGGCGACAACTCCAAATTTCATGATCGATAAAGCCGACTATATTTTTGGCATGTCCGGGAGCGCCCGGAAAAAGGTGCATCATGAATCCTTCACAGAGCGGATTGATGAAGTTTGTTGCAATTCTGATGATGAAGGAGTCGTGGCGGTAAAGGCATTTCTCAAGAAGTGGAGCCCCGCTGATTCGTTTGATCTGAGAGACTGGAAGGAAATCTGCGGGACACATGGGAAGTGGGTTGCCTTCCGTTTGCAGGGGGATTCTGACTTTGTGCATGAACGGCCTGCCGTGAAGGCACTTTGGGCCGGCTTTGTTAAAGAGGAACACTTTCCTTTGGGAGTGAGTTTTTTGGATGGATCGGTTCACGACATACAATCCCAGTATGCTCAGTTTAAGTTTGGCTCAGGAGCTTCGTTGGTTTCCTTCAATGAGGTTGCCTATGAATCTTATGGAAAGAAAAAAGGAGAGAATGCCCCTATCTCAGTTGAGGCCGAATTTAAAAGCTCAACGGCACTCAAGTATTTGTTTCGCAGCAAAACCCAGCGTCTGCGCATCGGTGATACAGCGACCGTTTTCTGGGCGGAAAGAGCTTCGCCTATCGAAACCTTTATGGGGCATGTGCTGAATCCTTCGATGGAGGATGAAAAAGCAAACATTCCGGTTCAGAAATTTTTGGAAGCCGTGCGTAAGGGAAAGTTGCCAGGTGAAGTGAATGAAGATGGAAAAATAAAATTCTATATTCTGGGGCTGTCGCTCAATAAAGCCCGGCTCGCGCTGCGCTTCTGGTATGTCTGCACGGTTGATGAGTTGATGGTTCGTTTACATGATCATTTCCAATGTTTGGAAATGGAGCATTCCGAAAAGGGTATCCCGTTCCCCGGAATCTGGCATCTGCTCAAAGAGACCGCCCGCGAGACAAAGGATATTTCGCCAGTCCTCTGTGGCGCATTGATGCGCTCAATCCTGACGGGAGCTAATTATCCGCAAAACCTGTGTCAGGGTGTCATGGGGCGCATTCGCGCTGATCGGCGGGTCAATTATCTTCGCGCATCAATCTTGAAAGCAGTATTGCAACGAAATCATAAAAAGGAGGTTCCAATGTCATTGGATACAGAAAGACGGGAGATCTCATATCTCCTTGGACGGCTGTTTGCCGTGCTTGAAAAAGCGCAGTTGGATGCGTTGGGAAAAGTGAATACAACGATCAAAGATCGCTTCTTCAGTGCGGCATCCGCCACGCCTGCTAGCGTTTTTCCGCGTTTGTTGCGTTTGTCACAGCATCATATCGAGAAGGCGGAATACGGGCATGTCTCGGATCGCAGGATTTCGGAGATCATGGAGCATGTGGCTTTTTTTCCCGCGCATATGGGATTGCAGGATCAAGGCCTGTTTGCCATCGCCTACTACCAGCAGAAAAACGATCTATACCGTAAAAAAGAGAATAAAACCGAAGGAGAAAAATCATGAGTGACCCCATCAAAAACCGCTATGAATTCGTGTTGTTGTTCGATGTGAAGAACGGAAATCCAAATGGAGATCCCGACGGAGGAAACCTGCCGCGCATCGATCCTGAAACCGGGCATGGCATCACCACCGATGTTTGCCTCAAGCGCAAGGTGAGAAACTATGTTGAACTCACAAAAGAAGATCAGACGCCGTTCAATATCTATGTCAAAGAAAAGGGTATTCTCACGGAACGCCGCCAGCCGGCCTATGATGCGGTTGCCGAAGTGAAAGATAAGGCGGAGAAGATTAGTCAGGCGCGGGCGTGGATGTGCAAAAACTTTTTTGATGTTCGAACCTTTGGCGCGGTCATGAGTACGAAAGAAAATAACTGTGGTCAGGTTCGCGGGCCGGTGCAGTTTGCATTTTCACAAAGTATTGATCCGGTTGTTCCTCTGGAAGCCAGCATTACCCGCATGGCTGTTGAGACAAGGAAGGAAGCCGATGCCCAGGATGGGGACAACCGCACGATGGGACGCAAAACCTATATCCCGTATGGGTTGTATCGTCTTCACGGCTTCATCTCCGCGCCGCTGGCGAAGCAGACCGGGTTTTCTGAAGAGGATCTTAAACTTTTCTGGAAGGCTCTTATGGAAATGTTCGATCATGACCGCTCCGCCGCGCGCGGCGAGATGGCACCGCAAAAGCTGATCGTATTTAAGCACGATTCCGAGTTGGGCAACGCCCCCGCGCAGAAGCTGTTTAATCTGGTGACGATTCAGAAAAATTGTGGTGATGCGCCACCGCGCTCATTTGCGGATTATACGGTGTCGGTCGGAGCCGCGCCGACGGGGGTGGAACTGATCGAGATGCTGTAGGCACGTTGCGGGAGCGGAATCTTCTGCTCCCGCAACGTGATTTGAAATTTGATATCTGAGATTTGAAATCCCGCAAAGCGGAAGGAGCGACTCATGAAATACGAAAACTTCGAGGATGTGCCGGTGTGGAACGACGGGGTGGATTTAACCGTTAGGGTTTTTGAAGTCACTGAAGATCCGGCATTCAAGGGGCGGGGGGATATTGCGAATCAGATCCAGCGGGCGGCACTGTCGGTTCCAAACAATATCGCGGAAGGTTTCGAACGCGGCACAACGCCGGAGCTGTTGCAGTTCCTGTACTATGCCAAAGGCTCCGCCGGAGAAGTCCGTTCCATCTGCCATGTGATTGGAAGGATTAAGGCATTCGGCCATTTGAAATCTGAAATATCAGATCTGAAATCGGCGGCGCGCAGTATTTCGAGACAGCTCGGTGGATGGGCGTTTGCGCTGCAGGAATCGGATATTAAAGGAACACGGCACCTCACGGAAAAATCAAAACAAGCCTATCATCAGCGCGACGCGGCACAGGTTTTCATGGAGGATCTGAAGCGGCAGCAGGAGGAACGGCTGGAACAGTTGAAGAGACAAAGAGAACAGCAGTGACTTTTTCCGATTCAGACCTCTTGCCGCTTTCCGCCTTGCAGCACTACATCTACTGTCCGCGCCAGTGCGCCCTTATCCATCTGGAGCAGCAGTGGACGGAAAATCGCTTCACCGCCGAAGGCAGGGTCCAGCACGACCGCGTTGATCGCCCCGAGCACGAAACGCGCGACGGAATCCGCTATGAATATGCCGTACTGCTGCGCTCGCTGGAATTGGGATTGATCGGCAAGGCCGATGTCGTGGAGTTCCACCTCCAGCCTGTGGGTGGAGATTTCATATCTAAAATTTCAGATTTCAAATCCACGGGGAAGTCGCTATGCGTCTTTCCCGTGGAACACAAGCGCGGACGTCCCAAGCCGACCCATTGCGACTGGGTGCAGCTCTGTGCCCAGGCACTTTGTCTTGAAGAAATGCTTGGCGTGGTGATTGGGGAGGGTGCCATCTTCTATGGCCAGCCCCGTCGCCGCCAACCCGTCGAATTCACCTCCGAACTCCGCGCTGAAACGAAACGGACGGCAGCTCTGTTGCATCAACTCATCCAGTCCGGCACAACACCGCCCGCCGAATACGAACAAAAGAAGTGCGATGCCTGTTCGCTCATCGATATCTGCCTGCCGAAGCGGTGTCGGCCAGTAGCTGGCTATTTGGCCGACACCGCATTTGAAATCTCAAATATCAGATCTGAAATCTCGCGGAGCGGGCCATGAAGAAATATCTTAACACCCTGTACGTCACCACCCAGAACGCCTACCTCCACAAAGAGGGGCAGTCCGTCGTCGTCAAGATCGAGCAGGAAAACAAACTGCGCGTGCCGATCCACACGCTCAACGGCGTCGTCTGCTTCGGTGCTGTTTCAATGAGCCCGTTCCTTATGCACCACTGTGCAGAAAACAGCGTTGCCGTGTCTTTCCTTTCCCAATACGGAAAGTTTCTCGCCCGCGTCCAGGGCCCCGTTTCCGGCAACGTATTGCTTCGACGGGAGCAGTACCGCGTCGCTGACCACTCCGAAGCCGCCGCCGCCATTGCCCGCAACATGCTCATTGGCAAAATCGCCAATACCCGCACCGTTCTGCGCCGCGCCCTGCGCGACCACGGCGAAGACGATGGACTGAAAAAAGCCGAATCCCGCCTTACCCAATATCTCCAAAGATTGGAAACCCCCATGCCCATCGACGAATTGCGCGGCAACGAAGGCGAAGCCGCCGCATCCTACTTCGCCGCATTCCCGTCATTGATAACCGTCAATGACGAAGCCTTTGCCTTCGGCGGCCGCAACCGCCGCCCGCCAACCGATCCCGTCAATGCGCTCCTTTCCTTCACCTATACGTTGCTCGTGCACGACTGTCGTTCTGCTCTTGAAGCTGTTGGCCTCGATCCTGGTGTGGGCTATCTCCATACCGACCGCCCCGGACGGCCATCTCTCGCACTTGACCTCATGGAGGAATTCCGCGCTTTCCTTGCCGACCGCCTTGTTCTCTCCCTCATCAACCGTCGCCAAATCCAACCCAAGGACTTCAACGATTCAGCCGGTGGTGCCGTATCCATGACAGATCCGGCACGTAAAACCCTTCTGGCCGCCTGGCAAAAACGCAAGCAAGAGGAAATCACACACCCTTATCTCGAAGAAAAATGCAAGGTGGGTTTGCTTCCCCATCTGCAAGCCCAACTACTCGCCCGACACCTCCGTGGCGACCTCGAAGCCTATCCCCCCTTCATCTGGCGATGAAGGGATTTGAAGCATGAGATCTAAAATGAAAAATGATGAATACAAACCTAAAGCCGCGGAGTTTGAAATCTGAAATATTCGATCTCAAATCTCCCGAAGGGAGTCATATGTTGGTTTTAGTGAGCTACGACGTATCCACCATCAACAAATCTGGCCGGCGGCGCCTCGCCCGTATAGCCAAGACCTGCCTAAACCATGGCCAGCGTGTCCAGAACTCAGTCTTCGAATGCCTTGTGGAGCCCGCCCAATGGGCCGCGTTTCGCGCCGAACTCCTGCGACTCTACAAACCCGAAGAAGACTCCCTCCGCTTCTACTTTCTCGGCAAGAACTGGGAGGGAAAAGTCGAACATCACGGCGCAAAGGACACCCCCAACCTTGAAAGCGGAGTCCTCATAGTATGAGTCCGCGAACCTCCAGTCCACGGCAAAACCCCGGCAGGTTCGCAAGGCTGGCAAGATCTTCGAAGCAAACGGGTTGAGTCCGTCTGTTCTTTGACAATAGAATAAAAAAAATGACAGGACAGCGGTTCGCGCAAAACCAGTCGTTGACACCGCTCTTGCAACCCGTTACATAAACACCGTCGCCCCCCGCGCGGGGGCGTGGATTGAAACGGGAACGGAGGATACCTCGAACAGCGGACCGCGCGTCGCCCCCCGCGCGGGGGCGTGGATTG
>JAIPIO010000032.1 GCA_021734595.1 Kiritimatiellales bacterium | reverse complement strand
GGCGGGGATTGTCCTCCTGCATGAGGAAGTCGCCGTTGTATAGCACGATCGGCTGGGGCTTCATTTCCGGTTTGGGAGGCAGGCACCATTCCACATACAAGGTGAAATCATCGTAGTCACCGATGGTCCACAACGAGGGATCTTGTCCCTTCTTGCGCGGTAGCTTGCCATCGTAGTCGATCATGCCATCGCGCGCCACCCAGTGGCCTTCATGCCATGGCTGGACATTCCAACCGGAGAGCGATGTGCTGTCGAACAGCGGGACGAACCCTCGGGCAAGTAGTTCGTTCTGAGTGAAATAACCAGACTGGTTGGCTGGGGATGACCAGCTTTGGATGGGCTGATTGGCAATGGCCGCGAGTATTAATATACATATCCATTTGTGTTTCATGTTACCTCCCGTTTGTTCCCATTCTGTTTTCTGCATGTCTTTTCTACTGATTGAATGTCGGATGCTTTCGGATCACTTCCAAGGCATCGCGGAACGTCCATTGTTCCGGATCGCCGGGATACCGTTTCCCCGGATAGGTTTTATACGACCAGAATATATAGTTCAGGTGCAGCTTGTCCCTGCCATAGGTGAATATCTCCTCCATGGTCACGTAGCCGTCTGGGTGGATCGGCTTCGCTCCCCGGTGGTAGGGCTCTTTTGTCCCGTTGGATCGATCATCTTTGTGGTGCCGGTACGAATCGGTCTGGGCAGAGCAGAAGAGCTTCATCTTTCCCTTGAACTTTTCGTGAAGGGAAGCAATTCGTTGCAGGGCGTCGCGGTACGGCAGGATATCCGGTCCGCCCATTACCACATGGTAGGGGGCGACCGCTTCCGCGATATCCTCAAGGTAATCGTTGTTCATCGGCAGAAAATTCATGTACCAGAAAACCCGCGACCGGGGAAATGCCTTAGCCGATTCGATCAGAAGTTTCGTGAGTCCGTCGCGCATTAGTTCCGGTGTGTACCCGATCGTCAGTAGCTGATCGCGCGGAACCGACGGTGCCGATTCCTGGTAGGCGATTCCCTCGAAGTTGGGGTTTGCATCGAAGGCTTTTGAAAGGGCCTGGCACAATGCAACCTGACGCTCGATGAGTACGGGATCCCATTTTTTACCCGTCATGCCTCCTTTCGCATTCTTGATCGCATGCGATCGCATGTATGCCGGAATCGGGTTCGCATCTTTGCCCGAAAAGGTCTTATCCACAATAAAGACGATGAGCTGTTTATCAATCGAAGCCAGGTATTCCAGATCCCTTCTGATTGGGTCGAAATCGTATTTTCCTTTGGCCGGTTCCATGCCGACCCATGAGTAGCGCTTGATAACCCCCTTGACTACAGCATCCCGGATACCTTCCATTTCCCCCAGCACCCGATCCGGTCGGTCGGCGGCGATATAGTGACCGGGCGTATATTTAACTTCCGGTTCGCCACGCGAATCGATGGTTTGAAACGCAAACATGCCCATTAACAGATACAGACTGGTGCTTTTCGTAAACATTGCTTCCCCTTGGTTATGTTTATGTGCAGACCCCGAAGTTACTCTTCAATACCCTCGCGGGCAACAACCCCCTGGGAAAAATAGTGCTTCACCTCGCGCATCTCGGTCACCAGGTCGGCTTTTTCGACAATGCGTGGATCGGCGTTGCGCCCGGTAAGGATCAGTTCCACACCTTCAGGTTTGCGGTCAATCAGCTCAAGCACTTCATCGGCGGAAACCATCTTGTAGTAGACCGCAATGTTGATTTCATCGAGGATGACGACGGAATAGCCGCCCGACATAACCGCGGCCGAGGCTTGCTTGAAACCGGCCTGCGCCTTTTCAATATCCGTAGCGGATGCTTCGCCGCGGATAAACTCCGGTTCGCCGAATTGGCGGACGGTGACGAGATCGCCGAAGCGTTTGAGCGCTTCATGTTCACTGCATGTCCGGCCCTTGGTGAACTGACCGATAAAAACCCTCAGTCCCGCGCCGGCAGCGCGGAGCGCCAGTCCGAGCGCCGCAGTGGTTTTTCCTTTTCCATTGCCCGTGTAGACCTGCACATACCCCTTGTCCATTTTACAGCTCCGTGTTTGCGTTGCGATTGAGCAGCAGCCAGATGAAAAACGGTCCACCAAGCAGGGCGGTGATGACCCCGACCGGGATTTCCGCCGGTGCAATGACGGTTCGCGCCAGCGTGTCGCATACCACCAGGAAGAGTCCGCCGAACAGGAACGTGGCAGGGGCTAGGAAGCGGTGGTCCGCTCCAACCAGCATGCGGCAGATATGCGGCGACATCATGCCCACAAATCCGATTGGTCCGCAGACCGCCACTACGCCGCCCACCATCAGCGAGGCGGCCAGGAAAATCAGCTTCTTCACCAGCGCCACGTTGACACCGCGGCTGAGCGCGATGTCTTCGCCGGTCATCATCAGGTTCAGTTCGCGTTTCAGGAAAGAGATGATCAGTGAACCGGCCAGGAAGAAGGGCAGGATGTTGAGCAGCCGGGTATAATCCGCACTGGCCAGCGAGCCCATCAGCCAGCGCATAATGCGGAAGGAGTGCGAAATGCCGCTCACATACTGGATGAACAGGATTACACTGGAGAAGAAAAAGCTGATGGCGATTCCGGCGAGCAGGAGCGTGGCGGTTGAAAAGCCGCCTTTCAGCCGTGTCAGGCCATAGACGAGCCCCACGGCCAGCAGCGCCCCGCCGAAGGCCGCAAACGAGGTGCTGGAAATCCCAAGGATTGAAAAGGCCAGTCCGAACCGGATGAAAACGGCCGCACCGAGTGCCGCTCCGCTCGACACGCCCAGCGTAAACGGTGTCGCCAGCGGATTCCTGAACAGGGCCTGAAACGACATTCCGCTCAGGGCCAGCATGGACCCGGCGAGGAAGGCCAGCAGCACCCGCGGGATGCGGATGTTGACGAGAATCACCTGATCGATACTCCCGTCGGCCAAAAATGCGGAGAGCGGAATGATTTCCCTTCCAATCAGCGGCCCTATCAGCACTGCGGCGATGCTGAGCATCAGTAAAACAATCAGAACGCTTGTCCGCTTCATTCCGCACCTCCCGGGATGACGAGGGGGAGGGGGCGCTGGTTGTCTGCTATGCAGTGGAAGGGCGTATCAAATATTTCTTCAAGCGTTGCGCTGTCTGTAATTTCGGCGGAGATCCCGTCAAACGCGATTCGACCATCTTTAAGGGCAATCATTCGATCGCTGTTTTCCGTGGCGATATTAATGTCGTGGTGTACGGCAATGATGGTAATGCCGGAATCGCTACAGATGGATTTAAGGATCCGCATAACGGCGGCCTGATGCCGGTAGTCCAGGAAGGTGGTGGGTTCATCCAGCAGGAAAATCCGCGCGCCCTGCGCCAGTGCCCCGGCGATAAACGCCATTTGGCGCTCGCCGCCGCTGAGTGTGTTCATCGGTTGGTTCCGCAGTGCTTCGATTCCGGTTTGCGCAATGGCCCGGTCTACTGCTTCGCGATCTTCGGCTTTCAGGGGGGTGAACGGCGATAGATGTGGATAGCGCCCCATCATCACAAACTCCTCCACGCTGAAGGGCAGGGTGCGGCCCTCCGCCTGCGGAACGTAGCTCAGAAGCTGCGCCAGCTCCTTGGAGGAATATGCCTTGATCGCTTTGCCGCCAATCTGGATGGAACCCCCGCAGTCGCGGTATATCCCTCCCATGCATTTGATCAACGTTGTCTTCCCGGCCCCGTTCGGCCCGATGATGGAAACATATTCGCCTGCACTAACGTTCAGGGTGATGTCCTGTAGAATAGCTTTGCCGGAAAGCCGAATGGACAGATTTTCAACCTGTATCACTGGTTTGGTCATTCGGCACCCTCAAAATTATTCTGCCAAATTATTTTCGCGATGTCTTCCAATGTTTGGATAAAGCGCGGGCCGGGGATGCAGACATAGTCGCCGGTCAGCGCGGTGACGCGGCTGTTTTTGACGGCGCTGACCGATGGCAGTTTCTGCCACGCGCTCAGATCGGCGGCCTTTCCAATGTTTGGAAGCATATCGATGATCACATCCGGATTTATGCGCAGGATGCCTTCAGCCGAAATCGCGGCGGAAGGCAGTCTGCTGGTGTAGGCGTTTTCGCCGCCGGCGATTTCGAGCATTTCATGGTGAATGCTTTGGGAGCCGATGGCGTAGACGGTGCCGATGTTGTCGGCGGCGGGGTCGCGGCCGAATACAAGCAGTACACGCGGTTGTTCCTTCATGGCGTCCGCCTGTTTCCGAACATTGGAAATCTTTTTCCGAAGGTTGGAAACAATCTCAGTGGCGCGTTCTTCCGCGCCGCAGGCCGCGCCGATTTTTTCCAATGATTGGAAAATATCGGTGATGGTGCCGGTGCCGATTTCCAATGTCTGGAAACCCATTTTTGCGATGCGTGCTTTCGCTTCGGTGTTTTCCTCGAGAATCAGGACGAGGGCGGGTTGGAGGGAAAGGATGGCTTCGTAGTTGATCTCAAAATAGCCGCCGATTTTGGGCAGCGCCACGGCGGACTCGGGATAGGTGCAATGGGCGGTGACGGCCGTCAGCTGGTCTTCGAGCCCCAGCGCATAAACCATTTCGGTGATGTTGGGTGCCGTGGAGATGATTCCTCCGGCCGGGGCCGGGGTTTTTCGCCCGCTGCATCCGCAGAGGATGAGTAGCGCGATAAGAATGTGTTTGGACTTAATCATCTGTGAGCCTGAACGTGTAGGAGAGCGTCATGGTGGATGCAATCTTTTTTCCCAGCCGGGTGGCGGGGACAAAGGTGGTTTTGCCGATGGCCTGTAGCGCGGCATTATCCAGGCGGCTGAACCCACTGGATCGTATGACCGAGATCTTGCCGGCTTTCCCGTCGGGCAGCACCTCGATGGAAATCGTGATGGTTCCCTGTTCGCCCAGCCGCCGCGACAGGCGCGGATAAGGCGGCTTGAAAATGCCGTTGGTTTCCGCATCGGTGCTGACGCCCTGCTCGTTGCCGACGCTGCCATCCTGTTCGATGGAGTTGACGGGGGCGGGCGGGACGGTTTCGGGCGGAGGTTCTTCGATTACCGGTTCTGGTTCCGACGGAGCTTGTTCAGCCATCGGCTCCGGTTCCGGCGGTGGCGGTTCTTCGACCACTGGTTCGGGTTCGGGTTCGGGCGGTGGCTCAGGCTTTGGTTCAGGCGTTGGCTCCGGTTTGGGTGGCGGCGGCTCGGGCGGCGGTTCTTTAACCACGGGTTCGGGTTCCTTGCGCGCTTCCATGGAGGGCATCAGCGTCAGGTGGACGACGGTGTCGCCTTTGGCAAAGGTCAGCTCGGCATCCGTGTGCAGGCGGAATCCGCCGCAATAGAACAACAGTGCGGCGTGCACGCTCAGCGAGAGCAGTATGCCGAACGTCAAGGTTGCGGCGTTGGTATGGTTTCTTTTGAGCACGAGAACGATACTTCCTCTATACCCGCTTTGCGGAGCATATCGAGAATCTGGATGGCGAGGCCCAGGTCGGCCTCGCGGTCGCCACTGATGAATACGGACTGGGTGGAGTCTGAAGCCGCGCGCAGCTTCAGCACCTGGTCGGCCAACCGTTCCAGCGGGATGGGCTGCTTGTTCAGGAACAGGTTGTTGCTTTGATCGATGGTGATGTCGATATAATCCAGTTTGTCGACCACCGCACTGCCCGCCGCCGGCAGATCGACCTTCAGTCCGCGATGCAGCACCATCGAAAGAAAGGCATAGATGAAAAAGACCAGTAGAAGAAACACCACATCAATCAGCGGCAGCATCTCCACCCGCGCCTTTTTCGTCTCATATCCAGAGCTTAGACTCATCTCTTTTCGGTTCCTTTTTGGACAGTGACCACATAGTGCGAAATAAGCCTGTCGAGGTGGCGGGTTACCTTTTCGACCTTGCGGGTGAAGGCGTTGTAGGGCAATAGGGTGACGATCGCAATGGAAAGTCCGGCGGCAGTGGTGATGAGTGCCTGGGCGATACCGCCGGTGACGGCCTTGGGGTCTTCGATCCCGGCGTCGCCCAGCAGGTCGAACGAGACAATGATGCCGGAAACCGTGCCGAGAATGCCGAGCAAGGGCGATAGGGTGATGATAGTGTCCAGCACGCTGAGGCCGCGCTTCATGGTTTCGATTTCCGACATGGCGCCGGCTTCCAGCGACTGGGTAAGGCCGTAGTTGCGGTGGGTGAGGCCCGCAGTCAGGATGCGCACGCTTATGCTGTGCGAGTCCTTGCCCTCTTCGACGGCGGCTTCGAAGCTGCCCTGCTCCGTGAGCGTGAAGATGCGCTCGACTCGTTTGCGGTCCTGACGGCAGGAGATGATGATCCAGAAAATAATCCGTTCAACAACCACAGCCAGTGCCACGACCGAACAGGCCAGCAGCGGCCACATGACCGGCCCGCCTTTCATTATCAGTTCATACATAAGCAACTCCTTTAAAAACCTACGTTCCAGCCCGCCTCCGCGGGACACGTATTCCAATCATTGTAAACCTCTTATATCAGGTTTAAAAAACGAGTGCCACTCCCGTTCTATAGGTACGCCCGGCTGCCGGATAGTAATTGACGGCAGTTCCGGCGCCGTTGCTGATCTGGTAGTAGTCGTATTCATTCGCGAACAGGTTGTCGATGCCTGCAAATAACCTGTATTCGCAGCCCTTACAGGTGTTGGCGTAGCTGAGCTTGATGTCCACCAGCGTGTACGCATCCTGGCCACCGGTATTGTTGCCGTTGTCGTTGATCGGGTACTGTTTGCCGGTGAAGCGGATGCCGGTGGTGAGGGTCAGCGCCTTGGTCAGGTGCAGGTCGGCCCGCAGCTGGGCGCGGTGTTTCGGGGCACCGGGCACCTGGTTGCCGTCATTTACTCCCGAATCGAATTCAGCGAGGGTAAAGATGTAGTTGGCGTAGAGGGAAAGCAGTTCGACCGGCATATAGTCTGCGCTGACTTCAAAACCCTGTCGCAGGGTGTCGTCGAGGTTCTGGTTCACGAAGTTGATCGGATCGAAGGCGATTTCGTTTTTCATGGGCATGTAGTAGGCGGAAGCCTGAAGCCGGAGTTCTTTAACCGGCGTGAGATCGGTTCCGATTTCCAGATTATAGCCGGTTTCTGGATCGAGATCGACAAAGCCGCTGGCAAGGAATCCAAGATAGGAGGCCTGTTCGTCAACGAACGGGTAGCGGTAGAACCGGTCGGCTTTCACATATATCTTCGTTTTTTCCGCAGGCAGCCAGGTGAGGCCGACGCTGACGGCCTGCTCATCACGGTCCGTGCTGCCGTCAAAAACGGTTGCCCCGGAAGGCAGCTCCTCTGTAACTGAAACGGAACTCCAGTTAAGGCGTCCGGCGCCGGAAAGGATCATTTTTTCGCTCAGATAGAGCGAATCGGCAGCGTAAAGGTCGAAGGTGTCCTGCGTCACTTCAGCGTTATTCCGGTCAATGTTGCGGGCTTCGTTGGCATACATCCGTACTTCGAGGACTTCGCGTCGGATATCGCTGCCCAGCGTGAATTCGTTGTCGAGCTTTCCCAGCGGGACGGTGGTGGTGTATTTCGGGGAGATGGTGCCCGATATTTTGTCCGCGTCCATGAAGGTTGCGAAGGGGCCGAATTCCCGGTTGAGGTTGGCTTCCTGCTCCATGATCCACAGGCCGCCGTCCAGATGGAAGGCGTGGTCGTCGGCAACCATCAATTTAAGGCCGAGGTCGCCGTTGAAGGCCTGGTCTTTCACATCCGAGTCGTCAACGGACTGTCGGCGATCGGCATCTTTCTGTGTTTTGGTCAGGTCGCCCGGCAGCTGGTACTGGCGCTTGACTCCGGAAAGCGCCAGACGGCCCGCCAGGTTTTTGGCCAACGCCCCGTCCAGATTAAGCGAACCGATTAGATTGTCGTAGCGGGAGCGGTCGCGGTACCCGTCAGCCGACTGGTGGGAGAGCGATGCGGAGTAGCCGAGACCCTTGAGCTGGCCGGAGGCATGGATATTTCCATCGTTGAATTGGTGGCTGCCGATCACAATGTCCGCCCCGTATTCAGGTTCCTTGGTTCCCTCTTTCGTGATGATATTCACAACTCCGCCATTGGCGTTGTCGCCGTACATGGCGGTGCCGGGACCGCGCAACACCTCAATGCGCTCGATGTTGCGCAGGGAAATCTGCGACCAGTTGACCGTGGCCAGATCCGGGCTGTTCAGTTTCCTTCCGTTCAGGAGCACCAAGACGCGGCCATGGCTGTTTTCGCCGAATCCGCGCATGTCGATATTCGCCTGCGAGGGATTGTCGGTATAGTTCCGGAAATAGATGCCGGCTTCGCTGCCGAGCGTTTCGGTTACGGTCGTGTAGTTGCGTTTGGCGATTTCCTCGCCGGTAATCACCGTGGAATGTATCGGAACCGTTTCCGTGGACCGAAGGCTGCGGGTCGCGCTGATGATGATTTCCCGAGTCGTGTTGGTGCCGGTAGTATTGGCGAATGAACTAACGGCTGCAAAAGCCGCAACCGCGATGATGCTTTTCTTCATAGTACTCTTTTCCTTTTCTGCCCTTGCGCGGGGCATAACTGATAAACACACGTTCTATCCGCTGGAAAAAGAGACCGTCAGGGAGCGGGGCGCTCCGGCAGCCTTCCCTTCTTCCGCGGAAGAGAACAACCCATGGTGACTGGAGTACGTTTTCTGGCTGCGGCCTTGAGGCCGATCACAGTTGCGCGACAGCGCCCGGTTCACACGGGACTTGCCGTAACATCCAAGTCAGAGCGAAATGTATTAAAAAGGGGGTGCGGAGGCAAGCGGAGAGACGGTTTAAAGTGTTCGGCGGATCTTCAGCACCAGCATCGTCATGTCGTCGTACTGGCGGCGGTCACCGACAAACCGCTGGACGCGCTGCCGGATATTTTCAAGCAGATCCGATGCGCTGGCATTGCCCTCGGTTCGGATGGCTTCCTTCAGATTGTCCAAGCCCCACTCATTGTCCGCCATATCCATGGCCTCGGTAATGCCGTCGGTGTAGGTCACAACCATATCGCCTGCTTCAAGCTGAACCACCTTTGTCTCAATGGCAGCGGCGAAAACGGAGTTGCCGGCCAGCCCGATCGCAATACCGCCGGAGGGAAGAGGAACGGCTTCGAGTTCCCCCTTTCGCAACAGTAGAGGAGCCTCATGTCCGGCCCGCGCAAAGCAAAGTTCGTGCGTGTCCAGATTGAGCACCATGTAAAGCATGCTGATGAACATGTCGTCCGCGAGGTTGCTGCTTAGAATGCGGTTCAGGGACGCCAGCATCTGGGCCGGGTCGCGCTCCTTCGGCGCGTTCCCCCGCAGCACACTCCGGCAGACCGCCATCATCAGCGCGCCGCCAACCCCTTTGCCGCTCACATCTGCAATCACAATCCCGATGTGCTTTTCGTCGATCTGGACAATATCATAATAGTCGCCGCCGATTTCCAGGGCAGGATCATTGAAGGCCGCCAGTTCGACGGAGGAATAGGAGGGGAGTTTTCGTGGGAGCAGTGAATTCTGGATCTGCTGCGCAATCTGTAGATCGCGGTCGAACTGGCGTTTCTGGTCGAGTGCCTCCTGCAGGCCGGCATAATGGATCGGGATGGACGCCTGATCCGCCAGCGACTGCGCCAGCCCGAGATTGGCCATCGTGAATTTTTTCCCATTGACGCGGTTGACCAGGCACATCACCCCGATGGTCTGGTTGCCGAAGCGCATGGGCACGACCAGCATCGTGTGGATTTTCAGGAAATCCGCCTTGTGCTGTGGGACGCGTGCATCCATCTCGGCGTCCTCCACCAGAATGGAATTTCCAATGGCGGCCGCCTCGCCAACGAGTCCGCGCCCCATGTGGATCGGATGGTTTCTGATGATTTGCTCCAGTTGCTGCGATTTGCTCAATGCCTGCTCGATCTGCTTGCCGCCGGCGCTGTGCAGCGGCGGAAAAATCCCAGAAATGGTGCGGGCCTCGAGATAGCTTCCCTGGGAATTCACGAGATAGATGACGCCGGCATTGGCTTTGCAGGTACGAACCGCATAATGCAACACCCGCGTCAGCAGGGTGTCCATACTCACTTCGTCGGAATCGGCAAAAACCTCGCCGATGTTATCGACAAAACCCAGCATAACTTCTTTTTCCTGGAGCAGGACATCCCGCTCGGCCTTGATCTTGCGGCGGTACTTCAGGTCGGCATAAATCACCATCACGAGTACTGCCGGCAGCAGCAGGTTCAGGAAAACGGTCAGCCAGATGAAAAATCCTTGCATGGAAAACCTGTCTATCGGGTTAAGTTTTTCACATCCGCTTCCAGATATTCCAGAACAGATTTAAACCGGTCGTAGTTTTCCGGATTGATATCAACCAGCGTTTCGTGGGCCTCAAGAGCGGTTTCGGCGGCCCGCAGCTTGTCGGACAGATCGGTGGACAGTATTTCCGACGGCTCGACGTTGCCGGGCAGGGCCGATGCACTCTCTTCGCTGCCCACCATGGAATATTTCACCACCTTGTCGACCCCCAGCGTCGTCAGCAGCTTCTGGTTTTTATCCGACAGGTTGATTAGGCGGAATTTAATACTGCTTTTACTTTCCGTGTAGCAAGCCAAACCGGCCAGCACACCCATGAAGGTGCTGTCCATCCCGATGCAGCTCGCCATGTCCAAGTAGATCTTTTCCGCGGAGCGGCGCGTGATGATCTGATGGACAAATTGTTTTAACGCAGGGCTGACCTTGAACGAACCACGTCCCCCAACACGGATCACTGCTGCGTCATCAATAAATGCTGCTGTTAAATTGTCGTGGTTATTACCGGAATTCTGCATCCGAACCCTCTTTATTTCTTTTTCTGTTGGGGAATAGTAACACTCGGCTTTATGAGTGCAACGCATATCAGCGGAAAAGTGGACTCTCTCCTCAAATTAATCCAATGGTTGGATATTGCGTACTTCCAGTTTGTAGAACACCGACCTCCAAATGCCATTGGTGGTTGAAATCGTGATGGTTTCCCTGTCGCCTTCGCTGCTTATCCCGATGTCGCCATCGGCCAGGCTTTTCTCCGTCCAGCTTACCATGTTGGTGGAAATCCAGAGATGGTACTCGATGTCGGTACAGTCCGGGAGACGCGAGAACGAATAGCTGGCAATGTTCCGATCGTCCCCTCCATGGATGCGGATTACCGGCAAGCCCTCACGGTCTTTTGAGTTGGGGTTCAGGCCAAAGGCGTATTCGTAAAGGTTGCTGACGCGGTCGTTGTCGGGATCCATCTCCTCGCCGGAGATGGCCGGATCGCTTTGTTCTTCGGGCGTGAAGACACTCTCCGCCCAATCGGTAAACGAGGCGATGCCAGGATCCAGGCTGGTGGGCTGGTTGTAGTAGCGCTGAAGCCGCTCGGCGAGCTTGTCCAACGAGTTGTAGGCGGGATGGTCCGGCGGGGGCGACGATGTGTAGCCATGCTGCGGTTGGTGGTGCGGCGGCCCATCCAAGGTGTAGAGATCGAACAAAGTAGCCACGGAACCGGCGGCAATCAGGTCGGAGATGCGTTCCTCGCTGGGATAGTCCGGCATCAGGCCATAGTCCGTCGCCCCGATTTCCGCCTGCCAATGGATGTACTTCAGGCCGGTCGCATCCGTAATCGTACCGATCCAGTTCAGGAAGCGTGCATGGTCGGTTTCGCTAAAGGCGTCCCACCAGCCTTCGCCCTTGGTTGAATACTTGATCGTGTGGTGGGTGAACAGGATGTCGAACCGGGCGCCCAGGCTTTGGATGAACGTGACGCTTCGTTCCGGATGCCAGCCGTTAACGTTGTCGAACTCGCACAGGCCCATGTAGACGTTGTCCGGTGCGTAGAGGTCGCGCAGGCGAACCAATGCCTGCGCATATCCCGCAATGGTATCCGGCAGGTCTTTCAGGTCGGGATGACCGGATGCGGCGACCGCGACGTATCCCTGGGTCGCGTCGTTCGTCTCCTCCGTATGGTACTGGCGCAGCCAGGTCGTGCTGTCGGGTTCGGTTTGGAAGATCGTGGGCTGGCCGAAGTTTCCGGCGCTTTGCATGATCCATTTCACATTGTCGAAGTAGTCCCGCATCACGATGGGATCCTGAACCGCCTTGATTACGATGTCCCATGAATGGTCGCCCGAATACCCGGCCGCCTTCCCGCGGTCGTAGAGCTGGTAGTGGGTGATGACGGGCATGGCGCCGAGATTCGCCGCCCGCGCCAGCTTCGCTTCAAGAAACCATTGGCTGCTATCCTTCATCTGGTACCAGTAGAGGAAATCCCAGTTGATTCCGTGCGACGCCTTCACTTGCGCGGGCCAATCAAGCACACCGCCAAAGGACGAGACGCCGAACCCGAAGCGGTCCGGCAGAATGGTTTCGATGGCTGGTCGTTCGCCAAGCGCAACGACGCCGAAAAGCAGGATTGCGCACAATCCAAGTGCAATTATTCTGTATCTACCCCTCATTTTTCTCTCTACGCCGTTCTCTTTATGCCCAAATAAAACTCGGGCGCAAGCCCCAGGTTGCAACAAGCTTGCACACACAGCTATATTAAGCAAATCGCATGCCGTTTGCTGGAGGATTCCTGGCATTGGAATATTTCTTCCGGATATTGGAAAATATGCCGCTTGCGGTTCCAACCATTGGGAAAAAGCTGAGCCGTTATTTTCAATAGTTGGAAAAATCGAAGCCTTGTTTCCCATCCGTTGGAAAAGGGGATCACATACCCCGCTTTATAATGGTCTTTTTGCGGTTTATCTCTTCTTTTTCTTCCATGGCTTGGCTGGCAGTTCGCCGTCGTCGCCGGCCTCCCGGCGCAGTTTCTTCACCCGCGCTTCCAGCCACCGCACCGCCGCTTTCCGAAATATTTCGGGGGATGTATCCTGCTTGGTTCTCCATTGCTCTTTCTTGATGAATGCCTTTGCCCAATCGTTGTAATCCTTCATCTCACGCCAGAGCCTGCGTTTTTTCGCGCTGTCTTGGTCGATCAGGCCGAATCCCAGGTATCCGCCATTTCCGTCGGGCTCGTTGTTGTGCAGCGCCCACCACAGCCAGAAGGGTACGCCCCACTCCAGATTGACCTGGGCGTTTTCGAGGGCAAGACGGGCCTGTATGGTCTCTGCCGTTTCCTCGTCCACGCCGTATCGGCTCCTGATATGAACTAGGGTATACCCAATCTCGCCGATTCCTACGCGCTTGCCTTGAATGGAGCGGGGCGGCAGTTTGCTCTGCACATAGTCGAGGTCCTTGAACAGTTCCGGTCGTAGCGAGTCGGCATCCTTCGGGTTTGCCCAGACATTCAGCCCCTGAATTTCGTAGCTCGAGATCGAGACATAGTCCGTGTATTTCGTATGGGGCAGCACGCTGTTCACCATGCGCTTCAGGCCGTCGACCCTGGCCTTTCGCACCTGGTTGATTTCCATGTAGAAATAGACCTGCACGTTTTCGTGCGGCACCGCCTTCTTAACATCATCGATGGCTTTCCCGCGAATATTCATCCAGGAGATCATTTTCTGGATATTCTCTTCGGTGCAATTCCCGTCACCGGCCTCTTTCGCGCCCAGCAGCCAGTCGCCCTCCCAGTTGCCGATCATGAAGGTCTTGCCCGAACCGTTGTGTTTGGTGAGCAGGTGTTTCGTAAAATCGTAGAATTCGCGGTAGACCAGCTTTTCCTTGCGCGGCGTGAAATATTTAAACTGGATACTGCCGTGCGCCCAGAAAAAGGCCAACCGGTAGGGCAGGGCGAGTGTTTTTTCATACACGGGATGCGTGGCCAGCTCCGTGAGCGACGGGTTTTTGCCAACCTCGAAACCTTGCCGCTTCAGATGCTTCTCATCGAGGGCAATCTTGATCATATCGCTGCCCAGCTCGTTCACCACATGCTCCGCCGCCCAAAACTGCGTCGGGGTTTTTCCATGCAGTTTCGGATTCACCTGCTCGGGAAGCAACGCTTGGGGTTGCTGCACACCCATGATGTGGCAGAACGGGGGATCGGTCGTGTCGACAGCAAATGCAATGGAGCCTGCGCCAATAATCGCGATGCACAGAATTGTTCTGGATCTAGAAATCATAAAACCTTCGCACGCCCTATTGCGGGCAGATGATGACGACGCATTCGCCTTTGACGTTGCGGTTTGCGAACGCGTCGCGGATTTCGGCGGGTGTGCCGGAGCGCAGCTCCTCGAACTTCTTGGTCAGCTCGCGCCCGAGGAATACCTTTCGACCCGGGCCGAGGTGTTCCTCGATCTCGCCCATGAGCTTGAGCAGGCGGTAGGGCGATTCATACAGCACCACCGGCAGGTCGGCATCGATCCATTTCACGAGATCGCGCTTGCGCCCGCCGCTCTTGTGGGGGAGGAAGCCCGCGAAAATGAATCCCTTCTCGCCCCATCCGCTCAACGCCACGGCAGTGGCGACCGCCGTGGGGCCGGGAATGGCCGTGACCAGGACACCGGCCGCGATGCATGCCGCCACCACGCGCGCGCCGGGGTCGGAGATGGCCGGCATGCCGGAATCGGTGACCATGGCGACGGCTTCGCCGTTGCGGATACGTTCGATAATCTGCTCCGAACGCTGGGCTTCGTTGAATTTATGGCAGCTCATCAGGCGGGTCTTGATTTCGTAGCGGTCGAACAGCCGGCGGGAGTGCCGCGTGTCCTCCGCCATGACCACGTCCGCCTCCTTCAGCGTTTCCAATGATCGGAAAGAGACGTCGCCCAGATTTCCAATGGGTGTGCCCACAATATAGAGTCCTGCTTCCATGAGAGCCACCATAGCCGAACCACGGGCCGGACTTCCAGACAATGGAAGAAGTTTTCCAGTGGTTGGTAACCGAGTTCCAAACCCTGGAACAAAAGTTCCAGACGTTGGAGCTTTATGCAAAATTCATCGGGTGTGGTGTGTGGTTGCCACTCGCTTCACTCGTTGCTGTCGCAAGCTCCAGCCTCTCTCCCCCGTCTGCGGGCCACGTGAGTCACGTTCCACGTGCCAACGTGGTCACGTGAAGCGCGCTTTTTGAGCAAAAGCCTTGCCCTGCCTAGGAATGCTTCGTAGGGGTTTCACTCGTTACGCATCACGTCATCGCGGCATCTGGTCGGCGAGGCTGTTGAAATATTCGTCGATGCGCTGGCGGAATGAGGTTTTGATGGCGGTCTCCAATGTGCGGAGCGAGCGCAGTCCGGCTTCGTCGAGGTTGATGTGTGCCTCGCGGCCTGTTTCCGTGAAGGAAACCAGCGTTGCGCCGGTTTGGTCGGCTACGTTCAGGGTCAGCTGGTAGCGCACAAAGATCAGTCCGGCTGTCTGCATGCCGGTGTCGGTGATGGTGGCGCTGCCGATGATCTCCAGCACCGGCGGGCTGCCGAGCACAAAGCCCTGCGACGTGACCAGTTCCTCAACAGCGGAGTTTATTTTTTGTTCGCGGTCGTTTTCGATCCGGATGCGGACGCGGATCTGCTTGGCGGCATCGGCGAATTGCTGGCGGATGCGGTCGATGCTGTAGCCGGGGGTCGTTTCGGGTACGGACGGGGGATGGATGACTTCGAGCTGCTTGAGCAGGATCCGGCTTTCGGCCGCCTCGCGAATGGCGGCGCGCAGGGTTGCGTATTTCCTCAGAATGTCGTCTGTGGCGGCGGCGCTGGCATCCAGAAAATGGACACGCGCGTTTTTTTCGCCGATCTTGCCGCGGTAGATGGCGGCGGTTTCCCGGCGGTCGAGATAGGCGACGGCATGCACGCGCCCGTCGCTGTCGATCCAGCTCTCGGCATGCTGGATGTTGAACAGCGTCTGGGAGGAGAGAATACTGATGTCGGTGCCAAAGTCGGTGGTCCGTTCGAAATCCGTAAGGGTTTCGCGGGAGTTTTCCTTGAGCCGCTCATCGGATTCGATGTGCGATTCAAAAATACGCGCGAGGTTGGCGGCGGCGGCGTTTTCCGCCCCGCGGCGGGTGTCGCCTTCGCCAATGGCCACGAGGTAGGCGGAATCGGGGTAGGCGGTTTTGGGGTTGTCGGCCCACTTCGGCCGGTTGCTTGGCGCAGGCGGTGAGGTTTTGCAACCTGTCAACATCGCCGGAACCAGCAACAAGGCCAAAAAACCATTCTTCCAAAAAACCATTTTCCCATTCCTTTAGTTCAGGTAGGCGGATTGAACCACATTCAGGCGGCCCGCTTCAATTTTAACATCGCCTCTTTCATCGGTGAGCAGCAGGTGGTTGCCGTAGTCGTAATAACGGATCGTGACCGGATAAACGCCTTCCTGAATGTGCGCTTCCCCGACATACGCTTCCGCCGGGAAGAAGCGCGACATGCGCAGATCGGCGTTTTCGGTGATGTCGATCGCGATGTCGGTGAATATGCGTATCAGGAACGAAAGCAGTTCATCATCCACTCCCTCCGTCATTTCGGCTTTGCCGGCTTCCGCCGCCAATCCCTTGACGACCGCCCGGGTGATGGTTTTGAGGTAGATGAGCGGTTTTTTGATTTCGAAGGTTTCCACGGCGACATTCTCAAGGCTCTCGATGCGCTGCAGCTCCAGTTTGGTTTCGCTGCCCAGATCGACCGTGATGCGCGCCACGCGTGAAGGACGCTTTTTCATGTGCGGAAGCTGCACCTTGAAGTGGTAGCCGGCGTTGGCCCCGGGCCATGGAATAATATGCATGTTGGCGAGGGCCTCGCCCCAGTAGCCTTCGGAGGAGGCGCTGATGATCACCAGATTCTCCTCCGTGTGTAGATAGAGGGTGTCGGCTGTTTTATCGGGCGAGAGTCCGCCGAATGCGATTACATTAACCCGTGCGCGCGGGGGCGACACCGAAGCGGTTACCGGTGAAAGATCCGGTTGGCTGAAGGTATAGACATCGGGCTGGAGCTTCCAGGCCAGATCAATCTTCTCGCGGTCGATCCGTACGTCGTCCCATTTGCCGTCGTTGCGGTAGAGCAACATGCTCAGGTAGCGCCCCAGCGCCGAATTCTGGAAATGGCTTTTCCCGGGGCGAAAGGTTTCGCGGGCATCCTCGGCCTTGTTCAGCTTTTCGGCGACCTTCTTGTATTTGTCTTCCAGCAGCAGCAGTTTGTTGTTCACGCGGCGGAGCTCGACGAATGCTTCGTCGGGTTGGTTCAGCGACAGGTAGTTCAGCGCCTTGAACACGTTAAGGTAGATGTCCTCGTAGGCTTCTCCCGCATAGGGCAGAACATTGTCGTTCAGCAGCAGCGAGCCGGCCGAGAGGGTGAGGCTCTTCGTGAAATTATCCTCAATGGAACGTTCCGCCTGTTCCAGGAATTCGTTGCTTTTTCCATACTCGCCGTTGAGGTGGTGGAGCATGCCCATGTCGAGATAGTAGACCGCGCGGTCCTTTTGGGCATAGCCCTTGTGTTTGGCCTTCTCAATCTGCTGAATGGCCGCTCCGTAGTCGGTACGCCCCAACAGATTGTCCATCCCGGCATAGTGCGATTTTCCCGTGCGGAAATAGGCGCACCCCGTCAGAAGCGACAGGGTGGCTGCAAGCAGTGTCGCTTTTACTAAGGATGTTGGAAGACGGATATTCACTTTGCGGAATGAAAAGCGGCACCGAAGTGCCGCACTCCATCATTCATTAAAACGACCAGCGGGA
>JAIPIO010000031.1 GCA_021734595.1 Kiritimatiellales bacterium | reverse complement strand
CACGCCCGACATTGCCGTCATCACCAACATTGACTACGACCACATGGAGCACCACGCCTCCGAGTCCGCCTTCATCGGCTGCTTCAAGACCCTCGTCGAAAACACAAAAGAAAAAGTCCACTACTGCGGCAACGATCCGATTGCCCAAATAGTATGTTCCGGCAATCCGAAATGCGAACCCTACGTTCTTCCAGCGGCTGGAATAAAACTTCCATTCCCTGGAAAACACAACCAGTGGAACGCCGCCGCCGCATTGAACGTTTCCAGGCATTGGAAAACCGATGAGGAAATTTTCCAGGCATTGGAAAACGTGAAGCCGATCAAACGGCGCTTCGAGAAGGTGTTCGAAGGAGGGGGAATCACCATCATCTCGGACTATGCCCATCATCCCACCGAAATTGCCGCGCTCATACAGACCGCGCAGGAGCTGCAGCCCAAACGCCTTCTTGGAATCTTCCAGCCCCACCGCTACACCCGCACGCTGGCATTGGGCGACGACTTCCCCCCCGCTTTTCAAGGTTTGGAAAAGCTCTGGCTCGTTCCCGTCTATCCCGCTTCAGAGCAACCCATCGCCGGAGGAACGACTTCCGACCTTTGGAAAAAGTTCTCCAGGGATTGGAAAAACCGGATAAAAAACTTCCAGACTCTGGAAACCGCGTGGGCCGACATCAAGACCGAGCTTCGTCCCGGCGACCTGCTCCTCATTATCGGTGCGGGGGATATTGAAATGATCGCCGAGAGGGCCGGTAAATTCCACGGTTGTTAATGAAAGGTTCTGGTTTCGATTCCTCGCTGGGGTGCCTGCGGGGGGTTATTGCTTGCGACGCGTTTCCCAGAATTCCAGCAGTTCCAGGTTGCGGTTTTGGGTTTTTGAAGAGATTTTAAAGTAGAGGAAGGCATCGAGGAATCCCCGGCTTTGCATAAAACGCTTGGGGCGGTGCCCCTTGGTTTTTTCAAAACGCAGCTGGTGCGCCATGATATCGCTGATCTGGTGCATGACCGTTTTTGGAATGCGGACGCGTTCGTTTACTTTCCTTAGATGGCGGTGGATGGCGGTTGTTGCGGCGTCGTGGGGCGAGTGGCCGGAATCAACCAGTTCCTTGACCAGCGTTTCGTGGTATTCGCCGAACAGCAGCGCAAACAGGAGGGCGGGGTGCACATCGAGCTTGGCGGTCCGCCAGCGATCCATCTGCTGAAGGGTTTTGATCACCCAGTCGTGGCGCGCCTTGTCTTCATCGATCCAGTGCGAAAAGTCGTGGAACATCGGATGGAGCAGGTCGGTTTTTTCCAGACATTGGAAAACCTGTTCGGCATGGCCGCAGAAGAAGAGCTTCTGGACTTCTTCATACATGCGCGATTGGGAAGCGAGCTCAAGCTTGTCGCGGTTGCGTGAGATGGCTTCATAGGCTTTCTGTTCAATTTCGAATCCCAACGTGCCGGCAAAGCGTGCGGCGCGGATCATGCGAACGGGATCCTCGGCAAAGCGCTGGTCGGGATCGCCGATCACACGGATTATCTTTTTCTTGAGATCCTCCAAACCGCCGGCGTAGTCGATGACGGAAAAGTCGGCAATATTGTAAAAGAGGGCGTTGATGGTGAAGTCGCGCCTCATGGCGTCCTGTTCCGGGCTTCCGAAAACATTGTCGCGCACCACCAGACCGTCTTTTTCGGCGCGGAAGGTGTTTTCGGAGACCTTGTCGTCCTCATGCGGGGCGGGGGCGCGGAAGGTGGAGGTTTCTATGACCTCGCCGCGGAAAAGGATATGGGCGAGCCGGAAGCGACGTCCTACAAGTCGGCAATTCCTGAAGATCTTCCTGAGCTCGTTCGGGGTGGCATCGGTGGCAATGTCGAAATCCTTGGGATGACGCTCGAGCAACAGGTCGCGGACGCCGCCGCCGGCAATATAGGCCGTGTAGCCGGCATCTTTCAGTCTGTATAGTACTTTGATGGCAGCAGCACTGATGTTCTTGCGGCTGATATTATGTTCGGGTCGTTTAAGTATTACGGGATTCATCGGGAGCAGAGAGTATTCCAATGCATGGAACTATAAAAGACAAACTTTCCAGTGTCTGGAAAGTTTGCGCGCCTAGATGCCAGAGGCAGGAGACCGTTTCAACCATCCATGTGTTCGGAGATCCAAAGCAGAATCACGTCAACGATCTTTTCCACCTGGGCCTTGCTCAGCTCTTTGCCCATCTTGATGCCGAAAAATTCTTCCAGGCTGCTGCGGTCGTTGCACCCCGTGGCATGTTGCGCGATGAAAACCGGATGTCCTTTGGTCGGCGTCTGGCGGCCGTCGTTCTTCGGCTCGGCCGGAGCCAGCCGCTTGTTCACAAAATCCGTTGCATGAAGACGAAGGATTTCCATGCCGCGTGAATCGACATATTCCTTTTCCGGATCTCCCAGAATAAATTTCTCAAACCGTCCGTCCTTGATAAGCTTTTTCTTGAGCTCTTTCCAATCTTTGTCTGATAGTTTTGACACTGTTTTACACCTCTTATCTTTTTCCTACTCCCAGCTACTGGAGCAGTCTACGTGGGATCAGGATTTTAAGCAAGTGTTTGATAAGCGGAAAATGGATTAATCATTCATCGGCGGATTTATGGTAGCGCGCATTCAAAAATTCCACGAAGGAATCTGACAGGCTGTACATGATCGGGACCAGCACCAGTGTCAGTATGGTGGATACTGCCAGCCCGAAAATCACGGCAATGGCCATGGGGGCCCACCAGGCGGACGTGGCCCCGCCGATAGCGAACCGGGCGGTGTGTACGTCGAAACTGAAACCTATGGCCATCGGAATCAGGCCGAGAATGGTGGTGATTGCCGTCAGCAGCACCGGTCGCAGGCGCAGCCGCCCGGCATGCGCGATGGCATCGATGGAGGCGAGGCCGGTGCGCTTCATGCTGTTGATGCAGTCGATTAGTACAATGGCATTGTTCACCACGATGCCAGCCAGGCTGATGATGCCCACACCGGTCATGACAATGCTGAAATGCATGCGGGTAAGCAGCAGTCCCCACATCACGCCGATAATGGACAGGAGTACGGACACCATAATAATAAACGGGAGCAGCACCGAGTTGAACTGTAGCACCAGTACAACAAGAATTCCGGCCAGCGCCAGCCCAAAGGCTTTTTTGAGGAATGCCGTAGATTCCTGCTGATCCTCCTTATCCCCTGTGTATTCAATGCGATAGCCGCCCGGGAGGTCGATGTTGTCGATAATCGGAACAATATCCTTCAGCAGCGCTTCGGATTCGCGCCCTTGCTTGTTGCCGCTGATGGTGATCACGCGCTTCTGGTTTTTGCGATGGATGATGCCGCGTCCGGAGGTGTAGCGGAATTCCCCGAGCGAGGAGAGTGGGATCGGGGAACCCTCCGCCATCGGTATGTAGATTTCATCCATCAGGCTGTATTGTTCCCGATCGGGCTTTGGCAGGCGTAGCGTGATATCATACTCGTCATCCCCGGCCCGGAACTTGCGATAGGCCTCGGTGCCGTAGATGGAGGTGCGGAGGAAGAAGCCAATCGTTTCCGTATCCAGCCCGAGCAGACCGGCGCGTTTGCGATCGACGATAAACTGCAGTTCGGGCAGGGCGCTCTCGTAGTCGGTGCGCAACTCCACCAAACCGGGGACATGACTGATGCGCCGCTTGATATCCGTCGCCAGGGAGCTGAGCATCTCCAGGTTTTCACCGGATACTTCGATGTTCACCGGCGGTTTCTGCGGCGGTCCTTCCTGCTCATGTTCAATTTTCACTTCCGCGCCGGCAATCCGCCCGACCTTTTCACGGAACTCCTGTATCAGCGCCTTGGTGCTGCCGGTGCGTTCCTTCTCGTCCACAAACCGGATATAGAGCGAGCCGACATGTGTACCACCACTTCCGGCAACCATTAAGCTTCCGCTGCCTTGGCCGGCGGTTGCCTGGATGAACTCAATGTTTTCATGGCCTTGGATCAGTTTTTCGATGCAACGCAGGGCGGCATCGGTTTTTTCAATCGCGGTTCCTTCCGGGAATTTGACTTCGATTTGGGCCGCGCGCGGTTCCGTGTCCACAAACAGTTGAACGTCCTTGCCGAAACGGCTGTAGAGCTGTGTGCTGAGAATCAGGAACATCAGCCCGATGATCATGATCAGTCCGCGGCGGCGCAATGCCGCACGCAGGATTTTTTCGTAGCCGCGCACAAATGGATGATGCGTCACATCGGTGTCGTCAAACCTCTTCTTACCTTTTTTGATAAGTACCGAACAGACGGCGGGATTGACAACCAAGGCCACAAACAGGGACGAACTCAGCGTGATGATCAGCGTCTGTGGAATATAGCTCATGAATTCGCCGATAATATCGGGCCAGAAGAGCAGGGGAGAGAAGGCCGCCAGTGTGGTCAGTGTGGAGGTGGTTACCGGCCAAGCCACTTCGGCGGCACCGCGCCGCGCCGCCTCCAAGCGCGACAATCCTTCGCAGTGCAGGCGGTAGATGTTCTCAACGATCACGATGCCGTTATCCACCAGCATGCCGACCGCCAGGATCAGGCTGAACAGCACCACCATGTTCATGGTGATACCCATGAGCGACATGATCGTGAACGAAAGCAGCATGGAAAACGGGATCGCCAGCCCGACAAACAGCGCATTGCGCCGCCCCATGAAAATCAGCAGAACCACAATCACCAGGAAAAAGCCGGAAACAATATTGTTTTCCAGTTCGGCAATCATGTCGCGAATATCCTTGGAGTCATCCTGTACCACGGTGATATGGATGTCTTTCGGCAGCTTTTCGGGATCAATGCGCTGCTTGACCTCGTCGATCAACCGGACAGAATTTTCTCCGGCGCGCTTGGTGATCTGAATTGAAACCGCGCTTTCCCCGTTGATGCGGGAAATGGTTTCCAGATCCTTGTATGTATCGCTGATGGTGGCGATATCGCGCAGGTAGACCGGATTGCCCTGCCGTTCCAGCACAACCAGATCACGCATGTCGGTCGCCAGCTTGAACTCGCCGGGCACTCGCACCTGTACTTTGCTTTGATCCACCTCCAGTGTGCCTGCGGATATGGTTACATTCTCCTTATCAATCAGGGCCAGCACATCAAACAGGGGGACATTGTAGGCAATCAGTCGCTCCAGATCGAACTCGACGCGGATTTCACGTTCGCGTGTGCCGACAATCCGGGCCTCGCGCACACCGCTGATCAGTTCGATTTCATCCTGTAGAAACTCCGCTGTGCTTTTTAGCCGTTCAATATCCGGGTCGCCGGAAATGGCAAAGCGCATAATCGGAATGTCGGTACTGAAATTGAGTCCCTCCACAACCGGCTCATCCAGGTCTTGGGGAAGATCGGGCCGTGCGAGATCAATCTTATCCTTGACGCGCTGAATAGCGGTGTCGATATTGACACCGGCGAGGTATTCAATGGTAAAGCTGGTCACGCTGTCGGCCGAAACGGAGCGGATATGTTTTACATTTCCCAGTTCGTTCAGCCTTTTTTCGATCGGAACCGTGATCAGGTTTTCCATCTCTTCCGGTGCTCGTCCGGGATAGATGGCCGTAACAAAAATCTGAGGAATGGTGATATCCGGCGAACCTTCACGCGGTAGCGAACGGTAGGCCGAGCTACCCATGAATATCAGCGCACCGATGAAGACAAACACCGCTATGCGGAACTTAATGGCATAGTTGGTGATGATCATTGAGAGGCCTCTTTGCCCGTAAGTTCCACCAACTGACCGTCGCTCAGGGTGCGGTTGCCCTCGGTAATCACCAGATCTGCGTTAGTCAGTCCTGTGGCGATCAGGGCCCGCTCGCGGGTGATGGTTTCCACCTGAACCTTGCGTCGTACAGCCTGCCCGTCTTTTACCAGATAAACGATATGATCGCCGTTGGACGGGACGACGGCCGACAGCGGCAAAGAGATCATATTTTCACGGATGCCACGTACAAACTCAACCCGGGCAATCATGCCGGGACGGAGAACGCCGTCCCGGTTTTCAATTGTCAGTTCGGCGCGGAACGCATTGTTGCTTTCATCCGCCTGCGTCGCGATAAAAGAGACGGTACCCGTAAAAACGCGGTCCGCGAGCGGTTGGACGCTAAAGGAAACGCGATCCCCTTTGTGGAGCGCAAAGATATCCTTCTCGGGAACAAGGATCAGCACTTTTACCGTTTGGCTGTCGACCACTTCAAAAACGGGAGTGCCCGGCTGGACATATTCGCCGGCCTCGACAAAACGGTCGTTAATATTTCCATCAACAGGAGAGTGTATCCGGCACAGTTCGATGTTCACCCGCGCCTCGTCCAGCAAGGCTTCCGCGACGATATATGCCCGCTCAATACCGTCATATTCGCTGGCGGAGACCGCACCGGTTTTCTGCAGTTTCTTAAAGCGGTCATAATTGCTGAGTGCGTCACGCATTGCGACTTCGGCCTGCTTGAGTGCGGCCTGCAAGATCCGGTCGTCGATCTTCAGCAGCAGCTGCCCTTTGCCCACATGATCCCCCCGGTCGGCGGCCAGCGCCATAATGCGCCCGGCCTTCTCCGCCGCGAGCGTGGCGCTGACATTGGCCCGCACCTTTGCTGGAAGATAGACCACGTCCGCTGTATTGGTCAGTTGAACCGGGAGTATGCTGACAAGCTGCGCATTCTCGTTCGTATCCACTTTTTCGGTTGCCGGTTCGGGCGCGTTCATCAGCATCATGACGGCCACTTCGATCATAGCCAGAATGATCAGCAGGAACAGGGTAAGTTTAGTGGCTTTATTATTCATCCTCGTACTCCTCCAGCAGAATTCCGGCGGCATATTTCAGGCCGATCACGGCGTCTTGATGTGCCCGCAGCGCGGTGTTGCGCGCGAGCCTGGCATTGCTAAGTTCCAGATTGGCCTGGGTAAATTCGAGATAGGTTCCCAGTCCGGCGTCGTAGCGTGCCTTGGAAATATCCAGTGCGCGCTGTGCCAGCTCCGTGCTCTCTGTAGTGGCCAGGATCGCCTCTTCGCTGTCGCGAACCAACAGCCACTGTGAGCGGATTTCAAGGGCGACCGCGCGCTCGAGGTCGGTGTAGTTGTCCTCGGCGATGGCAAGATTCAACCTGCTCTCGCCCAGGTCGGCGCGGCGCAAGCCCCCATCGAACAGATCCCAGGTGGCGCGTACGCCCGCGGTCCAGTGATCCTGCCAGCCGGTTGCCCCGTTGATAAAGCTGTAGGGGTCGGGATCCGTAAAACGGTAGTCGGCAAACAGATTCACCCGCGGATAATATTGGCTGCGCTGCTGGTGGATATCCTCTTGGCGCAGGTCAATGGTGCGGGACTGTTCCTGCAGTTCCGGGCGCTTCTGTCTGCTGTTTTCAATGCAGCGTTCCAGATCAACTTCATATCGCTGGTAGGCCAAGGGGTCCGTAAGCCGAAACTCGGTTTCATCGATGTAGGTTAGGTTGCGGAACGCTTCCTTCGCAATCTCCACGTTGTTGCGCGAGCGGATCAGCCGCGGTTCCTCGTTGCGGACCTTGACCTTGGCGCTGAGCCAGTCGAATTCCGATGCCGTGCCGGTTTCGTACTTTTCGCGCGTCTCCTTCTCGAAGTCCATCAGCTGTTGAACCGACTGTTCCAGCACGGCGACTTCGGACTGTGCCAGCAGCACTTCATGATAGCTAAAGGCAATGTCGCGCACCTGCGCCGCGCGGATACGGTGTTCCTGCTCCTCCGTCAAGCGGTCATAGGCCTTTGCGGCGCGGATGGCCGCCATTGTGCGCCCGCCGGCAAAGACCTGCAACGCAGCCTCGGCTCCAACATTCCGAACGCTGGTGCCGATAAGGTTTTCGGCGTCATAGCGGGTGTAGTCGGCCAGACCAGTGATTTTCGGGAACGCCTCTGATCGGGCGCGTATCTTTTTGGTCTGGGCAATCTGCCGGTTGCGAACTGCATTGGCCACCGGTATCGACCGCTCCAGCCCAATGCGGATGCTTTCCTGCAGGCTGTATGCCTTGAGCGGTTCCGGCTCGGCGAATGCCGTGCGGGCAACCCCGCTGCACAGCAGGAAAAAAACGATGGCAACGCGGGTTCCATCGAGGATTTTGTCCATTAGCCGCAGATACAGCGCCCGTTCTTCGCCTGTCAGTGCGGAATAGGTCAGGCGGATGCCGTCTTTGCGGTTTCCCACCAGGTGATCAATCAGTCGACGGCTCTTGGCTGTCAGCGCAAGATGTACCACCCGCCGGTCTACTGTATCACGCGTGCGCGTAATCAGTCCCGATTTGACCATGCGGTTGACCAGTCCGGATGCCGACGATATCTTGCGGTTCAACGCCGTTGCCAACTCATTCACGGTCATGTGTCCGTTCTGGTCGAGATAGTGCAGCGCCCAGAACTGGGGTACGGAAAGCTGACCCTTTGAAACGGCGCTGTCGTCGTTCTGCATAATGGCCGCAATCATCCGCGGCAGTTCGTCCGCCATTTTTTCAACAAACCTGTCCTGAGATATAGTTTTCATAACAAATAGTTCGTATCACGAACTATTTGTGTTCGGAAGTAAAAAACAGGTTTATTTAGCCAGCCCGGGACGGGAATTCCAACGACTGGAAGTATTTTTCCAGACATTGGAATGCGAGTCCACTACTGCTCTTTACTGACGGGTGTGTGTTCCAGATGCCAGATGTTTTCGGAGTAGTCGCGGATGGAGCGGTCGCTGGAGAACCAGCCCATGCGGGCCACATTGAGAATCGCTTTTTCAGCCCAGGCCGCCTGATCGCGGTATAGCTCGCTGACACGTTGCTGGCATTCCACATAGGGCTGGTAGTCGGCCATGTAGAAGAAGTGGTCGCCGTGCTGGGTCAGGTCTTCGTAGATTTCCTTGAATATATCCGGTTGTCCGCGATCAAACTCATTGTTGCGGATGGTTTCAAGTATCCGCTGCAGCTCGGGATTTTTGTCGTAATACTTCCAGGGGTTGTACCCCTTGCGTTTGAGCGCTTGCAACTCCTCTTCGCGATGGCCAAAGATAAAGATGTTGTCGTCGCCGACATGCTCGGCGATCTCGATGTTGGCACCGTCCCAGGTTCCGGCAGTCAGGGCACCATTGAGCGACAGTTTCATATTCCCAGTGCCCGATGCCTCCATGCCGGCCGTAGATATCTGCTCGGAAATATCGGCGGCTGGAATGATTTTTTCCGCCAGCGACACATTGTAGTCGGGTAGGAACACGATTTTGATGCGCCCGGCCACATCGGTGTCTTTATTGATTACATCCCCCATGATGTTAATCAGCTTAATAACCGATTTTGCGATATGGTAGGCTGGCGCGGCTTTGGCCGCGAATATGAAGGTGCGCGGCTGTATATCGATCTTTGGATTGTCCAGGATTTTGTGGTAGAGCCCGATAATGTGCATCGCGTTGAGTAGCTGCCGCTTGTACATGTGCAGACGTTTGACCTGCACATCAAAGAGGCTCTCAGGGTGTACGTTCACTCCGGCGATCTCGCGGATGGTTTTGGCGAGGGCCTTTTTGTTGTCGCGTTTGATTTCCATGAAGCGCTGCTGGAATTTACTGTCTTTCGCACAGGCTTCGAGATCCTTCAGACCCTCCAGATTGCTTTTCCAGCCATCGCCGATGTTTTCAGTGATCAGCTCCGACAGGCCGGGGTTGGCTTTAAGCAGCCAGCGGCGGTGGGTAATGCCATTGGTGACGTTGCAGAATTTATCCGGCCAGATGTCGGCGTATTCCGGCATGGTATGATCTTTTAAAAGTTTGGAGTGCAGCGCAGACACACCATTGACCTTGTTGCTGGCGACCACGGAAAGGTTGGCCATGCACACCTGTTTGTGCGGACCCTCTTCGATGAGCGAAACACTCCGCATGAATGCACCGTCTCCGGGGCGGTGAATTTCCACCTGTTGCAGGAACTTGTGGTTGATTTCGTAAATAATATCCATGTGACGCGGAAGGACGCGTTTGAGCAGATCGACCGACCATTTTTCCAGTGCTTCAGACAGAAGTGTATGGTTGGTGTAGCTGAACGTGTTAACCGTAATGTCCCAGGCCTTATCCCATGGCATGTTTTCTTCATCTATCAGGATGCGCATAAGCTCCACCACGGCCAGCGTGGGGTGGGTGTCGTTAAGCTGGATGGCGTTCTTCTTGGCAAACTGGCTGAAGTCGTTATGGTTTTTCTTGTAGCGGCGGATGATGTCCCGCACCGAGCAGGAAGCGAGGAAGTATTCCTGAATCAGACGCAGCTCCTTACCCGCATAGGTGAAGTCGGAGGGATAGAGAACCTTTGTTACATTCTCCGCCCAGTTTTTCTCTTCCACAGCGCGCACATAGTCGCCTTGGTTGAAGACATCCAGTCGGAAACCTTCCGCCGGTTGCGATCTCCAAAGACGGAGCATGTTGACGGTGTTGACACCGTATCCGATGATTGGGACATCATAGGGAACCGCTTCAAACATCTGCCAGTCTTCCCACACTTTTTTGGTAACGCGCCCCGGGGTTAGTACGGTCTTCACACGCCCGTAGACGCAGACCGGCAACGTGTATTCCGGGCGGATCAGTTCCCATGGGTAGCCTAGTGCAAGCCATTCGTCGGGGCGCTCGCGCTGCCAGCCATCTTCAAACTCCTGTCGGAAAATACCATGCTCGTACCGAATGCCATACCCGAAGGCCGGCAATTCCAGCGTGGCAAGCGAATCTAGGTAGCAGGCGGCCAGCCGGCCTAGGCCGCCATTGCCCAGTCCTGCTTCGATGTCCAGCGCCAGCACCTCTTCGAGTGTGATATCGAGCGCCTTGATGGCCTCTTTGGATTTTTCAACAATATCGAGCGCGTAGATATTGTTTTCCAGCATTTTGCCGATGAGGTATTCCATCGAGATATAGTTTACACGCCGCACGTCCTGGTCGAAGTAGGTGCGCTGGGTGTCGATGAATCCATCCACCGCTAGGTCGCGAACAGCATGCGAAAAGCACATCAGTTTATCATACGCGGTGGCGGCACGCAGGTCTTTGCCCCGGCTGTATTGCAGATGAAACAGGGCGCGGTCACCCAGCGTTCCTGCAGTTAAATTCCCTTTAAATTTCGGCATTTTAAATCCTTTTTCTATTATTTTCCTTAAAACGCCTGTTTATTTAGCCTAGCCCCTAGGTAAGTGCAAGCACTATGAGTTAAATACACGGGCGCGGTATATATATGCCCGCGGATGCTGGTAATTTTATGCGCTGAGGTTCCATGGATACTGAAAGTTTTCATTGTTCAACTTCAGCACGGTAAACGGACATCAGCGTAGTCTTGTTGGTTTTCGCAGAATTCAGAATAGTTGAATCGAATAAACCAATTTCAGCGACAAAGTTTTGACATCGTGGTAGTAGGGAAATATAAACTCAAAGACATGGCCATATCATTCATAAAAATAACTAAACTATTGGGTATAAATGTATATCTGTCGTTATTTATAACAGCCTGTCTGCCTGCGTTGGCGCAAACCAACACGGAGAGAAACGCGATTGGGATTGAAGATAAAAAAGAAGCGAAAGAACCCAATGTTACCGCGGTGTACGGGATCGTGGCCGACGACTACCTTCCTCCGGAAATAACCGTTACCGAAGAACTGGATCCACAGAGGGTGGGGCATAAAATACGACCGTCGTTTGATTTGCCAGACATTTTCTACATTGTTGGTGTACCGGTCTTTTTTTTCCTGTTTTTTAGGATATTGATAACATTCCTTAAATAGAAACACGGAATGTTGGTCTATTCATCTGCAATGACAATCCTGAAGTCATGGACTGTGCAGTGGCATTCCTCGCCGATTGTTCCCGGTATAAAGGTGCCACCACACGGACAGGTGGGCGGATTCCGCATATATTCAGCAATCTTTTCGAGTGTGACAGTGCCGCCGTTGTCTTTTCCGCTTTCAATGGCATACATTTCCTTGGCCGTTTCGATCTGGCGCTGTGTGCTGCGGCACGCATTGTTCCGACTGTTGTCCCGGGCTTTTCTGAATCCAGGTATTCCGATCGCGGTCAGCAGACCGATAACCACCACCACAATCATGATTTCAACAATAGTGAATCCATATTTATTTTTTGTCTTCATTTCCACATCCCCTACTTTCCGCAACATTCAGTGCTGAAAGCTCATTTGACATATCACCTTAGTGGTATAAAATAAGCAAATGATGTGCCAAAACCGTGAATTAATTGGATGACAGGGTTATATTCTAAGTAATATTCAGAATTATTTTTAGAAAATAACCCGGCAAATATTGCGGAATCGTCTTTTTAATGAGAAGGATTCGCATATATGCGAATACAGGGGGCTGTTTTTTTTCACAAGCGTAAACGTTCCAGACATTGGAACAGTTTATTCCAATGATTGGAAACTCAGCGGATCATTATTCCAGAAATTGGAAAACAGGTTATTTTATGCCGAAATGCTTTTTTACAAACCTGGCCATATCCTCATAGGCTTCGTCCATGGATGCATAGTCGGAATCCATGCGCCGGAGGCATTCGATGCCTAGGTTATCCATGGCCTCCTTCAGGTGTTTTCCGAAATTGGAGTGGTGGATGTTCCCAGATGTATTTGATTTCTCGTTATGAATCAGAAACACAGGTGGGTCGTCCTTGCTCAGGTGGTTGATGGGCGAGGCGTCTTTTATAAGTGCGTCGAGTTTCGCATCGATCTTATCGGAGTCCCAATCCCATCCCTCCGTGCAACCGAAGAAGGGAGGCAGTGCCGGGTGCTTGTACGCATCACCGGGAATGATCTTTTTAATCTCACGCGGATCGTAGGTGGACTGCATGTTGATCGGCAGGGCACAGGTGAGTCGGGTGGATTGGCGTGAGATCGGATCATTGCTTTTCGGATCAGCCATGTCCTCGTGGAAGGCGAGCCACTGCGAGATGCCCGAACCCGCCGAACCGCCGCCGGCGGCGAGACGGGCGGGGTCGATGTTCCATTCCTTGGCTTTCGATCTCAGGAATTGGATGGCACGGGCGCTGTCGTTCATTTGCAATGGATAGGGGCCAACGCCGGAAAGGCGGTAGTTGATCGTTGCGACGGAGACGCCCGACCCAAGGAACTCCTTTAGAAACACCGCTGGAACTGATTTTTTATCGCCGCCGCGGAAACCGCCGCCGTGAATAAAGACAAACAACGGGGTGGGTGATTTTGATTCCGCCTGCCAGAAATCCAGTGCCATGGCTTCATGATCACCGTACTTCACATCGGCATGGGTTGGCGGGGTCCGTTGCGGTTGGTTCTTCTTTTTGCCCGGAATTTCTTTTTGTTTCAGCTTCCATTCCCTGACCTCTTCCATGGTCAGAATACCATCCTTGTTCAGATCGGCATCGGGACGTCTTTCCAGAAATTTCTTAAACTGCGGTGTGTTTTCAGAAGTTTTAACTTGTAGCTGAGCAACTGCTGATCCTGAAACAGTTAAAACCGCAATTGCGGTGATGAATAGTATAATTCTCATGTTGTCCTCCATCTTTGTCATGGTGTGCTGTTGAATGCTGTGCGAACAAAAATTCGGTCACTGAGCGGACGAATAATGTCGAGTGTGACACTTTCAGTAAAATGATGGTCCCCGGGTATGGCTGTCAGCGCGTAATCCACACCCTCCACTCCCGCATCCCAGCTGTTTAGGTCATTTGACAGATAAACGGTCCACGTCAGCCGGCTGTCCTTAGCCCGAGTGAATGTGATGGAGGGTTTTGATTCAGATATATCCCATATTGCTGTCAGCTGTGAAGCTGCGCTGGATGAGGGATCCAGGCCGAAACCATATGCCGCCAAAACAGAGACTGTTCCGCCGGGTGCTGGGTCGTCCGGCTCTGGCGTTAAGTCGCCGAAATACTGATATTCCCATGCATCGCCCAATCCGTCGCTGTCCATGTCTTCCGATGCCGGGATCGGCGTCAGAACCCGCATTTCGTCTACTCCGCCGGTTGGTTCTCCTGTTATTTTAGTAAGGCTCACGTCATCCAGCAATACTCCATGAAGTGCAGATCCCGAAGCGTGAAAGAAACGCAGCCGGATGGGATCACCGGTGTTGATCGTATCCGGAAAATCCTCCGGCCGGATCCGCACCATGCATTGCGACCAATCCGTCGATGTGATTTTCAAAGTAAGTGCCAGAACAGTAACATTCCTGCCGGGACCGCTCAGGAACCTCATCCCCACCGTACCGGACGGTTTTCCGGGAAGTGTGCGTACCCATGCCTTGAATAGATAGGTTGCGTTTATGTCAACTGTTTCGGCCACATTCTGGTTCAAGGTCGAGAGATCGTTCCTGATTCCCATGCTCACGCAGTTTGAACCTGTTCGGGCATAGGTCGTGTCAATGTAAACCTCGTCTACGGCCGGATTTGTCTCGGCGCCTGAAAACCAGGGCGCGGTCGACCCGGTGATATCCGTCATGGTTTCGAATCCGGGATCGGCTAGCGGTACATCCGACACCACCTGCTCCGGTCCCATGAGTGTGACCGAAAGCGATTTGCCGTCATCGGAAACCCACAACGTGTCGCCTCCCTCCACAATACAGGAGCGCGCCTCGTTGGTGCCGGGATAAACGACCGTATCCAATCCAAGCAGTTCATCGGTATTTTCCAATCCTGCACGGCCGGTGCGATCATCAACGATAAGGCCCACGATAGGTTCGTCGAACTTGCAGGAACCGCCATAGGTTCCATTTGAATTGGGCTTGAAATGAATCAGGTGGCTTCGCACCACCGTGCCGGATGAAATACTGCCAACAGGTATGGTATCGGCTGAAGTGAGCGACATACCCCGGGGCTCATACACATCTACCGGCAGGTCGGAATCTAGCCGGAGCGCCTTTTCGGCAAACAGATAGACATTTGTGTCGGACTGCAGGTTGGTGCCGCTGATATCGGGCGGAGGTGTAGTCAACCGGGTCAAGGGCAGGGGACAGGGCGTACTACGGTAGGAGAGGATCATTTCATCCATTTTCGTCTGCATACGTTCAATGCGTGCTGTTTGGTCAACATCATACACCAAGTTGGTTTCCTCCAGCAGATCATTGGCGAGATTATACAGGTATAACGGACCGCCGCCCCATCCTGTAATCAGTTTCCAGCTTCCTTCGCGCATCGCCCGGCGGGGCCCTTCGGAACCGCTTTGCAGCAGCATGTAGTCATTGATTGGATACTGGTTGTTATCCAGCAGGACGGAGAGAAAACTTTTGCTGTCGAGTCCATGCCCAGGTTCATGCGGCGAACCGGTCAACTCGGCAAGTGTGGCGAATATATCGTGCACACCGATCATCTGATGGGCTGTTGTGCCGGGAGGGATGCGCGATCCTGCCGGCGTTCCGTCACCCCAGCGGACGATGAATGGCACGCGGTGGCCGCCTTCAAAGATGGATCCCTTGCTGGCCCGCAATCCTTCATTGGAGTTGTGTCCAAGACCCAGCGACTCGGTAAGTCCTCCGTTATCGCTGGTGAAGATTACCAGCGTGTTGGTGAGCAGACCGCGCGTATCTAGGGCATCGAGAATATGGCCCAGTGCCCGGTCCACCTCGTAGAGCATGTCAAGGTGATCGGATACTCCGGTGATTCCCTTGACCGGTTCGCCCAGAAATTTGGTCGGTGGGGTGTGCGGTTTGTGTACCCCCTGTGAGCAGTAATGAATGAAGAACGGGGTGTTGGTGCCCGCGGTCACATCGTCCAGATGATGCTGGTCGATAAAATCGATGGCTTTTAGTGTCAGGATCGGTCCGACTTCATTGCTCTTCCAGTCCGGGGTGCCGAATCCGTCGCCCATGATCACGGAATCGCCGTTGGTGTTGGGGTAGGTACCTGCACTCCACACCATCAGGTTTGTAGCCTCGCCGACCAGCAGGTCGTTTTCAAAAAACGCGTATGGGCGTCCCTGAATGCCGTTATACGGCAGGAAGGAATAATCAAATCCCTGCATGCTCGGGCCGTTGGTCAGTGCCTTGGTAAAATCCATCTCCTGCCAGTTGTCCGCATTGTTCTCTGTGTTGAACGTGGCGTTGGTGTCCTTGGGATAGACCAGTCCGCCCAGATGCGATTTCCCGAACATCGCCGTATGGTAGCCGTTTTCCTGCAACACAGCCGCGATGGTTTTCTGACCATCGAGAAACGTGGAGTTCCCGTTGAAATGCCAAGTACCAAGGGCGTTGCGTCCGCGCCATGAATAGTTGCCACACATGATGCTGTAACGCGACGGCGCACATAGCGCTGCCGGAGTATGGGCGTCTAAAAAAGTCATGCCGTTTTCGGCCAGCGTTTCCACGTGGGGCATGGAAACCAGCGAGTTGGTGTTGTACACCCGGCAATCGCCGTAGCCCATGTCATCCACAAAGAAGAGCAGAATATTGGGTCGATCCCCCAGTGCCGCAGCGCAAAGAAGCGAGCAGCCGAAGGCAAACGCAACCAATTTATGCCGCATCGGAAAATGCATGGTAAAATCCCTCCAGACAGTTGGACGATTTATGCAGGATTTTTTCAGGGATTGGAATGTTTTTCTTAGCGGCTACGGCCGGATTTGATCAGCCGATCCATCGTCTGCTCCAGTTTTCCGGCAACCTCGGGATATTTGTCGACCAGGTTGCTGGTTTCGGCCTGATCATTCTGCATGTCGAAAAGCTGAAAGGGCCGGTCGCCGGGCTTGCTTTTAGGGATTCCGCGTCCACCGGAGCCGCTGCCGAGAATCAGTTTCCATTTGCCGTCCCGCAACGCAAACGTGCCGTTTGATGAATGGTGCACCACCGGTGCGCCGCGTGAAGCACCGCCTTTGTTGAGAGTGAATGGAAGAATGCTGAAGCTGTCTTCGGCCGCGTTGTCCGGCAGTTGGGCGCCGACCAGCTCGGCGCACGTGGCCATCAGGTCCACGTGACAGATGGGGTCTGCGCAGCGGCTGCCCTGCTTGATCTTTCCCGGCCAACGCACAAAGTAGGGAACACGGTGACCACCCTCCCAAATATCGGCCTTGGTGCCGCGCAGCGGATAGTTGGAATGGTGGTTCTTTGCATCGAAGGCCTGCACGGTGTTATCCTCGACGTGGCCTTTTTCGGAAGCCTTTGGCATGGCATCCAACCGGTACATGAAGGAACCATTGTCGCTTGTGAAAAACAGCACCGTGTTTTCCGTTTGTTCCGTTTCATCCAGTGCCTTGAGGATCTGGCCAACCGTCCAGTCGGCCTGCATCACAAAGTCGCCGTAGGGTCCGAGCCTGGACTTGCCCTGAAACCGGGTGGCAGGCATCACCGGCTTGTGCGGCGCGGTCAGCGGGAAGTAGAGAAAGAACGGTTGCCTTGCCTTCGCCCGTTCATGGATATGCGCCACCGACTTTTCGGCCAAGTGATCCAGCGCATCGATGTGCTTGAATTTTTTGCCGACCGGCCCCTTGCGGAGATAGCCTGGGAACCCTATGGCGGATTGGCTTTCGATTTCCGATTCGGTGAAGCGGTCGTTTTCAATAAAGACATACGGCGGGAAATCCAGCGATGCCGTGATGCCGTAGAAATAGTCGAAGCCGTTGACGTTGGGGCCGTTTTTGATCCGTTTGGAATAGTCGATGTTCTCCTTGCCTTCCTTCGGGAGATCCATTCCAAGATGCCATTTCCCGATGCAGGCCGTGTGATATCCGTTCTGTTTCAGCAGTCCGGCCACCGTCAGGCGTGCGGGATCGATCAGATGGTCCGAATAGCCGTTCAGGACGCCGCGCTTAAGGCGGGTGCGCCAGCAATAGCGTCCGGTGACGACGCCGTAGCGGGTCGGGGTGCAGACCGCCGATCCCGAATGCGCGTCTGTAAAGGTCATGCCCTCCGCAGCAAGCCGGTTCAGGTTGGGTGTGGGGATCTTCGAAGTCGGATTCAACGCCTGCGCATCGCCGTAGCCCA
>JAIPIO010000030.1 GCA_021734595.1 Kiritimatiellales bacterium | reverse complement strand
CGGCGACCGCGCGCGCGGCAGCCGGATTGTGGAAGAGGACGAAGATTCCGGCGTCCGCTCCTTCATGAAGCACGATAAAAAGGAGGTTTGGACACGCCTGCACTCGGAAACCCTGCGGCAGATGGTCGCGGCCGTTCCCTCCGGAACCTATTTCGAAGTGGCCAGCGGACCGTTCGACCTCAAGGGGATCTACCAGCAGGTCATGCAGCGAGTCGAGCGCACCACGGTCGAAAAGCAGGTTGTTGAAAGCTACGAGGACAAGTTCCACCTGTTTCTCTTCGCGGCCGTCACGGTACTGCTTCTTTCCAATCCTTGGAAAAGAAATTCCAAACCTTGGAAAAACGGCCGCGCTGCAAAAACGGCCGCGCTGGTTCTGCTGCTGCTCTCATCGCTTTCTGTTCGGGCAAAAGAGTCTGCCGCAGGCCTGTTTAGGCAAGGCAACAAGGCGTATGCCGCGGAGAAGTTCGACGTGGCGGCGGAAAAATTCCAAGCGGCGGGCGAGCTGGATCCGGAGTCGGCGGAAATCTATTTCAACCTAGGCAGTGCACTCTACCGGAACGGCGCATTTGAGGAGGCGCGTGGATCCTTTGAGTATGCCGCCTCGGTCAGCGATTCGGAACAGATGAAAAGCCAGTGCTGGTACAACCTCGCGAACAGCATGGTCAAAACCGCGGAGACCTTGCGGTTGCAGGATCCCCATAGCGCATTGGAATTCTATCAGCAGGCCGCGTATATCTACCGCACGGCACTGGATTACAACATGGAGTTTGCCGACGCCGCCTACAACATGGAAGTGACGCGGATGCTTACGGCGCAGCTGACGGAGGAGATCCGTCAGGAGGAGGAAAAGGAACAGCAGGAAAACGAGATGTTTAAATACATCCGCGAAAAGCTGGAGGAGTTCATCCTGCGGCAGACCGCGCTAAACACCGCCACCACCGCGGACACGCTAAGCGCCGCCGCCCAGCAACAACAGACGCTGGAAAAGGAAACGCGCGAGCTGACCGAAGTGATGAAGGAGACGGGGCTGCACGAGGCGATCCCGTTCCCGGACGGCACGGCAGAGCCCGGCCCGTTGCAAAAAACGTTTGAACATACGCTGAAAGCCGCCGCCGCAATGGAGCGCGCACAACAATACCCCGCGCTGGACCCCGTGCAGATGGAGCAGAAGATTGCACTGGAGGAATTGATCGCCGCGCTGGGCAGTGCGCCTGCCGATCCCAATCAACAGGAGGGCGAGTCGGATGAAGACTCGTCGGAGAGCGATGATTCCGATATGGATTACGATGAATCGGACGAAGATTCAGACATGTACGAGGAGGCCGACCCGTTCGGCGACTTTTCGGAATACGAGGAGATCCGCGGAGTCCCCCCGCCGAACCAGACGGAGATGGACATTCTCGCCGAGGAAGCGCGAAATCAGGAGCGCCGGAAACAAAAGAAGGGCGGCCAGTACAAGGGCGTCGATAAGGACTGGTAGAAAATGAAACTGTGGAAAAGCATCTTTCTTGCGGGGGTGGTTGGCCTGGCGGCCTCGGCCGAGGTATCGACCAACTTCTACGCGCATATCGACGTGGCCAAAACCAACGTCTTTCTCGGCGAGGTCTTCCCGGTCAACGTGATCGTCAAAGCGCCGGATTTCCCGGAAGCCCCGAAAACGGATGCACTGGAAGCGTTCAATGTGAAGCCCCTCAACGCCGGAACAAAAACGAGCGAGGCCGACACCTATGTCTTCCAATATTCCTTCCGCGCAAAGAAGGAGGGACTCCTCACGATTCCGCCGCTGCTGTTCACCGCCGGGGGAGCGGATCTGTCCACCGAGCCGGTTGGCATGCTGGCGAAGAAGCCACAGAAAAGCGACCGCATGTCGATTGTATCCACCCTCTCCGCCACAAACTGCTATGTCGGCGAACCGGTTCTGCTCACCACAACCTGGGACAGTTCGTACCCGTTGAACGCCATCAAGGCCGTCGATTTCCACTTCCCCGTCCTGCATGACAAGCGTTTCCAGACCCTGGAACCCTACGAGCCCGAGAAGGAAAAGGATACCCGGACAACCGGACTGCCGGTTTACAACACGCGCGTGCTGGCCATACAGAAAAGTTTCATGGTCGATGAAGTGCAGTACCAGTCGCTGAGCTTCAATAAAATTCTTATTCCAAAACGGTCGGGAACGATTGAAATTCCGCAAAGCCGCCTGCTCTGCGCGGCCACCAGGGAGTCGGAATCGGATGCCAAGCGCGGTCGCCGCACCGCCTTCCAGTATCCGGCCTACTTCGACAACACCTTCTTCGACCAGAACCTGACCGGCGGAGGCTACAACCGCGTCTACGCCGAGTCCAACCCGCTGACGCTGGAGGTCAAGCCGCTGCCGGCCGAGGGTCGCCCGCCGCAGTTCAAGGGATTGATCGGTTCCTTCACCATCGACGTCCAAGCCGAACCACTGAGCGTACGCGTCGGCGAACCGGTCACGCTGACCGTTCGGATCGAGTCGGACCGGTTTATGGAAACGATCAACTTCCCGTCCCTGCGCTACCAGCCGCAACTCATCAACAAGTTTGAAATTCCGGACGAACGCTCCCTGCCCGAGCTGGCAGGCAAGGCCAAAATCTCCACGCAGTCGATCCGGCCGGTCTCCACCACCGTCTCAAATATTCCGCCGCTGGAACTGGTGTTTTTCAATCCGGCTTCCAATGCCTTCATGACCGCCACCAGCGAGCCGATCCCGCTGACCGTCAGCGAGGCCGTCCTGGTTGCGGAGTACGGAACCGGCGAACAGCAATACCGAAGCCGACTCAAGACCGTGACCGACGGTATCCGGCACAATTATGAAAATCCGGACATGCTGATCTCCCGGAAGTACGCCCTGTTCGGCTGGGCCCATCCGATAGCGGTGTGTACCATCGTGCTGGTTCCTCCGATTCTGTTCGGGACCATCGCACTGCTGGCGTTTTTCGGAAAAAAGAAACACAACATCCGACGCACGGCCAAGGCGGCCCGCGCCTACCGGATCTACCGAAAAAACGCGGCTGCCATTGCACACCTGCGGACGAAAAGCGAGATCTACATGGGTCTCGACCAGACGTTGCGCGCCTATCTCGGCGACCGTCTGCACAAGCGCCCCGGTGCGCTTACTTTCCGGGGGGTGGAAAAAAAACTCGCCGCCGCCGGAACCGATTTCCAGACCGTGGAAAAGTTGGAGTCGGTCTTTGAAATCTGCGAGGCCTATCGGTTCACCGCCGGCTTTGATGAGAACGCCGACGCGAAACAGATCGTCCACGCTGCCAACCGTATTGTGAAAGCCGTCGAGAGGAATTTGAAATGAGAATGAGCGTTAAGTTTCAAGTTTTAAGCTTCAAGCTACTGTTGCTGGCCGCGCTGCCTGCGTTCGCCGCCGACATTCCGGAATACCAGATTAAAACACTGGAAAAGGCGCATTCGATGTTCCGGGCGGCGACAAATTCCACGATGTATGCGGAAGCGGCGAAGCAATATGAATTTCTGGTGCAGGAGGAAAACATCCATAACGGCCATTTGTACTACACGCTCGCGAACACCCATTTCCTGGCCGGCAATATCGGGCGGGCCATTCTGAATTACCGCCGGGCGGAAAAGTATACTCCGCGCAATGCGGATCTGCGGCACAATCTGGATTATGCGCGCAAACAGCGGATCGATCTCATCCCGAGCAAGGAACGCAGCGCCATGACGGAGAAGCTGCTGGGGTGGCATTACCATATCCCAACCGCCCTGCGCTGGTGGCTGTTTGCCGCCAGCTACCTTCTGATGTGGGGGGCATGGGTGTGGGTCGGAAAATCGCGCCGCAATGAAGCGCGCATTGCATTTGCGGCAGCCGCACTGCTGAGTGTTGTGCTTGCAACATCGCTGGTGGTGGAACTGGCGGCTGCCCGGCAAATGAAAGACGGCGTGATTCTCGCAAAAGAAGTGCTGGCCCGCAAAGGTGACGGGGAAATATATGCGCCGTCCTTTCTGGAACCGCTCCATACCGGCACCGAGTTCCGGTTGTTGGAAAGCCGCGGACAGTGGTGGTATATCCGCCTGGCCGACGGGCAGTCTTGCTGGATTCCCGCCCATGCGGCGGAGACAGTGGAATTGTAATCTCCTACTGGGCGGCCTGTAGAGCAGCGATGCTCACGGTCTTTTCGTATAAGGCCTTGCCGACAATCGCACCCACTAGGTTGGGGCGCCGCAGTGCTACGAGGCGTTGCATGTCTTCGAGCGTCGATACACCGCCGGAGGCGACGACATCACACGAAACCACATCGCAGATTTTGGCCATTTCGGCGTCGTTCACGCCCTGCATCATGCCATCGCGCGACGTATCGGTGTAAATGATGGTTCCTACGCCGACTTGATCGCACTGCTTCGCCAGTTCCGCCGCTATCACATCGGTCGTTTCCACCCAGCCCTTGGTCTGCACCATTCCGTTGCGGGCATCGATGCCCACGGCAATCCTGTCGCCTCCGAATTTTTCAACGAGCCGTTTCAGCTCTTCGGGATGTTCGCAAGCACGGGTACCGAGAATGGCGCGGCAGACGCCGGCCGCAAGCACTTCTTGAATATCATCGTCGGTTCGCAGGCCTCCGCCAATCTCAACCGGAATATCAATGGCGTTGCAAATTTCCCTTAGCTGCCGCGTATGCATAGGCCGGCCTTCAAAGGCACCGTCAAGATCGACCACATGCAGGAACATTCCGCCTTCCGCAACCCAATGCTTTGCCATCTCTGCCGGAGAGTCGGAATATTCTGTTACTTCATTAGCCAGTCCCTGCTTGAGCCGTACGCACTTTCCATTTTTTAAATCGATTGCCGGTATAACGATCATAATTCTATTTCCTATTCCGTTGTGCCTTGGCGGCCCCTAGCTGTTCTCGGCCCAGTTCCAGAAATTCTTCAGCATCCGCAGACCGGCGGCCTGGGATTTTTCGGGATGGAACTGGGTGGCAAACACATTGTCTTTCCAGACGCAGGTGCAATAGTCGATGCCGTATTCCGTTTTACCCGCCACGAGGGATGGATCCTCCGGGCAGACATAATAGGAGTGTACCAGATAGAAAAACGATCCGTCCGCAATGCCTGCGAACATCGGGCAGTCCGATTGTACTTCGTTGATCCGGTTCCATCCAATCTGCGGAACCTTGAGCTCCCTCGGCAAATCAAAGCGTTTTACGGTACCCGGAAATATTCCAAGGCCTGGAACCCCGGGTGATTCCTCACTGGAGTCGAACAGGGCCTGCAAGCCGAGGCAGATGCCCATAAACGGCTTGCCCGCCTGAACCCAGCCTTCTATGGATTGGACAAAGTCGTGTTCCACCAAGTGGCTCATGCAGTCGCCAAAGGCGCCGACGCCCGGCAGGATCACCGCACGGCAGTCATCCATTTCATCCTTGCGCGTAATAATCTTCGCGTCCAATTCCAGAAACCGGCAGGCGTTTGACACGCTGCCCAGATTCCCCATTCCATAATCAATAATGCCGATCATTCTAAAAACCCTGTCCGCCCATGGCGGGTTGTATCTTAAAAGGCGTCAGTTTAGCGGGGTCTGCCTTTTAGAGAATAAAAAAATGCAACATTTCCAGTGGCAGGAAGCTCGCGCCCAACCCCGCTCTATGTCGCACCGCTTCAGTCCAGATAGTAAATAATACTAAAACCATTTTTATTTTCATACTCACATTTGTCCATTCACCCAGTATTTTAGGTCCACGGTTGAGAATTGATCATGAAGTTTGACATCCATCCAGAGGTCGTCGCTAAAGTAACCTGCTGTGTTCATCATCACGCCTGTCTGGAAGAAGACGGCGAGGTTTTCTGCAATATAGAGAGCACGGTTAATGGTACTGTTTTCTTTGTCGACAGAAAAATGGCGACACACTGCCCCTACCAGTCATCGTTCGGCAATGCCTTCCATTGCACCTGCCCGGTGCGGCAGGAAATCTACTGGAAGTACAAGGTTTAGCCTTTTAGCACTCCCAGCGGACGAAGCTTCAAGACCGGTTCAGCCAAATCTGATTCCGCACTAATGACGTCTTCAATATTCTTGTACGCCTGCGGTGCTTCGCTCAGATCCAGCAGGCCCTGCATCTTTTTTCCACCGCCACGGAAGCTGTGCCAACCGCCAAACACAATGCCTTCCATGGCCTGATCGCACTCCTCTTTTAAGAGCGCGCGGGAAGCCGCCATACGCCCCATCACCCGCCCCGCTCCGTGCGAGCAGGATTCGAACGATTCCGGATTGCCGAGTCCCTTCACTATATATGATGCCGTCCCCATGCTACCGGGAATAATCCCCTCTTCACCCGTTTTCGCGGAAGTCGCCCCCTTGCGATGCACCCAGACCTTTTCTCCGAAGTGCTCCTCCGGCGCGGCATAATTGTGATGTATATTGATCTCCTTCAGGAACCCCACACTTCTAAAAGTGTGAGATATCGCCCCCTTGAAAACCGCCATCATCCGCGCACGGTTTTCCTGCGCATAGTCCAGCGCCAGATTCATCTCGCGGATATAGTCCTGCCCCCCATCGCTTTCTATTTCCAAATAGGCCAGATCGGTTGAAGGAAGCGCGATGCCGCGTCGGCCGCAAAGGCTCATCGCCTGCTTGTGATGGTGTTCCGCAATCCGGTACCCAAGGTTGCGCGAACCTGAGTGAATCATCAGCCAGAGTTTCCCGTCGTCGCCTTCCTGCATTTCAATGAAATGGTTTCCGCCGCCAAGCGAACCGAGATTCTTGAAAGCCAACTCGCGCGTCCGCGCATCTAGCCAACCCGGCAGCTCGCCGAACCGATCCCATTGCTGCGGCTGGTTATGGCAGTGTCCCTCGCCCAGCGGGACCCGCGCTTTCACTTTTTCCAGGCATTGGAAGATTTTATCGCGCGAAATTCCAGACATTGGAAAATCCGTCTGCACCGCGCACATGCCGCAGCCAATATCCACACCCACCGCGTTTGGGATGACCGCCCCTTCGCAGGCCACCACTCCGCCGATCGGCATCCCGTAGCCCACGTGGCAGTCTGGCATCAGTGCCACATGCCGGAACACCTTCGGGTGGTTCGCCAGATTTGCCGCCTGCTCCAGCGCGCCCTTCTCGACATGCCCGCACCACGACTTGACCGGCAGTTTTCCAAGCTTTGGATTTTCCCATTCCATGCGATTAATGAAACATAGACGGGCTGGTCTTTACAAACACGAAGCGAATTTGTAATACCTGCCTTGTCGGCGGGCTGTTATACATCTCCCCGTCAAAGAAAACGAGCCGCTAACAGAAGAGGAAAACAATGAAAAAGCAACTTCCGATCATTTTGCTCGTCGCCGTGTGCGCGGGACTCGGGTTCTGGATCTACAGCTCGAAGCAGGATACCAATCGCCTTAAGGATGAAGTCGCACGGCTGAAAGATGTTCCAACTGAGCTCGCCATGAAGAAGGCCGACGGCCAGTCGAAGGAAAAGCAATCCGTTTCGGCCGATCCGGTTGTCGCGGCAAATCCCCTGGCTGAAGAACCGCCGTCGGAAACGAATAAGAAACCAAAGCCCGACAGCGCCCAGCGCATGATGCGCAGCATCTCCAAGATGCTGGACAACCCCACCATGAACAAGGTGATGGAGGCCAGCCAGCGCGGTGCTCTCGGGGCGCTCTACGAAAATCTGCTGAACGATCTCGGACTCAACGAGAGCGAGAAGCAGTATTTCATGGAGCTGCTGATGTTCCGGCAGATGAAGAATGTCGAATTGGGCATGAAGATGATGTCCGGCGGGCTCAGCAAGGAGGAGCAGCAAGCGATGACCAAGGATCTGAAGGAAACCGCCGATCTGGTGAAGGAGGAGATGGAATATTTCCTGAACAGTCCGGAGGATGTCGCCGAATGGGAATTCTACGAAAAAACCATGGGCGAACGGATGATGCTCTCCCAGGTGGATCAGAAACTTGCAGGATTGGATGCGCCACTATCGGAAGATACCTACCGCAAGCTGTTGGAAATGATGCACGAGGAGAAGAAAAACTTTGATTTTACCAGCAACCTGCATGATGAGAAAAACATGGATATGAGTCCAAACCGGTTCTCTCAGGAAAACATCCAGAGCTTTTCCAGTGATGTCGAACAGTTGAACGCAAACATTTCCGACAAGGCACGCGGCATTCTGACGCAGCAGCAATTCGACGCGTTTTCGGAAAGCATGAAAGCCTCAACGGAGATGCAGCAGGCACAGTTGGAAATGGCCGCGCAGATGTTCGGCGGTAAGCAAGAGTAGATGCTTAAAGTGCCTTTATGATCAGGGTAACAGAAGTGATCAGCAACACGGCATAAATCAGCGCGGTGTAGTGTTTCTGCTCTGTCTTATGCGTCAGCCACCAGCCCAGTGCGACGCCCAGCGGAATTACCGGCAGCAATACCGTCCCGAGTTTTAGGTTTTCCGCGTTGATTCTTCCCAACATGGCGAACGGCAGTAGTTTGATCAGATTCAGCATCCAGAAATAGGCGCAGCTCGTTCCGGCAAACTTTTTCTTTTCGAGCTGCTGCGGCAACAGATACATCTGCATCACCGGCCCGGCCGCATGCGCCAGCGTCGAGGTGATGCCCGCGCCAAATCCGAACACCGAACCCTTCATCCAGTTGGGCTCCGAGGCGTGGATGTGCCGCAGGATCCACTTCTTCGCCGCAAAGTAGATCACGAACAGAATGCCCAATGCCCCGATCATGATTTTCAGCGCCCGGTCGGAAACGGCAATCAGCGCCGACTCGTCGGACACAAACAGGAAGCTCGCCACCGCCACGCCAACAACCGTCGCGGGCAACAGGAAACCCAGCCGCCACCACTCCACTTTCCGCCAGTAGAAAGCCAGCGCGACGATATCCATCACGCACAGCATCGGTAGCATGAAGCCCACCGCCGCGCGCGCCGCATTGGCCTGCGCCGGCCACACCAGAATAAGCAGCGGCAGCGCAATCGCTCCCACGGGGAAGCCGCCCTTGCTCATGCCAATGAGAAAAAGGCTGAGCCCGATCCAGAACAGCTCAAGCCATCCGTACTGACTCAGGAATTCCATTACGCGCCGATCCTGCCCTTGCTGGACGGGATCATGTCGAGGGCGCGCGGATCGGAGTCGCAGGCCATGCGCAGGGCACGGGCGACCGCCTTGAAGATCGCTTCGACGCAATGGTGCAGATCTTCGCCGTATTTCAATTCGATATGCAGGTTCATCTTGGCAGAATCGCAGAACGAGCGCCAGAAGTGCTTGATGATCGTCACATCAAAATCGCGGATATACTTTTGATCATGCTCCATGGTGTAGACAAAGTAGGGCCGCCCGCCGAGATCCAGGCTGACATCGGCCTGCGCCTGCGCTTCATCCATCGGCAGCACCCAGAACCCGTAGCGGTTGATACCCTTGCGGTCGCCCAGCGCTTCGTTGAACGCCTCGCCCAGCACAATGCCAATGTCTTCGACGAGGTGGTGGTAGTCGACCTCAATATCGCCAGTCGCCTTGATGGTCAGGTCGAACAGCCCGTGCTTGGCGAGTAGGTCGAGCATATGGTCCATAAAGGGGATGCCGGTGGAAATGTCATACTCGGCCTTGCCGTCAATATTCAGCGTCAGCTCAATCTGCGTTTCCCTGGTATCCCGTTTAATCGTCGCGGTGCGTTGTTCTTTCATAGGCCCATCCCATCGTTGGTTCCGCATAACTTAGAAGCGACGGCGCACTCCATCAAGCAGAAAGAAGGTGCAGGGGCTTTCCAACCATTGGAAGATTCGGCTACCTTCTTTTCCAATCATTGGAAAAATTATGGACAACACCGTACAAATTTACACAGACGGCGCATGCAAGGGAAACCCCGGGCCAGGCGGCTACGGCGTGGTGCTGGTTTCCGGCAGGCACAAGAAGGAGCTTTCCGGAGGGTTCCGCAAGACCACCAACAACCGGATGGAGCTGCTGGCCTGCATCGAAGGGCTGCGCGCTTTGAATGGCGAACAACATGTAGTGCTGACGAGCGACTCGAAATATGTGGTCAACGCCATGGGCAAGGGCTGGGCCAAACGCTGGCGTTCCAACGGCTGGAAACTTTCCCCGGGCAAGCGAGCTAAAAATTCCGACCTTTGGAAAATGCTGCTCGATCTGTGCAGCAAACACCGTGTCGACTTCCAATGGGTGGAAGGCCATAGCGGCCACCCCGAGAACGAACGCTGCGACGTGCTGGCCGTGGCAGCATCGCAGTTGTCAGAGCTGCCTGTTGACGAAACCTTCGAAAAAGGCGACACCCCCGCCGATTTATTCAGCTTGTAACTCACTTGAAATGAAAGGATTAAAAGGTTCCCTATAAATAGTACGATATTTGTCTTGTATAAATCCCGCCGACCCCCTATCTTCGGCGGCAGTTAAGAAAAAGGAGCAGGAATGGCTACAATAGCACTTAAAGGAAACCCAGTTTCAACCATCGGCGAACTGCCGTCAACCGGATCGGCCGCACCGGCCTTCAGCGCCGTTAAAACCGATCTGTCGGAATGCGCGCTGTCCGATCTGGCCGGCAAGCAGGTGATACTTAATATCTTCCCAAGCATCGATACCGGCGTTTGCGCCGCATCGACCCACAGGTTCAATAAGGAAGCGGACGAACTGGAAAACACCGTGGTGGTTTGCGTTTCCGCCGACCTGCCGTTCGCGCTTGGACGCTTCTGCGGTGCGGAAGGACTCGAAGACGTTGTTCCGGTGTCCATCTTCCGCAATCCGGATTTTGGCAAAGACTATGGCGTAACGATCACCGACGGCCCGCTGGCCGGATTGCTTTCCCGCGCGGTTGTGGTTATCGACGGCTCCGGTAATGTCGTCTATACGGAGCAGGTACCGGAAATTACCCAGGAACCTAATTATGACGCTGCACTGGCAGCACTGAAATAATCTGATAGCACCCCCCAAAAAAACCGAACGGACCGCCCTTCCCCCGGGGCGGTCCGTTCACCTTTTCTACCTCTTTTGGCTTAGCGTACTTTAAGCTGCTTGGTGCCGTCGTCCTTCATGACCACTTCAAGTTTGGGCCTAACCCTTTTTCCTTTTTCGTCGCGTTCTTTCTTTGCGTGACTCTTTATTCAATTCGTCTTTCCCTCAATCATGATCCCATGCACCGCCTCCAAAAACTGGGGATACCACTTCGCGTCCACCTGGCTTTTTTTCTCCCGCACCTGGGCAATGACAATCTTATTTTCCAGGTCAACCTGGAAGACGGAAAAACTGAAGGAGCCGTGACCAATGGTTCGCCGGCTGAATAGCGGTTTGCCGGCTTCATCTCGATCCTCTCTCACCCAGCGAATGCCGAGGCCATAGAAGTGCAGCTTGTTGTCCGGGTCCGGATTCTCATACCCTTCGTAGGCGGTGGGCAGGATCGCATCGAAGGTTTCGCGGGAGAAGAATTCGCAGGCGCCGTAGCGGCCCTCATTGGCCATGATTTGACCCAGCACAGCAAGCTGGAAAACCGTCGGTCGCGCTCCCGCGCCCATCCCCTCGTAGGGCATCAGCGGCAGGCCCAGCGGCGCGAAATATCCCTCATGGAAAAGCCGCGTGGTGGTCTCGCCGGAGAGCAACTGCATCGCCGTCCCCACCAGATCGAAGCCGTCTCCGGCATATTTCTGCGTGGGGGTCTGCTCCAAGGTTTCGATTCCGTTGAACACCACGTGATCGAACCAGGCATTGCCCACGCCGCCCCAGCTTCCGTGGCCCTTCAATCCGCTCTGATGCCGGAGGCACTGCCGGAAGGTGGGGATGTGTCCGGGATGCTGTGCGAAATCGGTAAATACCGCCGACACCGGTTGGTCGAGCGCGAACAACCCGGCGTCGAGGAACCGCGCGGCAAGGATCCCGCTGATCGCTTTGGTGATCGAAAAAACATCCGCCCGGAAATCGAGATCGATGGCCTGGTTTCCCTTCGGACTAAAGGCGGCGTGATGGAGAATGGCGCCGCCCTTGGCCACGAGGCTACTGAAGGGAGCCCCGCTTTCATCGGCCCAGCCTTGGCAGATCCGGTCCAGTTCCGCCAGCGCTTCCGCCGGAGGCGGGGTCTTTGCAGGGCGCAGTTCCGGCGCCTGTTCCCCTTTTTCCAAATGGCGTGGAGGAGGCAGCAGTTGAGTCGTCCGCCCTTCGTATGCGAGCCGGGCACGCAGTTCGCAAGAGCGGGAGCGGTCTTCCACTCCGTAACGCAACCTCTTCGCGCCATCTTCCTGCCGGGAGTCGTCGAGCGCGGCTGCCAGCCTGGCGCCGCGGGGATCTTCTCCATTGAGAAATTCCAATAATCCGCGCTCGACTACCTGGCGAAGTTCTTTCCGATGGGTTGCCAGAGGTTCGGGCACTCCCTCCTCGATATCGTCCAGACGGATGCCGAGCGATTCCAGCGGGAGCAGGAAAAAACCCTCCGGTCGTCCGAAGAGAGTGATCGAACGGATTACCGTCTTCCCGTCCGGCAATTTGCTGCGTACGATCGCGATCCATCGGCCGCCGTGCTCGGGTTTTTCGAAGCGCTTCCCCTCGGCATCGAACCAGGCCACTTCCTCGATGGTGGGGCATATCCCGTGTTCTGCCAGGGCGGGCGACCTCCAGACAAACTGTGGCGGCGTGTCGAGGTTGAAGATAAATCCGAACGGAGCCTCCGGCTCGGGAGCCGATGAACGCAACGCTTCGACCTTCGCCTCGGTCGAGAACGCGGTCGAGAACGCGTTCTTTTCCGCTTGACTGGGGACCGAAATCGTCATGCCGACAATCAGTCCGATAACACCCGCCGATCGTAGGCGAAAGAATTTCATGCTGCTTCCTTTCGTGCGTATTTTCCTTAGAAGCCTTTCGCCTCACTTGATAATCTCATATTATTGAGAGAAAATCGCTTTTCAGGCGATGGGGGCACTCGTCCCGAGAAGTCGTAATAAAAAACGCCTTCATGGTAGAAGCTGTAGTGAAAGGCCGGTATATTGTCAAGTTTGGATGCCGCCTGTCCGGGGCATACCCCGGACAGACAGGTTCATCGGCCTACAGGGCAAACCCCTCTCGCCTTCCGGCGGAACGCGAACGGGGTTAGGCGGGCAGGGGTGCCTGTGTCTGCAATTATTCAGCGCACGTTAAGCTGCTTGGTACCGTCGTCCTTCATGACCACTTCAAGTTTGGACGGATCGACATCCACAATGCCTAGCGGGGTGTTGGTTTTCCACGCACCACGGGTAAAGTCAGGAACCTTCATGCTCTGGCCGTTGCGTTTGACCGATGCAACGCTCAGCGGCGTCACCGAGCTCCAGGCGGCGGCATCATACACATCCTGATCAAGCGGCAGACCGTTTTTCAGGCAGTAGATCAGGCGGTAATCCATGATGAAGTCCATGCCACCGTGGCCACCGACTTTGCGGGCGATGTCGCCCATGGTTTTCGAGAGCGGATGCTGGTATTTTTCTTTGGCCGCTTTCATCTCATCGTCGGTCAACCATTTATGACCAAGGGCGATTTTAGTGTCCGGCCATTTGCGCGCCATACCCTTGGTGCCCTGGATCAGGTGGATCCGACTGTACGGACGCGGCGTACTGACATTGTGCTGCACCATGACGGTCTGTCCCTGGGCGCATTTGATCAGCGTGGTGTTCATGTCGCCGCGGTAAGTCGGCAGGTCGGCATATTTATCTTTCCCTTGCTCCTTGGCAAATTCCGAAAATGCCGCTTCCTGGCTCGACATCGAGGTGAGAAAGTCGAACTTGTTCCCGCGGTTAATGTTCATGCACTGCGAGATCGGCCCCAACCCGTGTGTCGGATAGAGGTTGCCGTTCCGGGCGTTGTTGGCCTTAAAGCGCCACATATCCTGATAACCCTTCTTCTCGTTCAGGATCAAGCCGCACAGGTTGTGAATGTAGGCACCTTCGGCGTGGGTCAGCTCGCCGAACACGCCCTGCCGAACCATGTTGAGTGTCTGTAGCTCGAAGAAGTCGTAGCAGCAATTTTCCAACTGCATGCAGTGCTTGCCGGTTTTCTCCGAGGTTTCCACCAATTCCCAGCACTCTTCCAACGTGGTGGCCATCGGCACTTCCGAGGCCGCGTGCTTACCGTTTTCCATCGCATAAACCGCCATTGGCGTGTGCCATTCCCACGGGGTGACGATGTAGACCAGATCAAGATCCAACCCAACCAGTTTTTTCCAGATATCTTCAGAACCGAAAAATTCCTTGGCTGCCGGCCGCCCGTTTTTAACCAGCGTTTTCTGGTGCCTTTTCACCTTCTCTTCTACCTTGTCGCACAGGGCAACAATATCGACATCCTTGATTTTTGCCAGCCGCGAGACCGCGCCACCGCCGCGCGCGCCGAGACCGATGATGCCGACACGTATCCTGGAAATCGGCTTTGCGGCATACCCGCACATATTTTGTCGGCTGCCGCCGAGGCCAAACATGCCCGCCTGCCCCGCCAGGGGCACGCACCCGGCCGTTAGTGCGGACACTTTCAAAAAACCAGATCGGTTGTAGTTCATATTCATGCTCATCTCCTTTTTATTTGCCTGCTCAAATTTACGTGAATTTGCCAGACTCGCCACCATCCGTCAACAGCGAAGCGTATCAATTATCCACAAAGCCATGTGAACAAAAAAACGCGGCCTGAATCAGGTCGCGTTTCTCTTTTCCAGCGGTTGGAAACAAAGTTCCAATCATTGGAAGTTTATTCCGTCTCGTCTTCTGCGCCCTCTTCCGGGGCGGGTGCTACCGCCGGGGTTTCAGGCTGCGCTTCGGTGGCATCCCCTTCGGTCGGAGCGGTTGCGCCCTCTTCACCTGCAGGAGTTTCCGGTTCGAGAGAGTCCTCCTCTGGACTCTCATCCTCGGGATCGAGGACGGCGGCGGATACGAGCTTGTCGCCTTCCTTGAGGTTGAAGAGGCGGACGCCCTGGGTATTGCGACCGATGACGCGCAGATCGCTCGCCCCGATGCAGATCATCTGTCCGCCTTCGGAGATGAGCATCAGGCGATGCTCTTCCGTTACGGCGTGGGCACTGACCACCTTGCCGTTACGTTCGGTGGTCTGGATGCTGATGATGCCTTTGCCGCCACGGCTCTGCGTGCGGTATTCATCGAAGCTGGTTCGCTTGCCGTAACCGTTTTCGGTGATGGCCATCATCGTTGATTCTGTATCGACGATTTCAATGGTAACCACCTCGTCGTCGCCAGTAAGCGTTACGCCTTTCACACCACGGGAAACGCGACCGAGCGGGCGGGCGTCGGTTTCCTTGAAGCGGATCGCCTTGCCGTTCTTCATGCTCAGGATGATCTGGTCTTCGCCATTGGTCAGCTGCACGCCGATCAACTCGTCGTCCTCATCAATGTTGATGGCTTTCACGCCGGCCACACGAACGTTCTTGTAAGCCGCCAGAATGGTTTTCTTAATAATCCCCTTTCTGGTGGCCATGATCAGGTTGTGAGCATGGTCGTCAAGTTCGCGAACACAGAGGATGGCGGCGAGTTTTTCGTCCTGCGCCATCTGGAGTACGTTGGCCAGCGAACGGCCGCGGCTCTGGCGCGAACCTTCCGGCACATAGTAGGCCTTGAGCCAATACATGCGACCGGCTTCGGTGAAGCAGAGCAGATAGTCGTGGGTCGAGGCGCTGAAGATGTGCTCCACAAAATCCTCGTCCTTCGTGTTCATGCCCATCACGCCCTTGCCGCCACGACGCTGCTGGCGATAGGTATCGGTCGGAACGCGCTTGATGTAGCCCGTGTTCGAGAGCGTAATCACACACGGTTCGTCGGCGATCAGGTCTTCGATGTTGATCTCACCCTCGTCGATCAAAAGGTCGGTGCGGCGGACGTCGCCATACTTCGCGCGGATCTGTTCGAGGTCTTCCTTGATGACGGCGAAGATTTTCTCTGGGTGCGCCAGCAGATCCTCAAGATATTCGATCAGCGTCTTCAGCCCGGCATATTCCTCTTCGACCTTATCGCGCTCCAGCCCCGTGAGCTGGTAAAGGCGCATATCGAGAATCGCTTTGGCCTGAAGCTCGCTGAATTTGAATTTTTCCGTCAGCCGCTCCTGTGCTTCCTCGCGGTTTTTCGAATCGCGGATGATGCGGACCACCTCGTCCATGTTATCCATGGCAATCAGCAGCCCTTCGAGGATGTGTGCGCGGGCCTGCGCCTTGTCGAGGTCGAACTGCGTGCGACGGGTCACCACTTCGAAGCGGTGATCAATGAAACATCGCAGCACTTCCTTCAGGTTCATGACGCGCGGCTTGCCTTTGTCGATCGCCAGCATGATGGAGCCAAAGGTGGATTCGAGCTGCGTGTGCTTGTAGATGTTGTTAAGCAGCACATTCGGAACCGCGTTGCGCTTGAGTTCGATTACTAGGCGGATTCCCTCCTTGCCGGATTCATCGCGGATATCGGAAATGCCTTCCAGCTTTTTATCCTTGACCAGCGAAACCATCTTCTGGATCAGCAGGGTCTTGTTGAGCGCATACGGAATTTCGGTAATGATAATGCGCGCCTTGCCGTTATCGTCTTCTTCGATGTCGGCCTTGCCGCGCATCTTTATTTTACCGCGGCCGGTCGTGTAGAAGTCGCGCACCGCGTTCAATCCATAAACCGATCCACCGGTCGGGAAGTCGGGGCCCTTGATCAGCTCGTGCAGCTCGTCAACGGTCGCATCCGGATTATCGATGAGCCGGATGGTGCCATCGATCACTTCGCCAAGGTTGTGCGGCGGAATATTGGTGGCCATGCCGACCGCGATACCGGTCGAGCCGTTCACCAGCAGGTTCGGCACACGTGCCGGCAGCACGGAGGGTTCCATCAACGACTCGTCGAAGTTCGGCCGCATATCGACCGTGTCCTTGTCGATGTCGGCCAGCATCTCCTCGGCCAGCGGGCGAAGGCGGCACTCCGTATACCGATAGGCGGCGGCGCGGTCGCCGTCGATCGAGCCGAAGTTCCCCTGTCCGTCGATGAGCATGCCGCGCATCGCAAAATCCTGTGCCATGCGCACCATCGTGTCGTAGACAGCCGTGTCGCCGTGCGGATGGTAGTTACCGATCACTTCACCAACCACCTTCGCGCACTTCACATAGGCCTTGTTGTGTGTCCAGCCGCGCTCTTTCATCGCGTAGAGGATGCGGCGGTTCCCCGGCTTCATCCCGTCACGCACATCCGGCAGGGCGCGGCCGACAATCACCGACATCGAGTAGTCGATGTATGCCCGTTGCATCTCGTCTTCAATATTAATCAGGTCGATACGTTCGTTCGTGTTTTCCATATTCCGTCTTTCGTGTGTTTAAACCAGTGTACGGCCACTCAACCTTCGTCTGCGAGCCGGTGGAGCAACTCTTCGATCTTCTTTTCAATTTGGTGAATCTCCTGTACGGATTCAAGTTCCAGTTCCACCACTCCGCTGAGTTCCTCCAGCGCTTCCTGTTTCGTAAAACCAAAGGCAAACAGGTTCTTCCGGCCCGATATTTTTGCAGTGTATCCGTCTTTGTCCCTAGCAAGCTCCACTTTCATTTTCCGGCCTCCTAAAAAATTAAATATCCAGATTGGTTACGTTAAGGGCGTTTTCCTGAATGAATTCACGGCGAGGCTCAACTTCATCGCCCATGAGAATGGTGAACATTTCATCCGCTTTCACGACGTCATCAAGCACCACCTTGGTCAAACGGCGACATTCAGGATCGAGCGTGGTTTCCCACAGCTGTTGCGGATTCATTTCACCCAAACCTTTGTAGCGCTGGATCGTCATGCCCTTGCGGCCCGCAATACGGACGGCCTGCGCCAGTTCCATGAGCGAGTCAACCGGGGTCTTCGTGCCCTTGTCGTCGAGGTTGAATAGCGGCCCACCCGAACCCATGAGCTGATCGAAGGGGAAACCGCCCTGCTCCAGCTGTTCAACCACCTCTTTGAGCTGCCTGGAAAAGAAGAGTTCCTTGTAGCGCACACCCGGTGCGGCGGCGGACTCTTCGCCCTCCACATTTTCAGCCGGTTCACCCTGCGCGGAGGATTTGTCGCGTTGCTCGGCTTCCGCGAACAATGGCTGCAGTCCAAGCTCGTCGAGCGCAAAGCGGATATCGAGATCATCGCCTAGGGCATTCATATAGGCACAGTAGAGCGG
>JAIPIO010000029.1 GCA_021734595.1 Kiritimatiellales bacterium | reverse complement strand
GTTGTTTGCTCCCAATTCCATATCCCGAGACATTTGCCCAGTTTGTGGTGGAGGCATGGCAGAGCGCTGAACCGGCAGTGGAGGCGGGAGGCGCGAAGTCCAACCGGGGGCTGGAGGGGCTTGATTTGGGGAGCGGGGTCTGTTCATACCAACGGAACAGATCGGTGATCAAGGCGTTCTGTGATTCTTTGTCGGCCACCAGCAGACCGATGATCGCGGCCGCCCCGTTGAGCGCGCCGCAAACCGTGCCGAAGCCGCCGATGCCGCCATGGCCGTATTTCATCATGTGGCAGGGGAAGGAACTGTACGGCTCACCGAACTGGTCGGCCAATTGGGAAACAACACTCTTGCAGACAGCATACATACAGCTTCCCTCCACATAGTTTCCATAGGCCAGGTCGGCGGTGGTCGCAGGGTTCAGGCGAATGTATTTCCAATCGGGGTTTGCATTGCCGGATTCAAGCTTTTTGGGCTGATCCGCTGGCCGGATCTTGGGTTTGAAGGCCGTGGTGAGCGCCAGTATGCACGCCCCGCCGCCTGCCGCGGCTCCGGTTGCCATTATCATTGCCTTGCGTCTGTCCATTCTTGTTCTCCGTTTGAAATTAGCGAAGGAGGATGGGGGTTGGTTCCCTTGGAGACAAGCAGAAAGTGATTCGGCCAAAGAAGGTTTTGCGAGGTTGGCAAGATCGGGGGAGTGGCGTACAATGCTTTCTTTTTAAAACAAAGGAGAACGCTTTTATGAGCAAGGAATTGGAAGAAGGATTGGAACTGGCACTTGATTGGAACAAACTGGAAAAGGCGGTTGAGGGGACGAAGGGAATTATTCCCGTGGCGGTGCAGCACGCCGATACGAAAGAGGTCATTCTCGTGGCCTACATCAACCAGATCGCGTTCGAGGAATCGCTCAAGCGCAAGATGCTGGTGCTGTGGAGCTCGTCGCGGCAGGAGTTGTGGATCAAAGGCCTGACCTCCGGTGAAACCTTCGATCTGCTGGAAGCCTATGTAAACTGCGAACAGAACTCGTTGCTGTTTGTGGTGCGCCCGAACCGCGGCGGCATTTGCCACACCAAAAACAAAAAGGGCGAGCCGCGCAACTGCTACTACCGCAGAATCAATCTGGACACGATGGCGCTGGAAAACATCGACGAGTAGGGGCACCCCTGCGTGGATGCCCGAAAGGAGATAGAAATGGGAATTAAAATCAACGATCTGATGCAGCAGAGCGGCGTAAAGTTCGGTACCAGCGGTGCACGCGGGCTGGCGGTGGAGATGACCGATCAGGTTTGCTACACCTACACCAAGGGATTCCTCCAATATCTGGAAGAAACGGGTGAGCTGAAAAAGAAGGGTGAACTCGTTGCGGTTGCCGGCGACTTGCGGCCGAGCACCGGGCGCATCATGGCGGCCGTGGCGAAAGCGGCATCCGACATGGGGTATGCCCCGGTTAACTGCGGGCGGATTCCGTCTCCGGCGGTGGCGCTCTTCGGCATCGAAAACGCCTGTCCGGCCATCATGGTGACGGGAAGCCATATCCCCGCCGACCGCAACGGGATCAAGTTCAACAAATGCACCGGTGAAATCCTGAAATTCGACGAAGAGCAGATCCGCGAACAGGTGGTGGAAGTGGATGATTCTATTTTCGGCGACGGCGAATTTGAATTGCCGGAAGAGGATATCGATGCCCGGATCGACTATGTCCGCCGCTACACCAAGACCTTTCCCGAGCATTGCCTTTCGGGGAAGAAGATAGGGATCTACCAGCACTCGGCCGTCGGGCGCGATACGCTGATTGAAATCTTCTCCACATTGGGAGCGGATGTGACGCCGCTTGGATTTTCAGAGACTTTCGTTCCCGTCGATACCGAAGCGATCCGCGAGGAAGATGCGGCACTGGCGCGCGAGTGGTCGGCGGAGAACGGATTCGATACCATCATATCCACGGATGGCGACAGCGACCGACCGCTGATCAGCGACGAAAACGGGGAGTGGTTGCGCGGCGACGTGGCCGGAATCCTGGCCGCAAAATATCTCGCCGCAGATTCGGTCAGTACCCCGGTCAGCTGCAACACCGCGCTGGAAAAGTGCGGCTGGTTTGCGGATATCCGCCGCACGAAGATTGGATCGCCGTTCGTGGTGGCCTCCATGATCGATGCCTCTTTTGCCGGGCGCAAGCGCGTGGTGGGCTATGAAGCCAACGGCGGTTTCCTGATCAACAGCGATTTTCCAATCACTGGAAAATCGTTGCGCGCACTGCCGACACGCGATGCGGTGTTGCCGGTCCTGTGCATTATCCTGCTGTCCATGCGGGCACGGCAACCGATCTCGGCGTTGCTGGCCGGGCTGCCGCAGCGCTTCACCGTCAGCGACCGCATCCAGGATTTCCCAACCGAAGAGAGCCGCAGGATCCTTGAGCGGTTCGAGGATGTGGCCGCCATTGAGGCGGCCTTTGGCGATGCTTTCGGGAAAGTGGATTCCATCGATCGCACCGACGGTCTGCGTGTGACGTTCCAATCATTGGAAGTCCTGCACATGCGCCCGTCGGGCAACGCGCCGGAATTCCGCTGCTACAACGAAGCCGACACCGAGGAGCGGGCTCAGGAAATGCAGCGCATCAGCATGGATATTCTGCAGAAGCTTAAAGGTTGAGCTTGCCGCGCTCCGTCGGGCGGGTAATATTTCCGCCTTTAAACGCGAGAAAGAACAATGCCCGTAGTACCAGACCGAAAAACATTTTTAGAGAAGGCCAAGCGGGGGAACCTAGTGCCGGTATGGAAGGAAATCCTGGCCGACCAGGAAACGCCGGTCTCCGCCTACGAACGCGTCCGCAAATACCTGCGGCAGCGCGAGCATGCATCGCACACCTATCTGCTGGAGAGTGTGGAAGGCGGCGAAAACATTGCCCGTTATTCATTTATCGGCGGGACACCGCGTACGATTATCCGTGCCTACGGACGGCGGGTGGAAATTAGTTCCGGCGATGCGGTAACGGTTATCGAGGACATTGATCCGCTTGAGGCGCTCAAGCAGCACATGGCGCAGTTTACGGCGGTGCTTGATGATCCATCGCTTCCGCCGCTGGTCGGCGGCGCGGTTGGTTTTCTTGGTTACGACTGCGTATCGCAGTTCGAGCCGCGGGTTCCAATCATTGGAAACGATGAAATCGGCAATCCCGACATGGTTTTCATGGTGACGGACGGATTGATTGCATTCGATCGCGTCCAGCACAAGTTGAAGATTATCGCCAATGCCCACATTACGGACGATGCCAACGACGCCTATGATCAGGCGCTGGCACACATTGAGGAATTGTACGAAGCGCTCCGGACCGAGATTCCGCGCGTACTGATTGATACCCACCGGATGGCGGAACCCTTGGAGCCGAAGTCGAATACAACGAAACAGGAATTTCTTGCGATGGTGGGGAAGGCGCAGGAATATATCCGCGCCGGTGATATTATCCAGACCGTGCTTTCCCATCGGTTCGAGGTTCGGAACGAAGCCGATTCGCTGGATGTCTACCGCGCCTTGCGTTCGATCAATCCGTCACCCTACATGTTCTGTCTGGATATGGGCGAAAGTTCATTGGTGGGGTCTTCTCCTGAAATCCATGTGCGCTGTGAGGATAAACATGTCGAGGTCCGGCCGATTGCCGGCACCCGGCCGCGCGGTGCCACCGCGGAAGAGGATCGCGCCCTGGAAAAAGAGCTTTTGGCCGATCCGAAGGAGCGCGCCGAGCACATCATGCTGGTGGATCTTGGGCGCAACGACATTGGGCGCGTCTGTGATTTCAATACCGTCAGTGTGCCGGATCTGATGGTGATCGAGCGCTACAGCCACGTGATGCATATTGTGTCAGACGTGACCGGCACACTGTCCAAAGAACACGACGAGTACGACCTGATGCGTGCCAGCTTTCCGGCCGGAACCGTGAGCGGTGCACCCAAAATCCGGGCGATGGAAATTATTGCCGAGTTGGAAAAAAGCAAGCGGGGCCCGTATGCGGGGGCCGTGGGCTATTTCAACTACGACGGCAACTTTGATTCGTGCATTACCATCCGCACCATCATACTGGACAAGGACAAGGCCTATGTCCAGGCCGGGGCGGGTATTGTCGCCGACTCGGTGGCGGAAAATGAATACGAGGAGACCCGCAACAAGGCGCGCGGCATGATGAAGGCCCTTTCGCTTGCGAAGCACTACCACGCTGCCCGCGTGGCAGGAGGTGATGCATGATTCTGGTCATCGACAACTATGATTCGTTTACCTACAACCTCGTGCAGTATCTCGGCGAGCTGGGTGCCGAGCTGCGGGTGTTCCGCAATGATGAAATCACCGTGACGGAGGCCGAGGCGCTTGCGCCGGAAAAGGTGGTTGTCAGTCCCGGACCCTGTACGCCCGTTGAAGCGGGCATTTCCTGCGACATCATCCGCGCGTTCGGTCCGAAAGTCCCGCTGCTGGGCGTTTGTCTTGGCCACCAGTCCATCGGCGCGGTCTACGGCGGGAATGTGATCCGTGCGGACAAGCTGATGCACGGCAAAACCTCGCCTATCCTGCACAATTCAGAAAGCGTATTCAAGGGGCTGCCCAGCCCGTTTGAGGCCACACGCTACCACTCGCTGATTGTGGAGCGCGAAACCCTGCCGGATTGCCTGAAGATTACGGCCTGGACAGAGGACGGGATGATCATGGGCCTTCAGCATAAGGAACATCCGGTTCACGGCGTCCAGTTCCATCCCGAGTCGATCCTGACGGTGGAAGGGAAGAAACTGCTGCAGAACTTTCTGGAGCTCTAACCGCTAATTCCGATAGCGGTTGGTGATCGGCATACGGCGGTCGCGGCCGAAGGCTCTCGGAGTGATTTTTATGCCTGGCGGACCCTGCCGCCGCTTGTACTCGCTCAGTTCCACCGCATGCACCACCCGTTTTACGATCTGCGGGCCGTACCCTTTTGCATTGAGTGCGTCAATACCCAGGTCGTTTTCGACGTAGTCCTCAAGAATGGGATCCAGTTCCTCGTAGGGCGGAAGCGAATCGGTGTCTTTCTGGTCCGGTTTGAGTTCGGCCGAGGGCGGACGCGCAATGATGGATGGCGGTATAACCGGCAGCTCGTCCTGCTCATTGCGCCAACGGCAAAGGTCGAACACCAGTATCTTGGGTACATCCTTGATCACCGCAAAGCCGCCGCACATATCGCCATAGATCGTGCTGTAGCCCATCGCCATTTCGCTTTTGTTGCCGGTGGCCAACACCATCCAGCCAAACTCGTTGGAGAGCGCCATGATCAGATTGCCGCGGATGCGTGCCTGCAGATTCTCTTCGGCCAGGCCGGGCTGTTTATGGCCGCCCCACACGGGCGCCAGCTCCTTCTTGTACACCTTGTACAAGCCCTTGATCGGGATGGTATGGAACCGCACACCGAGAATTTCCGCCATTTCGATGGCGTCGTTCAAGGTGCCGGAAGAGGAAAACTGGGAAGGCATGGTAATGGCCGCGACCCGGCCGGCCCCCAGTGCATCGACCGCCAGCGCAAGAACCAGCGCCGAATCAATGCCTCCGCTGAGCGCGACCACGGTGTTACGGAACCCGTTCTTTTCAACATAGTCCTTCAGGCCGAGCTTCAGTGCTTCGTAGACTTCCTTCAGGTCGGCAAATGGCGGTTCTTTGCGGGGGTCGGACGAGTCGCCGCTGGTCTGGAAATAAAGGATATCCTCATCAAACTGCCTTGCGCGCGCGACACATGCGCCATCGGCTGAAAAAACCATGCTGGCGCCATCGAAGACGAGTTCATCCTGACCCCCGACCAGATTGCAGTAGAGCAGTTGGGCATTGAGTTTTGTTGCGGTATGCGCCAGTACGTCGATGCGTTCGTTGAGCTTTCCGCGATAGTAGGGGGAAGCGGAGAGATTTACCAGCAGGTCGATCTTCTGGTCTTCGAGCGAGGCGACAGCTTCGCCGTTTGCATCCCATGAATCCTCGCAGATATGGATAGCTACCTTTTGTTCCCCGATAGCCAAAACGAGGGGTTCGGTTCCGGCGGTGAACAGACGTTTCTCGTCGAACACGCCGTAGTTCGGCAACAGCATTTTTTTGTAGGTGCCGATGATTTGCGAACCATGAAAAACCACGGCCGCATTGTATTTTTTCCCGGTCTCCGCAATCGGAACACCTACGATCACATGAGCTTCCGCGGGAAGTTCCTGCGCCAATCGATCAAGCTGTTTGCGGCAGTCGTTTGCAAAATGGTCCTTGAGGATCAGGTCTTCGGGTGGATAACCCGCCACGGTTAGTTCCGGGAAAACAACCAGCTTCGCGCCTTCCGCAACAGCCTGACGGGTCATTTCGATGATTTTGGCGGCATTGGCCGACAGTGCGCCGACCGTTGGATTCATCTGGATCAGGGCTGCTTTCAAAAGCCTTACCGCCGGTAGTTGGGCGCCTCTTTAGTGATTTTAACGTCGTGGGCGTGTCCTTCGGCAGCCCCGGCGGCAGAAACGCGAACATACCGGCCGTTTTCCTGAAGCTCTTTTATCGTGTGGCATCCGCAGTACCCCAGACTGGCTTGCAGGCCGCCGCAGTATTGTTTCATCACTTTGCTGACGGTGCCTGCGAACGGAACCATTCCTTCGATGCCCTGCGGAACGAGATCTTCTTCCTTCACGCCACTCAACCCGTAGCGTTGGCGACTGCCTTCGCGTGATTTCATGGCGTCAATACTGCCCATGCCTCGGTAAATAACAAACTGTCGTCCTTCGTAGATAATCTTTTCGCCAGGGCTTTCTTCGGTACCGGCCAGAACGGAGCCCATCATGACGGTGTCCGCTCCGGCGACGAGCGCTTTGGCAATGTCACCCGAATTGCGCACGCCACCGTCGGCAATCACCGGGATACTGCCCTTGAGCGCCTTGGCGCAGCTGTATATGGCGGTGATCTGCGGGATGCCCACTCCCGCCACCACCCGGGTGGTGCAGATCGAGCCGGGGCCGATGCCCACCTTGACGGCGTCGGCGCCTGCGTCGCGCAGGGCGAGGGCTGCTTCGCCGGTTGCAATATTACCGCCGATTACATCGATGTGCGGGAATTTCTTTTTAATCCACGCCACCATGTCGAGTACGCCTTTGCTGTGGCCATGCGCCGTATCGACCACCAGGATATCAACATCGACGCTGTTAAGGACTTCCGAGCGTTCATAGTCGCCGGGGCCGACTGCCGCCGCGACCCGCAGACGGTATTTGCTGTCGCGGTTGTACAGAGGCTCTTCATTTTCAATCAGGCTCTTTACATCGGCATAGCTGTAGAGTCCCGTCAGTTTGCCGTCCCTCACCAGCGGAAGCTTGCCGATTTTATGCTCCTGCATGATGTCGTATGCCTGCTGCAGATTGGTGTCGTCTTCCGCCGTGATCACATTCTGTGTCATCACATCCGCAGCCAGAGCGGAGGGGGATTTTGAGAAACGGATATCCTTCGATGTCAGGATGCCGACCAGTTTCGCGTCGTCATCAAGAACCGGAAATCCGCTGAAGGAATAGCCCTTTTCCACGCGGCGCTGCTGGATGGCGGCGATGGTTTGGTTGACATTGAAGGTGATCGGATCGGTAATCAGACCGTTCAGGAAATGCTTTACCCGATCCACGTGGTCGGCTTGTTCCTCGGGATCAAGGTTTTTATGGATCACTCCGATGCCACCAAGCATCGCCATTGAATTGGCCATATTAACTTCTGTTACCGTATCCATGGCCGCACTGATGAACGGGATGTTCACATTGATGTTTGTGGTCAGCCGTGAGGATATATCCGTGTCTCCCGGCAGGAAGTCGGAATATTGTGTAATCAGGGAAACATCGTCAAACGTTAGCCCTTCAAACGCGAAGGTATTCATGAACTCATCGATATACTTGTTGCGACTCATCTTATACGTCCTTTTGCCAACGCATTCTGTACAGGAATGTAAAACGAGTCAACAACAACCTTGTGGAGCAGAGCAGAAAAGCAGGGAAGAAGCCTCCTCACGACACGAAAACCTGATAAAAAACGGTTTTGCTAGAGTGTGGGATTCGCTTTCAACGAAACCCCTTCAAGGCGGAATCCGCCGATTTTACCGGAGTAGATTGCGGCAACCGGTATGGATGGGCTTCCTCCGGTCTGGATTAGGTTCAGACTTGAAACATCAAAATTTCCTGCAGGTCCTGAACCGAATTCCAAAAAGTCGCGCGTGATCAGGTTCACCACCACAAAGGACTCGCCCGTGTTAAAGACGTTTTGCACATAGAGTTCGCTGATCTGGATGGTTGATGAGGGATCAATGTCGGACACATTCAAGGCTATGGCTATGCCTTCGCGTTCTCCGCTGGACCCGGGTCCCATGCCGGCATTGAGGCCGCCTACAACGCCCATGCCGAAAGTTCCGTTGCTGATCGTCCCGTCGACAAGCTTGTCGCCGCGTGTCGTCGCGTTGGTATCGGTAGCACTCATTCCATCAAATGCCAGTCCGACGGTTTTGCCAAATGAACCGCTATCGGTGACAAATCCTGTCACGATGAAGTGATCGCTTGTTGCCGAGGCGGAACCTGATTCACGGATGATGATGTCCACATTTAAAGTGGAGGCGCTGCCGGCCGTGTGGGTTACGGAGATTTTTGAGTCCACGCCCACTTTGTAATACCGGTTTGAAGCAAAGCCTTGATCAAGAATTTCCAAGGCTTCACCCGTTCCCTGGAGGTTGGTGAAAGTGATCCATGTGCCGTTGGAAAGGTCATCCGTATATTCCATCCGGTAGTTTAAATTGGTTGCTGTTTCAAAGGCGACGCCGAACAAGTGGTTGGTCCGGCGCGGCATGATACGAAATGCGGAATTGATGTCATGCGGGTCGGTGTTGAACAGGTATTCCATCCATGTCAACTGCCTGTCGTTGTCTGGATCCGTTCCGATCAGCATCTCGGGATCATTCAGCACAATATCGAATCCGTTGTTTTCAAGCCATCTGTACGGGATGTGGAAGGATTGTGTATGGAGGTCTGCGACCTCAGCCGTTACGGAAACATCCTCCGTCACCAAAACGGTGGTTGATGCCGCATTGATGTCGGCAACCGTTGCCGTGTTGCCCGACCAGACGTCAAAGCCCTGCCAGTTGTGCGGCGGGGGAGTGGCCTGAATGGCTACGTTTGTTCCTGACAGATAGGCGCCGCTGCCGGTTCCGCCAATGACATTAAGTTGGAGCTTTCCTCGAACCTTTGCGTTTACGGATGCCAGATAGTTCGTCAGGATATTTTCCATTTCCGCCACTTTAACCGCGTTGGAAGAGGATAGGTCGATCAGTTCGCGCGGATCCGGTTCAAGGCAATAGAGTTCGCGGGAGCTGACCTCTCCAGTGTCCGTCCAGTTGACCATTAACTTATAGTCGCCTTGGCGAATGGTGGAGAATTTCTTCCCGGGCCGATGGAAGTATAGGGCGTCGTTGGTGCGTGCGAGGCTTCCCCCGGAGGGATTTGCGAGGAGGGGGGTGACGCTGATACCATCGACCTCATCCGGCAGGGGAACAGTTCCACCTGCCAGTTCATAGAAGGTCGGCAACAGGTCGTATCCGGCAACTGGCGTCTTGCAGTAAGCTCCGGCAGCGATGCCGGGGCCGCGGATCATGAACGGAACGCGGACACCGCCTTCGTAGAGACTGTGCTTCGCACCCCGCAGCGGAAAATTGGTTGGCGGGCGCGAGTCGTCGCCATAGGGGATGGTGCCCCGCCCGCCGTTGTCGGCCATCAACACCACATAGGTGTTGCTGGTAATTCCCAGTGCATCGATCTCGTCGAGCAATCGTCCCACGCCGTCGTCCAGTTCGTTGAGCATGCCCGCCCATGCTTCCGTATACCCGCGGTCCGGCACGCCCTTGGCCAGGAATTTGTCCAGTGCGGCCTGGAGCAGCTCCACCCGGAGATGGACGGCATAATAACTCACTTGCAGGTAGAACGGATTTCCGGCAGCGGCTTGCGTCTGCATGAACTGCACGGCGCGGCCGGTGACCGTGCCGGTGCGTTTGGGATCTTCAACAATGTGGTATTCATCGTTCTTGTCTATCATGCCGCCATCGACGTTTCCTGTAGATCCGTCGCTTGCATCGTAGCCGCATTCCTCGGGCGTGGAAATCATCTGCTCGCCCCACTTTCCAAAATGGGCGCAACGGTAGGCCGGGTTGGCCTGCTTCAACGCTGCCGGCATCGTCATATGATTCGCCGGAACCCAAGTGCTTGCAAATTCTGTTCCACTGCGGGCCGTGCTCGTCCCGCACAGAATGCTGCGTCTGGTGGGTGTGCATAACGGCGCGGGTGAGTAGCCACTGCTGAACCGTATGCCGCCCCGACCGAGTCGATCCATGTTCGGAGTTTCAAGATAATCCGACTTGGAGTCCGGGATGGCCGAATCCATTGCTTCCGACACCTGGCTCCAACCCTGGTCATCCGTCAGGATCAGAATAAAATTGGGGGGATCGGCCGAAACGGAAAGGCATAGACCGAAGATCGCCAGCCAGAAAAAGATATACGACTTCAAAGGACACACTCCCGTTGCGCGTACATTGCGCCAACAAGCACTGGGTACATGTTCCGAGTGCGAAATACCAGTTATATCCAAGGATAAAAGAGTTGCGGAGGTATGGTCAGGAGCTGTTTTCTGAAAAATGCTGTTGCTCGAGTGCGAGATAACGGTTGATGGCTTTGCGGACGTAGATCCGCTTTTCGTTGTAGGCGGCATGGAAGAATGCACCTTTGAAGCCGGCCAGAACAATGTTACGAAGCTGATGGTGTGTGAGGGGGATGTGGCGGGAGAGCAGCAACAGTTCGTTGGTGACGGTTGTATGGGAGACGAGCCGGTTGTCGGTGCTTACGCTGACAGAGAGGTTTTGTTCGATCATGCGGCGGATGGGATGTTCCGCGAGGGAGTTGAATTCCGGGATTGTCTGCAGATTGCTCGTGGGGCAGACCTCGATGGTGATGCGCTGGTTGGCGATGTATTCGCTGAGCTGCCTGATATACTGGGTTTTATCTTTTATGGATGCCAGTTTGATGGCCTCTTCCGAAAAGAGAAACGTTCCGTGCCCGATACGGTTGGCATGGCATTCCGTAATGGCCTGGAAAATGGATTCGGGACCGTAGGCTTCGCCGGCGTGGACGGTTTTGCGCAGGAAGTGGCGGTGCGCATACCCAAAGGCGTCTTTGTGGTGGATGGCGGGATAGCCGGCCTCTTCGCCGGCGAGGTCGAACCCGACGATGGGCAGGCCTTCGTCGCGCAGTTGTACGGCTTCTTTCACCAGCGCCAGCGAAGCGCCGGCATAGACCTCGCGCCGTTGCGCCGGGCTTTTTGTTTTCAACATGTGCGCATAGTAGGGGGACATGTGCCGGTTGAAACGGCGCAAGGCGCAGAGGATGATCCCGTATTGAAACGGAATGTCCTCGCCTGCCACAACTGCCGACGCAAGATTGGCCTCCTTCTTGGCCTTTTCCAATCCCTGGAAAACCGCCCGTGTAATGTTTCCAATCTCTGGAAGCGTGGCGATGTGAAGCTGGGGGGCAAAGCGCACTTCGATATAGCGCACGCCGTCGGCCATGGAGTCCACCGCCAGCTCGTAGGCCGTCCGTTCCAGATTCTCGAGGGTCTGCAACACACCGACCGTAAACGCAAAGCCCTTCAGGTATTCCACGAGGTCCGCATAGTTTTCCTTGAAGACCAGTTCGTTGAGACCCTCTTCCTCGTAGGAGGGCAGGGGAATATTGCCTTGCCGGGCGAACTCGATAAGGGTTGAAAGACGCAAGGAACCGTCCAGGTGCAGATGCAGGTCGGTCTTCGGGATTTTTTGAATGAACTGTTCGCTGAACTCTGTCATAATGTATTGGAGATTAGCGGTAACATTTAGCGGGAATAAACAAAAATCGGAATGTTAATTGTTCAGTCCAGCATAAAGAATGTCTACGACAACCTAGCGATGGAGGAGGTGCTGCTTGAGCAGGCCGATGCCTGCGGCCCGGTGTTTTTCCTGTGGCAAAGCGACTGTGCGGTGGTGATAGGCAAGAATCAGAACCCGTGGATGGAGTGCCGCCTGGACCTGATGGAACAGGAGGGCGTTCCCTTGGCGCGGCGTGTTTCGGGCGGTGGAACGGTATATCATGATGAAGGCAACCTCAACTACTGCGTAATCACCAACCGCACACAGTACCGCGAGGCGCAGGCGTATGAACTGGTTTTCCAAGCGTTGGAAAAATTTGGCGTGCAGGTTGCAACGTCTGGAAAAAGCAGTCTGTGCGTGGACGGGCGGAAGTTTTCCGGCAATGCATTCTGTTTCCGCAAAAACCGTGCGTTGCATCACGGAACGCTCTTGGTCAATACTGATCTAACCCGGTTGAACCGCTATCTGGGGCCGATGTCCGGACGGATTGAAACCCATGCCGTTCCGTCGGTTCCGGCCACGGTGATGAATCTGGGTGAAGGCTGTCGGGACATTACCATTGGGAATCTGGCGGGGGAACTGAGCGCGGCGTTCGAGACGATTTACGGAGACGGCAGCGCGGCGGAGCGGTGGTCAGAGAAGGATTTCAGTTCAGGTTTGTTTGGTCCCCTGCTGGAAAAACAGAATTCCAATGCATGGAAGTATGGTGCCACACCGAGATTCGAGGTGGGGTGCAATACGGGCAAGCTGGTGGTTGAAGGCGGCATGGTGATGACAGCTGAGGGTGGGGTTTCGGAATCCGTCGAAGGACGCCCGTTCCATGAAGTGGCGTTTTCATTGTTATGTTAGGTTGACGAAGTTCAAATCTGTTATTAGAGTGCTCTAACAATTATTGAGTGGAGGAATTATGAAGACATTGATTAAGAGTATAATGGTTGGTCTGGTTGTCGTTGTTGTCGCGGGTTGTGCCAGCGATGTTGTTTATGTGCCGCAATTGCCGATGGCCGCACAGAAGAAGCTTCTCGCATACGAAAAACTTCCGCCCAACAAGGTCTTCGTGATCGCCATCGATCCGGGCGGACATTATGCATATGGTTTTGACTCCGGCAAAGCCACGCTGAAGGAAGCCGCCAAGATTGCGACACTCAAGTGCGACAAGCAACGTGATACGTACGGTGTTGCGAGCAAAACGTACATCTACGCCATCAACGATAAAGTTGTATATCGAGACATGATCAAAGCCAGCGTAGAGCGTGATAAGCAAGAGGCACAGCAGAAAAAGGCGGCCAAGGACGCAGAGCAGGCGGCCAAGGCGGAACAGGCGGCGATGTAGCACTCTGCTGCCGCTCGGGATGCCATGTTTGAATCTAAGGCAGTAATACGCAACGAGGCCGGCATTCATTGCCGGCCTTCTGCCATTCTGATAAGCGAAGCAAGCCACTATCCCGGTCGTATTCTGGTATCCGCGAAGTCTGGCGCATGTGATTTGACCTCCACGTTGGAGATCATCATGCTTGGCTTGGAACAGGGGGCCGAAATCACGATTCAGGTCGAAGGACCGGACGAAGAGACGTTCTGCCGGAAACTGGTGGACCTGTTCGAAACCCACTTTGATTTCCCCCCGCAATAAGAAAACCGCCTCTGCATTGTTGACTCACTAGGTGGTACTGTTATAGTTCCCGCGAATTTTGCCATATACCGTGGCATATGATGTTTAATGAAACCTTAAAACAAGGAAGGATACAACATGTCGACTAAAATTCTTGATGTCGTAAAACCTGGTGTTCTGTTCGGTGAAGACGTGCAGACAGTGTTCAGGATTGCAAAGGAAAATGGATTTGCCCTGCCCGCCGTTAATGTGGTCGGCACCGATTCTGTTAACGGGGTTCTGGAAGCCGCCGCAAAGGTTAACTCGCCGGTGATTATCCAGTTTTCAAACGGTGGTGCCGCTTTTTATGCCGGCAAGGGCTGTCCGGCTGACGGAAAAGTGCTGGGCGCGGTTTCCGGCGCAAAACACGTGCATATGATGGCAGAAGCCTACGGTGTGCCGGTTATCCTGCACACAGACCACGCATCCAAAAAACTGCTGCCGTGGATCGATGCCCTGCTGGAGGCAGGTGAAAAAAACTTTGAACAGACCGGCAAACCGCTGTTCTCATCGCACATGCTGGACCTTTCCGAAGAGACCCTGGAAGAGAATATTGAAATCTCCTGCAAATACCTTGAGCGCATGAGCAAAATCGGCATGACCTTGGAAATCGAACTCGGCTGCACCGGGGGAGAAGAGGACGGTGTCGACAACACCGGGATGGACGAATCCAAGCTCTACACCCAGCCCGCAGACGTGGCCTATGCCTATGAAAAGCTGATGGCCATCAGCCCGGCCTTTACCGTTGCCGCTTCTTTCGGAAACGTGCACGGTGTTTACAAGCCGGGGAACGTGAAACTGACCCCGACCATTCTGGACAACTCCCAGAAATACATTAACGAAAAACTGGGTACAACCGGCAATCCGGTTGACTTTGTGTTCCACGGCGGTTCCGGTTCCTCTCCGGAAGAGATCACCGAAGCGATCTCCTACGGCGTAATCAAGATGAATATCGACACCGATACGCAGTGGGCGACTTGGAAAGGCGTGCTCGACTTCTACAAAGCTAACGAAGGCTATCTGCAGGGCCAGCTCGGCAATCCGGAGGGCGTGGACAAGCCGAATAAGAAATTCTACGATCCGCGTGCATGGCTGCGCAAGGCGCAGGAATCCATGACGGCGCGCGTGATAGAGGCTTTCACCAGTCTGAATGCCTTGGATCGTTGCTGATTTTAATCAACCAGCGCAGTGCTGTTCTGAAGCCCGCCGTTTGGCGGGCTTCTTTATTGAACGGATTTACCGTGCTTATGTCCCATGGAATAGTATTGAAAGCGAAAGGTTAATTACTATAGTTGTCAAAAAGGAGGATTGAATGAAGAAATGGTTTGGAGTGTTGGGCGCGGTTGTACTGTTGGGGTCGACTGTTCTGGCCGGCGAGGGATGGGAGACGGATTTTTCGAAGGCATCTGCAAAGGCCAAGGCCGAAAACAAGTATATGCTGCTGGACTTCAGCGGATCAGACTGGTGCGGTTGGTGTATAAAGCTGGACAACGAGGTGTTCTCTAAAGGTGAATTCAAACAATATGCCAAGGAAAACCTCGTGCTGGTGATGCTCGACTTTCCGCGGAACAAATCAAAACAGGGCGCTGAGGTAATCAAGCAGAATGATGAACTGGCAAAGAAGTTCGGCATCCGCGGTTTTCCGACCGTGATTATCCTGAACCCTGCCGGAAAGCCGGTTGCCCAGACCGGCTATCAGGACGGCGGTCCCGTGAAGTATGTCGAGCACATCAAAGGCTTGATTGCAAAAGACAAGAAGTAGTATTTGCAAGCATTGAAAAAAAGTTTCCAGCCACTGGAAAAATGAAAGCCCGTCAGTCGACGGGCTTTGTTTTTTCTTCCAGCCATGGGAAATCCCTCACTGGACGGGTTCCAATCGTTGGAACTTATCTGACTTTACCGTCTGTACGGCGCTTCTTTACAACCTCTTCGGCAATCGAGAACGGTACCGCTTCGTAATGCTCGAAGTGCATGGTGAACGAAGCCCGGCCCTGGGTGAGGGAGCGGATCGTGTTGGAGTAGCCGAACATTTCGCTTAGCGGAACATGCCCCCTGACGATTTTCATGCCGCCGCGTTCATCCATGGAATCGATGCGCCCACGGCGCTGGCAGATGGTGCCGTTCACGGCGCCCATGAACTCGTCCGGGGTGGTGACTTCAATGGACATGACCGGTTCCAGAAGTTCCGGGTGTCCCTTCATGAACAGTTCTTTGAAGCCCTGCCTTGCGGCAATCTGGAAGGCGAAGTCGGACGTGTCGACCTCGTGGTAGGATCCATCCTTCAGGGTGACTTTCATATCTACGACCGGGTAGCCGGCAAACGGTCCGGCTTCCAAGGCCTGGATAACACCCTTCTCGCAGGAGGGAATATATTCGGACGGAATGCGTCCACCCACGACTTTGTTGATGAATTCGAAGCCCTCGCCTGGATTGCGTGGCTCGAGGTCCATCACGACATGGCCGTACTGGCCGCGCCCGCCGGACTGCTTGGAGTGCTTGTAGGAGCCTTCCGTGGCAATGGTTGCGGTTTCGCGATACGCCACTTCCGGGCGTCCAACCTCGGCTACGACGCCGAATTCGCGGCGTAGACGGTCAACAATAATTTCAAGGTGAAGTTCACCCATGCCGGAAATAATGGTTTCGCTGGTTTCCTGATCGAAGGCAACGGTGAAGGTCGGGTCTTCGTCCGCCAGTCGGTGCAGGGCTTCGCCGAGCTTTTCATTATCGCTCATCGTTTCCGGTTTAATGGAAATGCTGATTACCGGTGCGGGGAACTCCATGGCTTCGAGATGGATCTCATCTTCCCGTGTGCAAAGCGTGTCGCCGGTTTTGGTGTCGGAGAGACCCGCTACCGCTACGATATCACCGGCGACGGCTTTCTCTATGGCTTCCTGGCGGTTGGAGTGCATGCGGAGCAGTCGTCCAATGCGTTGCTTCTTCTGTTGGGTGCTGTTCCAGATGGTTGCGCCGGATTCGATCGTGCCGGAGTAGAGGCGGATGTAGGTCAGTTTCCCCATGTGCTTGTCGGACATGATCTTGAACGCCAAGGCGGAGAAGACTTCATTGTCGTCAACCTTGCGCTGGTTTTCCGGGTTCTTCGTGCAAATGATCGGCGGGATTTCGTTCGGAGCCGGCAGAATTTTGATTACACCGTCCAGCAACTGCTGCACGCCCTTGTTCTTGAAGGCGGATCCGCAGAATGCCGGGACCACATCACGGGCACAAGTCGCTTTGCGCAGGATGGCCCAGATTTCGTCTTCGGACAGGTCGCCTTCTGCGAAGAATTTTTCCATCATTTCTTCATCTTGCTCAGCGCACTTTTCAACCAGATTGTTGCGCCACTGCTTGGCGGTATCGATCAGATCGGCCGGTATTTCAACCGTATCCCACTCCGCTCCCTTGTCGTCTTCATTGAAGATCAGGGCTTTCATGGTAATCAGGTGGATCACACCTTTGAAGTCGTCGGAAGCGCCGATGGGAATAACAACCGGAACGCAGTTCGCACCGAGTTGGTTGGTGATGCCGTCCACCACACCAAAGAAGTCAGCGCCGATGCGGTCCATTTTATTCACGAAAGCGATTTTAGGCACTTCATAGCGTTCGGACTGGTGCCAGACGGTTTCGGATTGCGGCTGTACACCGCCTACCGCGCAGAACAGGGCGATGGCTCCATCGAGCACGCGAAGTGCGCGCTCCACTTCCATCGTGAAGTCCACGTGGCCGGGGGTGTCGATGATGGAGATCATGTGGTCTTTCCACATACAGGTGGTTGCAGCGGATGTAATCGTGATGCCGCGTTCCTGCTCCTGGACCATCCAGTCCATGGTAGCGGCACCGTCATGCACTTCCCCCATCTTGTGCGACCGACCCGTGTAATAAAGAATACGTTCGGAAACCGTCGTTTTGCCGGCGTCAATGTGCGCCATAATCCCGATGTTCCGTACTTTTGCCAATTCAACTTTTCTGCCCATAGCTCTAACCTCTTGGAATTAAATAATACCGTTTTTTTTTCGAAGGCGCGCAAATATGCCGACTGGCATTCATTTCTGCAAGGGGAATCTTATTAAATTTTTGTAGTAAAAAGGGTCTTTCCGTCCCCATTTCACCCCTGCTGAATTTTTTGCTTATTTCCAGCCGTCGATTCGTGTTTACTGCGCACATCATGTTTATCGATTCACACGTACATTTTGATGGGTTTATCGAAGATGGATCTTTCGGACCGGTGCTGGAACGGGCGCTGGAGGCCGGTGTGTTGCGGATGATCGCCGTGGGAGGGTCGTCCGAGGCCAACCGGTTGGCCCAACGGCTTGCAACGGAACATTCGGGGATTATTTCCGCCACGGCGGGTTACGACCGTGATCAGGCCGGCCAGCACCCCGATATGGATGGGCTGCGCTCCCTGCTGTCCGATTCCGTGGTTAAAGCGGTAGGTGAAACCGGCCTGGATTATTACTACTCTCCCGAAACCGCCGCGGCGCAGAAAACCCTCTTTGCCGAAAACCTGGCGCTGGCGGCGGAATTCCAGAAACCAGCAGTGGTACATACGCGCGATGCCGATGAGGACACCATTTCCATCCTGAAGGAGTTTTCCAATGATTGGAAAGGCGATCCCGACCGGCTCGGGGTGCTGCACTGTTTTACGCGGGAGCCCGGTTTTGCGCGCCAAGTGCTGGATATGGGGCTGTAT
>JAIPIO010000028.1 GCA_021734595.1 Kiritimatiellales bacterium | reverse complement strand
TTACAGCAAAGCCGCGTTCATGAGATTCAAAAAGGGACTGAATATTTATGGAACTGATGGCTCAGGTGAAGCTTTCACATCGATTCCTGAAGAGTTTGATACCTACAAAGTTAATTATTCCTCGAATAATGTGAAAGAGCCGCTGCAATTCAAGGTTAAAAAGGCTGGCAATGTCTTCCTTCTTATTCATAAGGATACGAGCAGGGAATTACTCAGAAAGGGGTGGACAGAAGTAGCAACGGCTAGCCGAATGTCACTTGATGGAAAAAGAGAATTTACCATGTTAATTCTCTGCAAATATTTGGATAAAATGAGTATGAAATCCCTTTTTATGGGGCATGGTATGGAACACACATTCTCATAAAATGAGCGATCAAGCGGATTGGCCCTACTGTGAAAACACCTGTTGAGACAGGCAACGAACAAGGCACAGCGGGCCACCCGTAACGTGCATATGGAGCAAAAGGTAAAAGATAATGAAATACCCAAATAATGATGATAGTATAATTAAAAAACAATCCATTAAGCTGTCCACAAGAAAAACATCAAGCCTGACCGTCCTTTTTGCGATCCTGTTTTTTTTTGTTGGTCTGGTCCAGGCCCAAACCGAATGGCCTAAGGTTGTTCCCTCTAAAGATGGTACGCCCATTTCTTATGAAATTTACGGGACTGGAGAACCAACACTTGTATTCGTGCATGGCTGGAGCTGCGATGCCAGATACTGGCGTGCGCAGTTACCATATTTCTCTAAAAAGCATCGCGTGGTCATGATAGACCTTGCCGGTCACGGCCACTCAGGTTCGGCACGCTCACAGTATACCATGAAGGCTTTCGGAGAGGATGTTCAAAGCGTAACAGAAGCAACAGGTAGTCGTAGCGTCATTCTGATAGGGCATTCTATGGGCGGTTCGGTAATCGCAGAAGCTGCCCGACTCATGCCAACCCGCGTTATAGGGTTAATCGGTATTGATACACTGGAAAATATTGAATATCCGATGACCCGCGAAGTACTTAATCAGATGATCGATCCTTTAGAAAAGGATTTTGAAAAAGGAAGCCGGCAATTCGCCGGGGAGATGATTTCATCCCAAACCGACCCACAGCTTCGCGAGTGGATTCTCTCAGATATGTCTGCTGCCCCGCCTGCTATTGCCTTAAGTGCTATGAACGAGATGATGTCACAGTATATTACTGGGGGATCTGCTAAAATATTTGATGAAATACGAATACCAGTCGTTACCGTTAACGGAGATCAGTGGCCCATTAACTATGAAGCAAACCGCCGTCATATGTTTTCATTCGATGCCATCGTCCTGAAAGAAGCTGACCACTTCTTAATGATGGATTGTGCAGAAGAATTCAACGTGGCATTGGATAAAGCAATAACTATGGTTTTGCAAAAAAAGGTTAAATAAAATTACCGTGCAGCCCTTTTGAACTTGAAGTGTATGTGATGTGCGGCTCCGAAGCGATTTGACCCTACTCGGAAAACGCCCGTCGAGTTAGGCAAACTTGGAATTTTCCGATCAGGAACTTCCAATGGCTGGACACAAATCTGCGTAGTGAGACCCCGCCTGTTTGCGGCGCGGGGCAACGACCAACGGGAGAGGCAATTCATTCCATCGCGGCGCGGAATGCAGCGGGCAGCGGGACGATCCGCTGCTTTTCGTAATCGAAGGCGGCGATGCCTGTTTTGGCGTGGGCCACATCCTTGCCGGTTTCAATGTTGCTGATGCGATAAACGATGTCGCAGCCAAGGCGGTTGAAGTCCGTTGCGGCCATTTCGATTTTCAGGCGGTCGCCGTGGAAGGCCTGCGACTTGTAGACAATCACCGAATCGAGCATGATGGATCCGCATCCGCCGAAGTCCATTTCGCTGAACCCGCGGCTTTTGAGGAAGCGCAGCCGCGCCTCGTGAATGATCGAGAGCACCGCGTCGTTGCCCATGTGGTTGCCATAATTAATATCGGTGATACGCACATCCAGCTCCGTGCTGAAGGCAAAGGTTTCCGGCAGTTCAATCTTCACTCTGGCCATGAGTTTCCCCTTATTTGATTTTTTGGTAGGAATGGCTGTCCCCAGCCGTCCGCGGCGGTCTGGGACAGACCGCCCTACCTATTCTGAATTTTTTATTGATCGGCTGCGGAGCTGCCCGCAGGCGGCGTTGACATCGGTTCCTTTGGAGCGGCGCACGGTCACGTTAATGCCCTCGTCTTCAAGCAGGCGCTGGAACAGATCCACACGTTCCGGGCGCGAGGTTTTGCCTTCGTATTCATCAATCTCGCTGAGCGGAATGAGGTTGACTCGGCACGGGAAGCGACGCAAGAGCCCCACCAACTGGCGACCCAGTTCCTCGGTGTCGTTCACATCCCGGATCATGGTGTATTCAAAGGTGATGATCCGCTTCGTCACGGCGGTGTAGTGCCGGCACACGTCCATCAGCTCCTCCAGCGACCAGCTGCCGTTGACGGGCATCAGCTTGTCGCGCAGGTCATCGACCGGCGCATGCAGCGAAACGGAGAGTTCCACCTGCAGGCCTTCGTTTTCCAGCCGTTGGATACCGGGCACGACGCCGCAGGTGCTGAGGGTAATCCGGCGGGCACCGAGGCAGAAGCCGTCGGGGTCGTTGATGATGCGAATGGCCCGCATCACTTCGTCATAGTTGTCAAACGGCTCGCCGATGCCCATGAATACAATGTTGGTCAGCCGGTCGCCGTACTCCTTCTGGGCCGCCAGCACCTCCCCCACGATCTCGCCGGCCAACAGGTTGCGTTTCACGCCGAGCTGTCCGCTGGCGCAGAAGGCGCAGCCGTACATGCAGCCGACCTGGCTCGAAATACAGACTGTCCGGCGGTTGGGCGCCGGAATCAGCACCTCTTCAATCAGTTCGCCGTCCGACAGGCGGCTTAGGATTTTGCGGGTTCCCGTGTTTGAATCCTGCACCTCGAGTTTTTCCAATGCCTGGAAAACAAAGCTTTCCGCCAATCGGTCGCGCAGCGTCTTGGGAATATTCCTCATCTCCTCCCAGGCTTCGACCTGCCGGTGGTAGAGCCAGTGCCAGATCTGTTTGGCGCGGAACTTCTTTTCGCCCGCCTGCCCGATCCAGTCCTGCAGTTCAGCGAGAAAAACACCATGGATAAATTGTCTGCTTTCTTCCGGCATGCGGACAGTTACACATAATTATCAGAAATATGAAATCGGAAATTCATATTGGGAATAAAGAAACTTGCCAGCCTACGCCGAAGGCTACGGCTGGTCCGCCTGTGGCGGAAAACTTGGGATTTGACACTTGAATCTTTAAGCGCGGCAACCGAAACTTCCGCCCATGAAACTACATATTGGTGTTTTAGGTCCCCACGCCTGCGACGCGACGCAGTATGCGCTGGGTGTGGAAGTTGGGCGTTGCATCGCGGAGGCCGGCGCGGTTCTCTTCTGCGGCGGACTCGACGGCATGATGCGCGCGGCGGCCGAGGGCGCCAAATCGGCGGGCGGGCAGACGGTAGCCATTCTGCCGGGGACGGACAAGACCGAAGCCAACGAGTTCATGGATATTGCCATCCCCTCCGGGCTCGGCGCCTACCGCAACGCGCTGCTGGTGCGCTCGTGCGACGCCGTAATCGCCGTTCATGGTGCCTACGGAACCCTTTCCGAACTGGCATTCGGGCTGCGCCTGAAAGTTCCTGTGGTTGGACTCAACACCTGGGAGGTCTGCCGCGACGGTCAGCCCGATCCAGGCATTCATGTGGCACACTCGGCTAAGGAAGCTGTATCTCTGGCCGTACAACTGGGAGGTAGAAAATGAAATGGAATGTATTGCTGGCAGTGGTTTTCATGGGTGCCGTTTTGTCGGCGAATGCCGCCGCCCCTAAAAAGAAGCCCCCGAAAAAGGGAAAACCAAACCAGACGTTCGAGTATCGCTTTTCCGACGATCTCAAGCAGACGCCCGATTCGGAAGCGCGACTGGATAAATGGTACCGCGACGCCAAGTTCGGCGCCTTCATCCATTTCGGAGCCTACTCCCCGCTGGCCGGCGAATACAAAGGCCGGGGCACCGAACACCACTATTCCGAATGGATACAGGTGGCGGCCAAAATTCCGGCCGATGAATACCATCAGGTGGCCGCGCAGTTCAATCCGTCCGAGTTCGACGCCGAGGAGTGGGTGCAGGTGTTTAAGCATGCCGGAATCCGCTACGTCATTATCACCTCGAAACACCACGACGGCTTTGCACTCTTCAAATCCCATGTCAGCCCGTACAACATCGTGGATGCGACCCCATTTAAACGGGATATCATCAAGGAGCTGTGCGAGGCCTGCCATCGCAATGGCCTGAAGTTCGGCGTCTATTATTCACAGGCGCAGGACTGGGACGAACCCGATGCACCCTACCTGAACAAGCGGGTCAAGCGGCAGGAGCTTCACCCCGGTCTGCCGGCCGACTTCCAACCCGACATGGACCGCTACATCGGAAAGAAGTCGCTCCCGCAGGTGGAGGAACTGATGAAGAACTATGAACTGGACACCATCTGGTTCGACACCCCGGTGGAGATGACCTATGAGCGGGCGGAACGGTTCCGGAACGTGGTCAGGAAATACCGCCCAGACTGCCTGATCAATTCCCGCATCATCTACAAGGGCAAGGATAAGATAGAGCAGAAGAGCATGCCGCTGTTCGACTATGTCTCCATCGGCGACAAGGAGATCCCCACGAAAAAACTGCCGGTCTACTTCGAATCGCCGGACAGCGTCAGCTCCTCGTATGCCTACAAGACCCATGGCGAGTGCTACTACCATCCCGAGAAGGAACTGATCGAACGCTTTGTCTATACGGTTTGCTCCGGCGGCAACTATCTTCTCAATAACGGGCCGATGGGCAACGGCAAGCTGGATCCGGAAGCGGTCAAGCGGTACCGGGCCATCGGGCGCTGGATGAAGCTCAACAGCGAGTCGCTGCTCGATACCCGTCCCAATCCCCTGCCCGCTCGCCCAGAGTGGGGCGACATCAGCGTGAACAAGGCCGGCAATATACTTTACCTGCATATTCTCAAGTTGCCGGAAACCGGAAAGATCGCGTTGAGCGGTCTGACGGTCAATGTGACCAAGGCGGTCTTTCTCGCCAATGGAAACGATGCCACCTTTGAGCAGAACGGAAGCGCACTCAGCATCACGCTGCCGCCGGAACCGGTGAACGAATACGACACGGTAATTAAACTGACGTTGGATCAAGCGATCAAGTAATAGGCCGGCCGAATAATTATTCTGCCGACATCAGATAATTCTGCACATAGTCGGTGACGCCATCTTCCAGCGCGGTGAATTCCGCATCGTATCCTGCGGCGCGCAACTTGGTCAGATCGGCCTGCGTGTGATATTGGTATTTTCCCTGCAGGTGCTCCGGCATGTCGATAAAGGTGATGTTCGGTTCCCTGCTCATCGCGCGGAAGGTGGCGGAAACGAGATCCACCCACGAGCGCGGAATGCCGGTTCCGCAGTTGAAGATGCCGCTGACCCCGCGGTTTTCACCAAACCACAGCGTTTCGGCCACAGCGTCCTTGACGTAGACAAAGTCGCGCACCTGCTCGCCGTCCTTGTAGTCCGGTCGGTGCGACTTAAACAGCTTCACCTCGCCGGTTTCGAGAATCTGCCCGTATGATTTGTGAATCACGGAGCGCATGTCGTCCTTGTGCGCCTCGCCGGGGCCATAGACGTTGAAATATTTCAATCCCGCAATCTGGCTTGCCACGCCGCTCTTGAGCGCCCACAGGTCGAACATGTGCTTTGAGTAGCCGTACATGTTCAGCGGCTTGTATTTTGGTGTGTCCTCATCGGCGTCCGAATAGCCGAGATTGCCATCGCCGTAGGTTGCCGCGCTCGACGCATAGACAAACCGGACATCATGGGTCAGGCATTCCTCGCACAATGCACGGGTGTAGCCATAGTTGTTTTCCGCGAGGTAGTCGGCGTCCGTCTCCGTCGTCGCGCTGCAAGCACCCAAGTGGTAGACCGCCTCCACACCGTTCAGCAGCCCGTCCTGCAGCACCGTGAACAGGTCGTTCTTGTCCAGGTAGTCCTCGTAGCGCAACCCCACCAGGTTTTTCCACTTTTCCCCGGTCTCCAGCTCGTCGACGATCAGGATATCATCCTCCCCGCGCGCGTTGAGTTCCCTGACAATATTGCTGCCGATAAACCCGGCACCGCCTGTAACAATGTATTTAATAGCCATTTTATCCGTCCTATCAGTCTGACCCGTCCGATTTCCCATAAACTTCCAATATGCGCTGAATGATGTTGGTGGTGGAGCGGCCTTTGACAAACTTGGCCAGCACCACCTTGCCGCCGTTGGCCTCGACCTCTTCGCGGCCGCTGACGTAGTGCGCCCAATCCTCACCCTTCACCAGCACATCGGGCAGGATTTCCGCGATCAGCTCGCGCGGCTCGTCCTCGTCGAATATCACCACGTAATCCACGCACTCGAGGGCAGCCAGCACCTTGGCGCGGTCCTCCTCGCAGACGATCGGCCGGTCGTTGCCCTTGTTGCGCTTCACGGAGGAGTCCGAGTTGATACCCAGCACCAGCACATCGCCCTGCTGCCGAGCAAACTGCATATAGGACACATGCCCGGGGTGCAGGATATCGAAACATCCGTTCGTAAACGAAACGGTCTTCCCCTGCTCCTTCAGCTGGGCGCGCTCCGCCAGCATCTGCTCTTTCGTCATAATCTTTGTTTCAAAATCTCTCATAGCTGTTTCCAATCGCTGGAATCTGATTTCCAGACATTGGAAAAAAGATGCCGCATTTTTCCAGCCATTGGAAGTTTGTATTCCGCTTTCTTCCAGTCATTGGAAACCACTGCCCAGACAGGTAGCCGATGTAGGGCGTGCTTCCATTCCGATGGAGCACGCAGGTCTGTAGTTGTGGAAAGCGCGCTCCCGCCGACGGGAAGCGCGCCCTACACCTCGGATGCCGGAACTATGGCGCTGGAATGACGATGCGCTTGTCCGCGCCGGGATGTTCCTTGAGCCAGCGTTCGATGGCCGCCACTACATCGGGATATTTATCGGCCTCGGAAGTACGCTCCTCGAGATGGTTTTGCACACCGTGGTTGAAAAGGAGGATTTTGGATCCGTCCGCGGGAACCACCGCCTTGAAACGGCCGTAGCGGATAAAGTGCTTCCACTGCGGCTCCTCCGGCACCAGCTTCTTCATCTGTTTGATCCGTTCCCGGCATTCGGGGTGGTTGGCCAGGTTGGTCCACTCTTTGGGGTCCTTGGCGCGGTCATACAGCTCGGCCGCTCCGTCAAAATACTGGATATAGCGCCAGCGGCCGGCACTGACCGCATGGTTTCCCCGCCCGAAGGTGGTAATCGTGTGTTTCGCCCATGCTTTATCGGGCTCGCTCAGCAACGGCAACAGGCTGCGTCCGTCGAGTCCCGTTTTTTCGGGCAGGCCGGTCATCTCCACAATGGTGGGATACAGATCGAGCAGGTTCACCGGACGCTCACAGACGCGGCCAGGTTTGAAGTCGGCTGACGGCTGTGACCTAGGCGGCACAATGATAAACGGAACGCGCGTCGAGCGGTACCAGCCGGTCGCCTTGCCCCAGTGCTCCTTTTCCCCCAGATGCCAGCCGTGATCCGACCACAGGACAATCCAGGTGTTGTCCGCATAGGAGCTCGCTTCCAGTGTTTGGATCAGCTGCCCGATCAGGTGGTCGACGAAGGATGCGGTCGCCAGATAGCTAGAAACCGCATTCTTCCACTGACCGTACTTCACCACCGATGCGTGGGTGCCGGACGTGGTCGGAATCAGCGCATAGTCCCGGCCCACTTCGGAAAGATCGTCAAGATCATCCGCTCTGGATGGCGGCAGGATGACCGAGTTAGTTGGGTATAGATCATGGAAACGCCGAGGTGCATACAGCGGTTGATGCGGCAGGTTGAAACCCACTCCAAGAAAAAGCGGCTTATCGCGAGGTTCTTTAAGGCGCTCCATCGCCCAGGTTATCATCTGGGCGTCGCGGAACTCGTTATCCGGCAGATCCAGCGGCCCCCAGTCAAACGTATGGTTCGCCTGCCAGATGCGATCGGCCGGCATGCCGTTTCTGGGGAATGTAATGACCTTGTCGCCGTACCGGTATTCGTAGACCGGCTTTTGATTGGAATTAAGGATCGCCTCTTTTGGAAACGGCAGCGTGCCCGGCGGCGCATAGTCGTCGAACGCGCCTTTGGGATGGCTGCCGTGGAAGAGCTTTCCTGCGCCAAGCGTGTGGTAGCCATTTTCCCGCAGATATTCCGGCATCGATTGCACACCGGGCAACCGCTTCGGGTAGTTGGCGTTGTTGGAATAGACTCCGTTGCGGACGGTTGCCAGCCCCGACATGATTGCGGCGCGCGACGGCCCGCAGACGGGCGCCGCACAATGCGCCTCGGAAAATCTCAGGCCGCGTGCCGCCAGCCCGTCGATGTGCGGGGTTTTCACCTGCGGATGCCCTCCATAGCAGCCGACCCAGTCGTTGAGGTCGTCGATGGCGATAAACAGCACATTGGGCTTCGCAGGCGCGGCATGGGTCGCCGCAAGAACCGAAAGCACCATCCCAATGATTGAAAACATACGTCCAAACTTCATGGCTATCCTCCATACCCCTTTCCAATGGTTGGAAAAACAATGCCGCATTTTTCCAACCATTGGAAGTTTTCAGTCGTGCTTCTTCCAACCATTGGAATATTGATCCGCTGGATAAGGTTTGCAGGCCTGCTCTGTGATTCATTTTTACATATTAAAAACCCGGATATTACGTCAGACTTATATCCTGATAGTATGGGTAAAATATATCGCGTCTTTTTCCCTGTAGAAAACTACATCCCTGTTTTCAGGCTTTTTCGAGCTTCCAATTGACGGTGCAACCTCTACGTATTAGTCTTTACATCGAACTTATCGGGGAAAACGTCAGTCGTATATTAATTGTTGGCTTTATAAAAATGAAATCAGAAAAAGCAAAGCTACCTAGGGATCAGCGAATCGCATGTGTTTTTCTTGCGGTTTTAACTCTGCTTGCATTGCTGGTGTCTTTGTTAGAGGAACCTCGCCCATGGAAGTTCCATATAGGCGGAACTTGCGTCATGATTATGTTCGGGTATTTGGGAATTACAGGGAGAGGCCCAACGAGATCGCAATAAAACTAAGCCAACCAATCAAGCGAGCCTACATGATGACCCCCGTCGCCCAGATGAAGCACACTTCACGAGGCTCCTTTCAGACGTTCCAACCATCGAAAATTCACGCGATCATTGACAAAACGCCCCGGTCAAAGACGGAGGTTTTCACATACAGCTCCGTTCTGACCACCTAGAGTGAGGCTAGTGCGGCGTTGAAGGTTTCGCTCGGGCGCATGGCCTTGAACGCGAGTTCTTCGTCGGGGCGGTAGTAGCCACCGATGTCCATGGGAACGCCTTGAATTGCGATGAGTTCCTTCACGATGTTATCTTCGTTCGCGGCCAGGGTTTCGGCCAGCGGGGCGAACCGCGCCTTGAGGTCGGCGTCCGCGTCCTGCGCGGCGAGCGCCTGCGCCCAGTAGAGCGCAAGGTAGAAGTGGCTGCCGCGGTTGTCGAGCTCGTTGACCTTGCGGGACGGCGATTTGTTTTCTTCCAGGAACTTGGTGATGGCCGCGTCGAGCGTGTCGGCGAGAACCTGGGCCTTCGGGTTATCGAAAACATTGGCGAGGTGCTCCAGCGATACGCCCAGCGCAAGGAACTCCCCGAGGGAATCCCACCGCAGATGGTTTTCCTTTTCAAACTGCTGCACATGCTTCGGCGCGGAACCGCCGGCGCCCGTTTCGAAGAGACCGCCGCCGTTCATGAGCGGAACAATGGAGAGCATCTTGGCACTGGTACCCAGTTCAAGGATCGGGAAGAGGTCGGTCAGGTAGTCGCGCAGAACGTTGCCGGTTACCGAGATGGTGTCTTCGCCGGCCTTGGCGCGTTCCAGTGTATAGCGAGTGGCCTCTTCCGGGGGCATGAGGTAAATCTCCAGCCCTTCCGTGTCGTGATCCTGAAGGTAGGTTTCGACCTTGGCGATGAGCTGCGCGTCATGGGCGCGGTTTTCGTCGAGCCAGAAGACGGTCGGCGTGCCGGTGGCGCGGGCGCGGGCCACGGCCAGTTTCACCCAGTCGCGGATCGGTGCGTCCTTTGCCTGGCAGGCGCGCCAGATATCGCCCTGCTCCACTTCGTGCTCGATGAGGATATTCCCCGCGGCATCGCTGACGCGGACCTTTCCAGACATTGGAATTTCAAAGGTCTTGTCGTGGGAGCCGTATTCCTCGGCCTTTTGAGCCATGAGGCCGACGTTCGGCACGGTGCCCATCGTGCGGGGATCGAAAGCGCCGTTCTTCTTGCAGAACTCGATGGTTTCCGCGTAGATGACGGCGTAGCAACGATCGGGAATGATAAAGTTCGTGTCCTGCTGCCGGCCATCCTTGTTCCACATTTGACCGGAGGCGCGGATGGCGGCCGGCATGGAGGCATCGACAATAATATCGCTGGGCACGTGCAGGTTGGTGATCCCCTTGTCGGAATTAACCATGGCGATGTCCGGGGCGGATTCATAGACGGCGGCGATATCCGCTTCGATCTCCGCCTGTTTTTCGGCAGGGAGAGTTTTGATTTTCGCGCAAAGATCGCCGAAGCCGTTTTTCACGTCAACGCCGAGTTCGGCGATAACATCGGCATGCTTTTCGAAGACATCCTTGAAGAAGACCTTTACACAATGGCCGAAGATGATCGGATCCGAGACCTTCATCATGGTCGCCTTCATGTGGAGCGAGAAGAGCGTACCGGCCTCCTTGGTCGCGATGATTTGACCGGCAAGGAATTCCTCCAGCGCCTTGGCACTCATAAAGGTACCATCGAGCACTTCATCTGCCTGCAGTGCGAGAGCGTCCTTGAGCACCGTCGTGGTGCCGTCGTCGGCGATCAACTCAATCCGGACGGTGGTCGCTTCCGGCACTGTGACGGACGTTTCGTTTTCATAGAAGTCGTTGCCCGGCATGCTGGAAACAACGGACTTGGAATCGGGCGACCAGTCACCCATGGGATGCGGATGGTTTTGGGCATATTTCTTCACCGCGACGGCTGCGCGGCGGTCGGAGTTGCCCTCGCGGAGTACGGGATTGACCGCGCTGCCCTTGATCCTGTCGTAGCGGGCCTTGGCGGATTGCTCGGCTTCGGTCGTTGCGGTTTCGGGATAATCAGGAATCGCGAAACCCTTGGACTGAAGCTCCTTGATCGCCGCATGCATCTGCGGAACCGAAGCGCTGATGTTCGGCAGCTTGATGATGTTGGCTTCCGGCGTCATGGTTAGTTCGCCGAGTTCCGCCAAGGCATCGGAGACGCGCTGCCCGTCGGCCAACGCATCCGGAAAGGCCGCAAGGATACGGCCCGCCAGGGAAATATCGCGTGTTTCAACGGCCACACCCGCCGCGACGGTGAAGGCTTCAATGATTGGAAGCAGGGAACGTGTGGCAAGCGCCGGTGCTTCGTCGGTGATCGTGTAGATTATCTTGGCTTTGTCATTCATAGATTTTCCTTTTAACTTGGCTTATAAATCAGGCAACGCCCATCGCTACCGTCCTGTTTTAAACGGCGGATCATCTTCCGTTACGGAATCGAGCCGACCTGTGTAAGTAAAAGTTGTGCTTATGTCAAGGCGGGTTCCCTGATTCCCTTGAGACTAGATTCGTGAAAACGGGTCATATCTCTATATTTTTTCCTCTGCATTCCGGCTTCCGTACCTGAGCGAGGATTCTTTCAACTGAGTCGCATTGATATCCTGCCCGGCGGTTCTGAGCTTCAGGCACAAATCGCGCAAATCAGATGCGGCTCTCAAACGGCGGCCAATGGATTCCGATGACATATCAACTTTCATTAATTCCCTAAGTATCAATCAGACTCCGTGAATTACGAACCACGGATTCACCTGATATTCACAGATATTGCATCCGTGTCTATCTGTGGTTATCTGTGGTTCCAATGTTCCTATCCAAGAACTTCCTTCTGTTTCTCCAATAGTTCCGCCACACCTTTTTCAGCCAGCTCCAGCATTTTAAGCAGCTCGTCTTTGCTGAACGGCGCGCCCTCCGCGGTGCCCTGCACTTCGATCAGTTTGCCGGATTCGGTCATCACAAAGTTGGCGTCGACTTCGGCGGAGGAGTCTTCCAGGTAGCAGAGGTCGAGGATCGGGGTCTGCTTGCTGATACCGACGCTGATGGCGGCCAGTCCTTCGATAATCGGGTCTTCCTTGATCAGACCTTCTTTCATCAGGCGGCCAACGGCCAGTTTCAGTGCAACAAACGCCCCGGTGATGGAAGCGGTACGGGTTCCGCCGTCGGCCTGGATCACGTCGCAATCCAGATAGATCTGCCGCCGGCCAAGCTTCTTCAAATCGACCACCGCGCGCATGGAGCGGCCGATCAGCCGCTGGATCTCCATGGTGCGCCCGCCGATCCTACCCTGGGTAGCCTCGCGCTTGCTGCGGTCCTGCGTTGCGCCGGGCAGCATGCTGTATTGCGCCGTCACCCATCCGCCGGGCACGTTCTGGAACCGCATCCAGCCGGGCACGTTCTCCCCCACGCTGGCCGTGCAGATCACGCGCGTATTGCCCATTTCCACCAGCACCGACCCTTTGGCCGAGGTGATAAAATCCTTGGTAAAGCTGATCGGACGCATTTCGTCCGGCTTGCGTCCATCGATCCGTTTTTCACTGTTATCCACAAAATCCTCCAAATTTATACCGCCGCTGATGTTTTGTTTTTTCATAATCGGAGCATGATGGAGCAGAAAACCGGTCATTTCAACCGGAAACTGGAAAGCTTCCAAACTCTGGAAAAACGGCAGCGCGGTTTTCCAGTCATCGGAAAAATTCCTCCAACCGCTGGAAGCCGCGAATCAGGCACCGCCCGCCTGCGGTTCTTTTGCCGTATTAGGATTTGACATCGCCGGATTTATTGGTAGTTTTACCTGCTTTTTAGAACGGAAGAGGAATTTAGAAGATGAAGCGTACATATCACCCATCGAAAATCAAGCGTGCCCGTAAGCACGGTTTCCGCGGACGCAATGCCACTGCAGACGGACGCGCTATCCTGAAACGCCGCCGCCAAAAAGGGCGTAAAAGCCTTACGGTTTAAGGAATTACACATGCCGGAATTCCCCCACAGGGAATCGGAATCGGATATGACAACAGGCCCGCACAGCGGGCCTGACAAGTGTCTGTCAGCTAGGCACCGACTGGTTAAATCCACTCTTTTTTCGGAAACATTCGCACAGAAGCGGCGCTGGGTCGGACGCTATATGGTGCTGTGGCTCAGAAGCGGCGCGGACGCTTCGTTGCGGCTGGGAGTGATCACCAGCAAGAAAGTCAGCCTGCGGGCCAACCAGCGCAACCGCGTCCGGCGACGTATGCGGGAAGCTTACCGCAACTGCCGGCCATACTTTTCCGGACATGCGGATGTTATTCTCGTCGGTCGTCGGGCCGCAATCGAAGCCTCGTGGCCGGAAATCGTCGGCGAGCTGTTGAAGCTTGCCCATCGTGCCGGAGTTATTTCCGGGGAAAATAAAGCAACGGCGGAACAGGAGTTGGTAACGAACGATACAGGACAGAAGAATTCGCCCGCCTGACTGGAATTCATTTTGCTAACAGTATCCATGAAGAACAAACCTACATCGATACCAGCAAAAACCGCGATTCTACTGGTCCGGTTTTACCAAAAAGCAATCAGCGGGTGGCTGGGTCCGCACTGCCGGTTCCATCCCACCTGCTCGAACTATTGCATTGAAGCCCTTCGGAGACATGGTATGGTGCGGGGTCTTTGGCTGACGTTTAAAAGAGTATGTAAATGCCATCCGTTTCATCCGGGCGGAATAGATCCCGTGCCGGAGAAGAAAACAAGGATTTGAAAACTATGAATAAAAAAGATTTAATACCCATTGTTGTGCTGGTTCTGTTGATTCCGGTGTGGATGATGATCGACCAGAAGTATATCGCACCAAAATTTCCCAAGAAACAACCTCCTGCCGCGGAAACACAGCCCGCCCCGGCCCAGGAAGCCCCCGGCACCCTTCCCGCTGAAACCGACCTGAAGGCGGCCCCCGCGCCCATCGCCGAACCGGTGCAGCTGCCGGCGACCGATGAGCCCTCCGTTGAGGAGACTCTGGCAACCATCGAAAATGAAGTGCTCCGCGTGGAGTTCTCTTCGCTGGGCGGTGCCATCCGGTCCGTCACCTTGAAAGCCTATCCCGAACTAAAAACCGCGGACAGCAATCCGGTTGTTCTCGATTTTTCCGATGCCTATGCGCTGGCGTACAGCGGGCTAAAGGGCATCGGAACGGACAGTGCACTCCGCATGAAACCCGGCACGTCCGGCAGGGAGATTGTATTCACAAAACAATGGGGCTCCGCGGTTGCATTCGAACGCACCGTCTCGTTGGAAGACGATTACCTGATGAAGATCAGCGACCGGTTCATCAACCAGGGTTCCGACCCATGGACGCTTCCGTCCATCCGCATTCTAACCGGGCGCATGCGCAATCCCGACAATGTACAGAAAATGCGCGGACTTCCCACCCTGGGTGTAGACTCCTACACCCCGGCGGGTGGAATCAACTATTGGGGCAAAAAGCTGAACTCGCTCTACAGAGGGCAGAGAATGGAAATCGACATCGTGCCGGAAGACATGCGCGATGTGCAGGTCGACTGGGTTTCCGCGAAGAATAAATTCTTCACCCAGATTCTCCGTCCGGAGGAACCCACGTGCACCATATCGGTTCTTTCAAGCCGCGACGGTACCGGGAAAAAATCAACCCCCGTTGATATTGCCGCTACGCTGAACTTCAAGCCGGAAGTCGTCTCCGCCAACAGCGACTACGCAATAAGCTACAGCTACTATGTCGGCCCCAAGAAATATTCCATTCTCAAAGACTCCGGTTACAACATGGAAGGCGTGATGGAGTTTGAAACCATCGGTTTCTGGTCGTTTATGAACATCGTCATGGAGCCGATCCGCAAATTCCTGCTCGTGACACTCAACAAATGCTACAGCATTGTTCCCAGCTACGGCATCGCCATTATCCTGCTTACCCTGCTGATGCGCATCGTCTTCTGGCCGCTCACCCATAAGAGCACCGAAAGCATGAAGAAGATGCAGACGCTGCAGCCCGAAATTGCGAAACTGAAGGCGAAGCACGCAAGCAACCCGCAGAAACTGCAGCAGGAAACCATGCTGCTCTACAAGCAGAACAAAGTGAACCCGATGGGCGGCTGCTTGCCGATGTTTGTCCAGATCCCGGTCTTTATCGCGCTGTTCACCGTGTTGCGCAACGCAATCGAGCTGCGCTACGCCGGCTTCCTGTGGATTTCCGACCTGAGCTCGGCGGAAAACCTCTTTGCGGGCAAAATCGCCCTCCCCGGCATCGATTCGCTTAACATCCTGCCGCTGCTAATGTCTGCCACCATGCTGTGGCAGCAGAAGCTGACGCCTTCATCCGGCGACCCCAATCAGAAAATGATGATGTACATGATGCCGGTCATGATGTTGTTCTTCTTCTATAAAATGCCATCGGGGCTGGTCCTGTACTGGACCACCAGCCAACTGATGATGATTGCGCAGATGCAGATCAGGAATCTGCGGCAGAAGAAGAAGGAAGCGTAGCGGAAGTTACCGGTTATTGGTTATCGGTTTCCGGAGTTCCAAACATTGGAATAAAAATTCCAATGTTTGGAAAAATCACGCCTCAGTTTTAGATACTCTTCCGCAAATGCGAGGGCAGTATCTTGAGCTGATCGCGGTATTTAGCGACCGTGCGGCGGGCAATCTTGATCCCCTGCTCTTCCAGCAGCTTCACCAGTTTGGTGTCGGAATACGGCTTGGCCTTGTTCTCCGATGCAATAATCTGAACCAGTGTGGCCTTGACGCTTTCATTGGAAATGGACTCCCCACTGGCGGTTACAATGCCGGGCCGGAAAAAATATTTCATTTCATAGATCCCCTGCGGGGTCTGCATGTATTTACTGGTGGTGGCTCGGCTGACGGTGGTTTCATGAACGCCCAGCAATTCCGCCACGGTCTTCATGTTCAGCGGTTTGAGACGCAAGACACCATCGTCGAGAAAGTCGCGCTGGATTCTGACAATCTCGTTGGCAATCCGATAGATGGTCTGCATCCGCTGGTCGATACTCTGGATAAACTGCTTACTTTTCGTGATCTTTTCGCGAATGTACTTCTTCACCTCTTTGGTCGTGGCCGGATCCTTCATCATCTGTATGTATTTCTTGCTGATGAACAGCGAGGGATAGGGCTTGCGGTTCTGGGTGACGACATACTCACCGCCCTTCTTCTCCACAATGATTTCCGGGGTAACATACTCCACCCGCTCCGAGGTGTAATTGCGACCCGGCTTCGGATCAAGTCCCGACACGGCCTGCGCCAGTTCCTTAACCCGTTCCAGACTGATCCCCATCGCCTTGGCAATGTCGTCGTACTTGTGCGCACCGAGCAGATCAAGATGATTGGCGACCAGTTCCGCTTCCGGGGTGTTTTCACGCCCCATGCGTTTAAGCTGAAGCAGCAGGCATTCGCTCAGCGTCCGGGCCCCCACACCGGCCGGCTCGAAATCCTGGATCACCGTCAGTATTTTTTCGAACATCTCCAAGGGGAAGTTCGGTGTGGTCAGCAATTCTTCGAGATCAAGCGTTAGGTAGCCGTCATCGTTGATGTTGCCGACGACCAGCTCTCCGATCTTTTTTTCATTTTCGCTCAAACCCGACAGTCCGAGCTGGTCCAACAGCTGATCCTGTAGCGATTCCGCCTCGGACAGGGAATCCATCATAAACTGGTACTTCTCTTCGGCTTCCGTGTTGCGCCTTATTTCACGCCCCTCGTACATGCTGTCGCCCCACTCTTCACCGAGCTGCGCCAGCATGGCGAATTCGTCGTCGAACTTTTCCGCAGCATCACGTTCCGCGTCGGCACTGGCCTGTTCGATCTCAATCCGCTCCTCCGGACTGTCCGACGCCGACTCCAGCGTGGGATTTTCCGAGAGTTCCTGCCGGATCATGGCTTGCAGATCCAGCAGCGGCATCTGCAGAATTTCCAACGACTGGAAAAGATGCGGCGCAAGAATCTGCTGCATCCGCATATCCTGTCTTAAAACTAGTCGTTGATCAGCCATGGGTTAAAAATACCTGTTCGGTCGCATTTCTCAAGCTTGTTAAGCTGGGAATATCCACTATTATGCGCGGCTGATTTCAGGAGTATATGATGAGTTTACAGGTTTGCGTGCTGGCCAGCGGCAGTTCAGGAAATGCAACATACGTGGCATCGGGTAAGACAAGGATTCTGATCGATGCCGGATTGAGTGCCAAGCAGATGGCCATCCGCCTCGGCGAAATCGGTGTCGAGCCCGAAAGCATTGACGGCATATGGGTATCGCATGAGCATACCGACCATATTGCGGGAATCCGCCTCATGCAGCAACGGTACGGCATTCCGGTATTCGCCAATCAAGGCACCTACGAGGCGATCCAGTCGAGCATCAACGCGGCCCACGCGAAGAAGAACTCACGGGGCAACACCGCCCCGCACACCGTACAGAGCTCCCCCTTTGTCACCGGCTCTTCCATCATCTTTGGCGACCTGACGATTCACCCGTTCGAAATTGCGCATGACGCCATTGATCCCGTTGGCTTCAGGATCGAATCAAACACCTGTGCCCTAGGCATCGTAACCGACATGGGAAAAGCAACCGCGCTGGTCCGTCATAGGCTGAGCGGCTGCCATGCGATCATTGTCGAGGCCAACCATGATGAAGATCTGTTGTTTGATGCTCCAAGACCGGCATTCCTTAAACAACGGGTACGGAGTTCCGCCGGCCATCTTTCCAACATCGACGCCGCGCGGCTCATCTCCGAATGCGCCGCCGACACGCTGGAACACGTTTTCCTTGCCCATCTCAGTTCCGATTGCAACACGCCGGATACCGCCCTGCGCACCGTCGCATCGCAGCTGCGGCTCGACGGGCTGGGCCATATAAAAATTGAACTCACCTATCTCGACCGCATCAGCGCCGTGTGGCAAAGAACCTGAGGAGTTCGCGGCATGAAAAAAAACCAGGAATATACTTACCAGATAAACGACTGCTACTTCGGACAGCTCGCCTCCGGCGTGGAGGAGTGCGGCGTCAAGGAACTGGAAGAGCTGGGCGCAACGAACATCAGGCCCGGCTACCGCGGCATCTACTTCTG